>NZ_JAQDGZ010000021.1:37969-52570 GCF_027663865.1 Coprococcus sp. AF99-45
GGTTCGCCCGGCGGACGTCTTGTACTACCTTTATCATTCTACATCCCCTGCAATCCTTGCATTTCAGAGGCTGTATCTTTTTATTTTAATGAGCGGCTACGCGACTGAGGAACGTCGCCTGACTTTCCGAGGTTCGCCCGGCGGACGTCTTGTACTACCTTTAGCATTCTACATCCGCTGCAATCCTTGCATTTCAGAGCCTGTATCTTTTTATTTTAATGAGCGGCTACGCGCCTGAGGAAAGTCATCAGACTTTCCGAGGTTCGCCCGGCGGACGTCTTGTACTACCTTTATCATTCTACCACTTCTTATTCTTCAGCACGATCGCCGATTTCTTACCCATCATCAGTGAAATATTTCCCTCTTTCACGATATACTCTTCGAATTCTCCAATATACCCATCTTCATAAGAATACATCACTCGCGCCATATTATGTCCTTCGGCAACTTCTGCCTGCCATACCGGAACCCTTACTTCCTTCAGATGATCGGAATTATTGATAATAACCACGATCTGCTCATTCCCCCAGAATCTTCCATAGGCCAGAAGATCCGGTTCTGCTTTCAGCATCTTGATTGATCCCTTTCTGAGAGCCAGAGACTTTCTGTGGATTTGGATCATCTCACGGTAGAAATTAATCAGATCCCGGTTTTCTCTTCCCCACGGATAAGTTCTCCGGTTATCCGGATCCGTGAAACCACAAAGTCCTGCTTCGTCTCCATAATAAAGGGTCGGTGCTCCCGGCCAGGTCATCTGCATGATGATCGCTTCCCGCATAACTGCAAGGCTTACCCCTTCTTCTGCCGCACGCGACCCAAGCTGTCCCACACGGCCAACCTTATGGTTGGTACGCGTCAGGAAACGGGAATGGTCATGGTTTGACAACTGGTTCATCGCCGTCTGAAGTGACGGTGTCATCATATTTGCCATATGATGCTTCATCGCATTCATAAAATGGTCTGCATTTCCGAGAAGATCGTCGCGATATTCATCACTGTGTTTCTCCATCCCGGTCAGAAACCAGGTGACCGGCTCCATAAATGCATCGTAATTCATAACGCTGTCCCATTCATCGCCCTGCAGCCAGTCACTCGGATCTCCATAGTGCTCGGCAAGGATCAGTGCATGTGGATTTGCTTCTTTTACTGCCTTACGAAATTTCTTCCAAAATTCATGATTGTACTCATTGCTTCTTCCAAGGTCTGCCGCAACATCCAGTCTCCAGCCGTCTACATTATACGGCGGTGAAACCCATTTCTTTGCGATACCAAGAACATACTCTTCCAGCTCTTTTGAATCTTCATAATTCAGCTTTGGCAGCGTATCGTGTCCCCACCAGCCGTCATAGCTTCCATTGCCCGGCCATTCATTCTCCCCGGTACGGTGAAATAGAAAATAATTCCGGTACGGACTCTTCGGTGACACAAAAGCACCTACTTCGTAACCATCGGCGCTCTCGTAGATCAGCTCTCTGTCCAGCCATTTATTGAAAGAACCACAATGGTTGAAGACGCCGTCAATGATGATTCGCATTCCCCTCTTATGGAGTTCTTCTACCAGCTTGATGAACAGCCGGTTACTTGCTTCCAGATTCTCTTTTCTGGTAGTTCTTGTCCGGTAACGGTCCGCATGGATATTGTTATTTTCTCCCGGATCTAGAAGCCTTCCTTCATCGACTTCAATTTTACCGACATGCGGATCAATATAATCGTAATCCTGTGTGTCATATTTATGATTAGATGGTGATACAAATAGTGGATTACAATAGACAACTTCTACTCCAAGTCCATGCAGGTAATCCAGTTTATCAATGATCCCCTGGATATCTCCTCCGTAAAATTCCCGTACATCCATCGGCTGCGGATCCCGGTACCAGTCATCTACATGCTGAACCTGTTCTCCAATATAAAAGTACTCTCCCGTCTGTACATCATTATCCGGGTCGCCGTTACAGAAGCGGTCTGTATAAATCTGATACATGACCGCTCCTTTTGCCCAATCCGGTGCCGTAAAGCCCGGCACGATTTTAAAATCATAATAATCCACAAGTTTGCTCTCTGCTCCCCATTTGTTATAGTAGCAGATCTCATTTCCTGATCTGATCTTAAAATGATACCGGAATGGTTTATCTTCTAATTTGTATTTCACTTCATAAAAGTCAAATGCCTTATTTGAGATTACTTTGTTCATTGGAATGCATAGTTCGCGGTTTTCCAGATAGACTTCATCTACGTCGTGAGCTGCTGTACGGAACCACAACTGAAGTTCATCTCCTGCCTCCGGTTCCGGCGGACTCACATACGCCTCTGTTCCATCACAAAACAATGCTTCTTTTTTCATAATCTAGCCTCTATTCTTCAAATAATGCTTCAAATTCTTCTCTTGTAATCTTCTCTTTTTCAAGAAGCAGATCTGCACATTTATAAAGAACAGCTTCATGCTCTTTAATAATGGTCTTTGCACGGTCATAACATTCATCAATGATCCGCTTCACTTCACTGTCGATCGTTGTAGCAACCTGTTCACCATAACCTCTGGAGGTATGACCAAAATCTCTTCCGATAAATACTTCATCATTATCATCTCCATAGCTTACAAGACCAAGTGCTTCCGACATACCGAACTTCGTTACCATGGATTTGGCGTATGCTGTTGCCTGCTTGATATCCTGGGATGCCCCGGTTGTAATATCATCAAAGATCAGCTCTTCTGCCACACGTCCACCTAGTGATACGGTAATATCCTGCAACATCTTTCCTTTGGTATTGAACATCTCATCCTTTTCAGGAAGCGGCATCGTATATCCGGCTGCCCCTACACCGGTAGGAATGATCGACACGCTGTACACCGGTCCTACATCCGGAAGTACATGGAATAAGATGGCATGTCCTGCTTCATGGAATGCAGTGATCTTCTTCTCTTTATCAGAAATTACACGACTCTTCTTCTCTGCACCGATTCCGACTTTTACAAATGCTCTGCGGATATCCTCCTGTTGCAGATACACTCTTCCATCCTTTGCTGCAAGGATCGCAGCCTCATTCAGAAGATTTTCCAGATCAGCTCCGGTAAATCCTGCCGTTGTTCTCGCAACCTGTTCCAGATCCACATCATCCCCGAGCGGTTTGCCCTTGGCATGAACCTGAAGGATTTCCAGGCGTCCCTTTACATCCGGTCTGCCGACCATGACTTTACGGTCAAAACGTCCCGGTCTTAAGATCGCCGGATCAAGAATATCGACACGGTTGGTTGCTGCAAGTACGATGATTCCTTCATTCGCGCCAAAACCATCCATCTCTACGAGGAGTTGGTTCAGCGTCTGCTCTCTCTCATCATGTCCGCCGCCCATACCGGTTCCACGACGTCTTGCCACGGCATCGATCTCATCGATAAAAATAATACAAGGTGCATTTTTCTTAGCATCCTCGAAAAGATCTCTTACACGGGATGCTCCGACACCGACAAACATCTCCACAAAATCAGAGCCTGAAATGGTAAAGAACGGGACACCTGCTTCTCCCGCAATTGCTCTTGCAAGAAGCGTCTTACCTGTTCCCGGAGGTCCTTCAAGAAGGACACCTTTAGGGATTCTGGCTCCTACCTGCGTATACTTCCCGGGGCTCTTGAGGAAATCCACGATCTCTGCAAGCTCTTCCTTTTCTTCCTGCAGTCCGGCAACCTGCGCAAACGTCACATGGTTTTCTTCCTGCGTGCTCATCTTTGCCCTGCTCTTTCCGAAGTTCATCGCTTTTGCATTCGATCCGCCCTGACGATTCATCATCATCACAACAAATACCATGATACCTGCCATCAATATGATCGGAACCAGTGTTGTTGACATCCAGCTGTCCTGCGGGACATTGTCCACACTGTAGGAAATGTCATAAGATTCAAGCAGATCCTCTGCACTGTTGACATCGGATACATGAAGCTGTTCGATATCATCATTCTTCAGCCGGATCTTCAGTGTCCCGGTCGGTGCGACTTTGTTCTGCTTGACCTCTACACTTTCTACCTTCTCTTTTTTCAGATCTTTCTGAAAATCCTGATACGTGTATGCTGTCTGCTGCACACCCGACTGGCTCATAAACCAGTACACACCTGCCAGCACCAGAACACAGAGCAGAATCGAAAGACCACTGATTCCTCTTGTCTTATTATTATTCAAAACCTGCTCCTTCCACCTGTTACATCTCTACACTTCCGATGTACGGTAAGTTTCTATATTTTTGTGCATAATCCAGACCGAATCCTACCACAAATTCATCCGGAATATTAAATCCGACATAATCTACATGTACGTCGCGCACACGACGATCCGGTTTGTCAAGAAGTGTACAAAGCTTCATGCTCTTCGGTCCTCTCTTCCGAAGGATGTCAAGCAGATAATAAAGAGTACGTCCTGAATCTACGATATCCTCAACAACAATTACGTCTTTTCCTTCCAGAGACTCATCCAGATCTTTTGCAATCTTAACGATTCCACTGGACTGGGTTCCGTCACCATAGCTGCTGACACTCATAAAGTCCATTGTTACCGGCACTGTAATCCTTTTTGCCAGTTCACACATAAAGAACACTCCACCCTTTAAAACACAGATCAGATGAACCTGCTTTCCCGCATATTCTTCACTGATTTTTTTTCCAAGTTCTTCAATTCTGGCATTTACTTCTTCTTCCGGAATTAACATTTTCACTTTCTCGGCCATTTAAGGTACCTCCATTTATCGTAATTTCTAATATTTTCGTTGTCTGCTCTGTCACCTGGTATGCCTTGCTCTGCCGGCAGCCCACAATCCATAAAATCTCGCTTCCCTCTGCGATCAGAGGAATTCCGGCACGTTCTGCCACTGGTATTTTTTTATTGATAAAATAGGATTTCAGCTTCTGCCTTCCTCCGCTTTCATCAATTACAATAAAATCGCCAGCCCTTCTGGTGCGTACAGCGACACTCTGTTTTATTATACCATAATCAAACCATTTCGTGTACGTTTTTTTCGGGATCTGGCATCTGCATTCTTCTTTTTCAAAAATACGGTAGGAAATTTCCCATTTCCCGTAAGATATCTTTCCCGAAACCTGCTTCAGATCCAGATTTTTCTCTTCTTCTGCCAATTCCGTGTCCTTCTTTTTCCGCTTCAGTTCAATCCCTTCATAGGTTCTGCATGCACAGACCCCATAAGGAAGATCCAGTCTTTTTCCAACCTGCTTTTCAAACAGTCCCTCCAGCTTTTCTACATGAACCTGCTCCAGATCTTTTTCATGTTCTGCCACCAATGCCAATGCTTTCCGGAGAATCATTTTCCGGATCAGCCGTTCCTGTCGGTGATATGCATCTGCATGGATGCAGATTTTTTCTCCATTTTGGTCAGTACAGATCTGATATGCACTTTCTGTCTGCCGTTCCATATAATCCCAGATCTCCCTAAGCTGATCCATAGACCGGTTCATATGCTCCACGGTTTTTTCATTGATATTTTCTTTAAAATACGGAATCACATGGTTACGGATGCGGTTTCGCATATATGCATCTTCCATATTTGTCGCATCAATGCAGTAAGGCATCTCCCGTCCTTTCAGATAATCCTCGATCTCTTTTCTCCCCACGCAAAGAAGCGGCCGTATATACATCCCATTTACCGGATATATACCGCCGAGTCCCCGAAGTCCGCTGCCGCGGGCCAGATGCAGGAAAAATGTCTCTGCATTGTCATCCTGATGATGTGCCAGTGCGATCCTTGTTCCTCCCCATTCTTCCGCTGCCTGCTCAAATATTTCCCTTCGTGCAGTCCTTCCCGCCTCTTCTTCTGACATCCTGTATTCCACTGCCATTTTCGGAATATCCACCGAAACACTCCTGCATGGGATTTCTTTTTTCTCACACAGTGTCTTTACAAATTCTTCATCAGCTTTTGCCTCTTCCCCACGGATCCCGTGATTCACGTGTACCGCAAGGATCTCAAATCCGATCTTTTTTCGCAGCTCTTCCAGTATCAGAAAAAGGCATACAGAATCTGCCCCTCCGGAAAGACCAACGACAACTTTATCTCCTTTTTCAAGCATCTTCCACTGCCTGATATAGTTCTCTACTTTTTCTAACATGGTAAATTCCTCTCGTCTTTTATCTACTGTAACACATCTTCCAGATTCCCGCCACAAGGACTGTCATATCATCTCCTGCTTTTCCGGCCGCCAGCTCCAGCACCTTATCCAGAATATAATTCGCCAGTTCCTCCGGATTCTCCAGCGGACTTCCCCCAATCATCAGATCCAGTAAATGCTCCTGCTCTCCTGCCGGAAGCGCATCCAGGATCCCGTCCGATACCATGACCACCACATCTCCGGATTCCAACTGTCTGGTTTCCTTTTCACTTTGCTGTCTCTGGATTACCCCCAGCGGAAGACTTTCCGAACGGATATGCTCCACCCCGTCTTTAGTCCGCAGAAATGTCACTGCCGCTCCTGCTTTTACAAACTCACATTTTCCATTATAGAGATCAAAAATGCTCATATCAACCGTAGAAAAGCGAACCTCTTCCCGTCCCATAACAAGAGCCGTATTGATCATGGAAAGTGCAGTTTCCACAGGAAATCCTGCTCCAAGAAGCTCTTCCAGCATTTCTACCAGCATCCCGCTTTCCTGTAGCGCTCTCTCACCAGATCCCATTCCGTCTGACAAAATTGCCGCCTCTTTTCCACCCGGAAGTGTCTTCATAAGAAAACTGTCACCAGATATCTTTTGTCCGTTTTTTCCCATTTTTGCTACACCCTGCAGCACATAATATCCCGGTCCTTCCACACATACAATAGTTTCATACTCCTGTCCCAGAACCTGCCTCTCGTTCTGAGCCGGGCACATCCTTCTCTTAGTACATACTGATAAAAGCTCTGCCGCTTTTCTGGTTGGGATACAGTTTCCCTTCTCACTTTTTACCGTTACATGAATTTCATATCTGCCATGCTCATCCACAAAAAAAACGGAACTCAGCATCCGGATCCCTGCCTTTTTGAAATGCTGCGCAACCTTTTTTGCAAGCGGCGGATCCGTAAAAATACTCGCATCCAGATCTCTCGTCACATGGCAGAGCATGTCCGCAAAAGAATCCAGCTGTGCCGCACATCCCTCACGGCTCTGTACCATCTTATTATTCCACACCAAAATCCTTTTTGCCTCCTGGAAAGTTTCCAGTGATTCTCGTAAAAACCGTGGTGCCTGAATACACTCCCTCTGAAGATGCTGTTTCATCTCTTTATTCAGTTCTGCACCATATCCTTCAATCGTACACAAAAGATCATAAAAAAGCTGCCAGTGTTCTGCCTTCTTTCTCTCCAGGCACTCTGATTTCCTGCTGCATCCTCTGCACACCTTCTCCGTAATCCGATCATACATTTCTGTCATTTCTTCGGGTGTAAAACACTGCTTTTTCGGCTCCATTTTCAGAAACCTGTCTGCCAGATGCCGAAGCGACACTGCCATTTTATCTGCCTGCGTTACATATGGACTTGTGATCACTTGCTCCTCTCTGTATTTAACCTCCATTTGCCACCACCCTCTAAATTTCTATGAATGAAAAAAGCTTCGGGATATTTTCTTCCCAAAGCTTTTCTTACGTTACTGCTGTGCGCGGAACAGAATCTCATTCTCCTTTACAAGTCCCAGCTTCTCTCTGGCGACTTCCTCGATGTATTCATCTGTTCCTACATATTTTTTCAGTTTATTAATTTCTTCTGAGCGTTCTTTTTCCGCATCGATCTGTGTCTGCAGTTCTTCTTCCTGCACCTTATATGCATCATTGCTCTTTTTGAGCGCCATCCCATGTACAATAACCATGCCGCATAATAATATAATAACTGCGGTAATCGCAACAATACTTCTTTTGTGCTTCTGAAGCCCGCTCCCCGGACGCTTTTTCCGGTTCTTCTTTAAGCTTCCCATCTAATCTATTCACCTTTCGCTATCAGTTGATCTTGTATAGCTTCTTACTACCAAACCCATTTAGTCTTCTACAGTGTACCGTTTTTAATCAGATTTATCAACTCTTTTTACTCTTTTTTCACAAATTCGTGTAGAAATCTTTTTGTAAGCTCTTACAAAGACAGCTGAAAGCAGCGCCATCCCGATTGATCCGAGCGCAATCCCCAGTCCGATATACCACCGCAGAACACCATCACTCGTATGATAGATCTGCACAAAAGTATAAACGGAAATTCCTGCCCAGTAACAGGCATCCTCCAGATTGATCAACCACAGTCTGTGAGCAACCAGTCTGCGCAAAACCCTGATCCACAGATAGACTGCCACAATCAGGACACCGGTCAGGATTGCATAGCAGAAAACCCTGATCTCAGTTCCGATACCAGACATTTTTTCTCCTCCTACCGAAACAGTTTTGACAACAGATTTTCTCCGGCTTTTGCTCCCGAATGGATATCCGAATAAGAAATATTGTCAATATTGCCTGCCAGGTCGACCTCCCCTTTTTCAAGATTCAGCCGGTTTACATGCATGTCCGTACCTTTTACCATCAGCATTCCCTGCTCTGTCTCAAGCAGGATTTCGTTTAAATCAAAAGAAAGAACGTCCAGCACTCCCGTTACTGTACCTGTCTTCCGGTTATTGATAACCAGCCTGTGATTCTGAGGTTTTACCAGCTGTCTCTCTTCCATACAAATCCCAACCTTTCCTATACTGTCTTTCTAGTTATTGTATGAATAATATCTGGTAAATATGCCTCGGATCCGCTGCCGGAACAATCTCAAACCACATCTTTTCAGATGTTCCGGAACTTTATAGATAACGGAATAAATCTGCTGCCTCTTCTTTTTTAGTCGTATCTCGCAGATCCAGGACCTCTGCCTTTACAGTCTTGGTTCCAAACTGGATCTCAATGATATCACCTTTTTTTACTTTCGTGGAAGCCTTCGCCACCGCCCCATTGATCAGGACTCTTCCTGCATCACAGGCTTCATTTGCAACGGTACGCCGTTTGATCAGGCGGGACACCTTTAAAAATTTATCAAGTCTCATTTTGATTTTCCCTTCCCGTAATATGAATAAAGCGCAGCCCTTTTCAGACTGCGCCATTTTTCAAAAATGTTCTACAAATTATGCATTAACAGCATCTTTTAAAGCTTTTCCTGCTTTGAATTTCGGAGCCTTGCAAGCTTCGATCTTCATAGTTTTTCCAGTCTGTGGATTTCTTCCTTCTCTTGCAGCTCTTTCGCTTACTTCGAAAGTTCCGAATCCTACTAACTGAACTTTTTCACCTTTTTTCATTTCTTCTGTAACAACATCAACAAATGCTTTTAATACTTTTTCTGCATCTTTCTTTGAAATATCTGCCTGTTCTGCAACTGCAGCTACTAATTCTGTCTTATTCATGACTTACGTCCTCCTGTAAAATATACTCCCGGAACACCCCGGCATTTTGTCTTTTTGCTAGGTTTATTCTGCGTATCCATGCGTTCTGACACGCCCCTTACCCTACATATGTTATATAGGTTTTTACCTTCTTTGTCAAGTCTAAACCCTTAAAATCTAAGAAAACCGAACGCTATATCTGAAACGCAAACAGATTCCGCAAAAACCGCTTTTTTTCTTCTGTCTGTGCGACAGAAAGTGAAAGTTTTTCGACATTTTTTGCAGGAATCCATGCCTTTCCTGAGTGGTAATACGAATTGGTGATCTTCCAGAATTTTTCCGGATAAGCAAGACGGATTGCAAGGTAATCCCGTTCTTTTTTCCCAAGATTATTCACCGAATCATACGCTCTCATCATCCGATATCCAAGCCGTTCATCATAATGATGCTTTTCCATACATTTGCGCAGGAAATAATACAGATCTTCCATCTGAACATCCCGGTGCGCATGTTCAAATCCAGTCACCGCCATGCCCTCCTGACAGACCAGAAGATTATGATAATTATAGTCTCCGTGGACCATATGATTTTCTGCCCCCGCTTCTTTAAAAACACTGTCCAGATCCATATTTTCCAGTATTTTCAGCACTCTGTCTGCCCAAAAATACATCTGGTCATATCCCTTTAAAAATGCGATCTCAAACGGGCTTTTCACACTTCTTCTGCAGACAAATTCCCGAACCTTTCTGAGTTCTCTGTTATGCCTTGCATACTCCTTGATCACCGGATTTTCTTCTCTTCCTGCAAATCCGTTTTCTTCCCCAGCCAGACGCATGCATAGATGGATCCGGGCAAGATTTTCCGCACCGGCGATCAGTTCATTTTCACGTCTGACATCACACTCACGTCCCTGAAACCATTTCTTTAAGATATAGCCTGTTCCATCCTCGGCTTTACTGACATAAGCATCCTCTTTATTAAGCAGAGGCGTATCTACCCATTCAAATCCATTCGCATTTAACTGCTCATATATTTTTGCAAGCGCACAGATCCGACTCTCCTCCATGCGCGTCTCCTTCAAGAGGAGCAGCCCCTTATCTGTATCGCATAAAATAGCACCCCTTACTTTGTGGGTGCCGAATACTTCCATCTGATATTGTGTCAATACACTGATTCCATAATCTTTCATGGCTTCCCCCTGCCGCTTTGTTTTACCGGTCTTTCTAATGTATGCAGGGGGAGACTTAAGTCATGCATGATTTTTGATTATTCCAGTTCTTTTATTCTGGCAAGTAAATATTCCCGTGTATTTTTCTCCGGTTCCTCGATCACTTCCTGTAAAAGTGTCTGGAGTGTCTGACCAATTTTCGGTCCTTTTTCAATACCTGCCGCGATCAGATCCTGACCGTTTACTTTCAGTTCTTTTAAAGAAACACATTGCTTTTTCTCCAGAATCTCCTGGTAGCACTTCTCGATACCAGCCAGATTTTCCAGCTTCTTATCACGCTGATAATCACTCTGTGCCAACGTATCAGCCATCCGTACCTTCATATAATACGGGAACAGTTCCGCACTGATCCGGTTCATTGCGCGGCGTACATGCTTCATCGTTGCAGGCATCCGGTCATCATGATACAGCACCAGCTTTGATACCTTACGCAGCGTATCATTATCGAATTTCAAGCGATGCATGATCGACTTTGTGAGTTCTTCGCTGACGTATGCATGCCCTTTAAAATGTGCCGTCCCATCCGGATCGACCGTTTTTCGTGCCGGTTTCCCCGTATCGTGAAACAGCATTGTAAGACGCAGCACTTTATCTGCCGGAATATTCATCAGCGCATGGATCGTATGCTCACCTACATTATAACAGTGATGCAAAGTTTCCTGCGTTGTTTCCATCATTGCATCGAATTCCGGGAGGATCACCTTTGTGATCCCAAGCTCATATGCATCCTGGATCTTTTCCGGATGATCGGAGATCAGAAGCTTTACAAGCTCTGTCTGGATACGTTCTGCACTGATATAGGAAAGATTTGGTGCAAGTTTTCGGATTGCCTGTCTGGTCTCTTTCTCAATCTCAAATCCAAGCTGTGCCGAAAAACGGATCGCCCTCAAAATCCGCAGGGCATCCTCCGAAAAACGTGCCTCAGCATTTCCCACACAACGGATCACACCTTTTTTCAGATCCTCCATCCCATGAAACAGATCTACCAGTCCGTCCTGTTCATTGTACGCCATCGCATTGATCGTAAAATCCCTGCGCAGCAGATCCTCTGACAGACTTCTGGTAAACTGCACTTTACTCGGATGCCGGTTGTCTTCGTATTTCCCGTCAATCCGGTATGTCGTCACTTCAAATCCTTCTCCATTTAAAAGCACCGTAATCGTTCCATGCTCGATTCCGGTGTCAAAAGTTCTGGCAAATAATGACTTTGTCTCTTCCGGCGCTGCCGATGTTGTGATATCCCAGTCACCCGGCACACGTCCGAGAAAAGAATCCCGGACGCAGCCGCCGACTGCATATGCCTCAAAGCCATGTTTTTGTAATGTAGTTATAATTCGATTCACCTTTTCAGGTAACTGAATTTTCATATACATTCGCTCCTAGTATGCTTTTCCAAAATAAACAACATGTTTAGCCTGTTTGCCACAGAAAATACAGGTATCTCCGTCTTTTACCTGATCCTCTTTGCAGATACAGCGGGTGGTTGCTCCACCTGTTGCTGCCTTGATCTCATCTTCACATTCTGCGCTTCCACACCATTTTGCTTTGATGAATCCACGTTTGGTGTTGAATTTTTCATTCATTTCATCCATGGTTTCAGCAAAATCAATGTGGCTGTCAAGGAATGCTTTTGCACGGTCATACATATCCTTCTGGATTGTTTCAAGGATCTCGCCAAGTTTTGTCTCGATCTCATCTAAAGAAACAACGATCTTTTCTCTTGTATCACGACGTACAACAACAACCTGGTTCTGTTCGATATCCTTTGGTCCGATCTCGATACGTGTCGGGATACCAAGCATTTCCTGCTCACTGAATTTCCATCCAGGGCTCTTCTCAGAATCGTCGATCTTCACGCTGTAGCCAGCTTTTTTCAGTCTCTCTGTCAGTTCATTTGCTTTTTCAAGAACGCCTTCTTTGTGCTGTGCGATCGGAATGACTCTTGTTTGAACCGGTGCGATTCTCGGTGGAAGAACAAGTCCGCTGTCATCACCGTGAACCATGATCAGGGCTCCGATGATACGTGTAGACAGTCCCCATGAAGTCTCATATACGCTGTGAAGTTCATTGTTCTTATCCAGATATTTGATGTCAAATGCATCCGGGAACGCATTTCCGAAGAAATGGCTGGTTGCAGACTGAAGTGCTTTTCCGTCATGCATCAGAGCTTCTACGGTGTAAGTGTCCTGTGCACCTGCGAACTTCTCGCTCTCTGTCTTCGGACCTGATACGAACGGGATTGCAAGGGAATCACGGATCAGTTCCTGATATACACGAAGCATGGTCAGTGTTCTCTGTTCTGCTTCTTCATAAGTTGCATGAATGGTGTGTCCTTCCTGCCATAAGAATTCTCTGGAACGAAGGAACGGTCTGGTTGTCTTCTCCCAGCGAAGTACCGAACACCACTGATTCCATACTTTCGGAAGGTCACGGTAAGACTGTACGGTTCTTGCCCACAGGTCGCAGAACAGAGTCTCCGATGTCGGACGGATGCACATTGGCTCCTGAAGAGTCTCAAGACCACCTTTTGTTACCCATGCAACTTCCGGTGCAAATCCTTCGATATGATCACTTTCCTTCTGGAGAAGGTTCTCCGGGATCAGCATTGGCAGATATACGTTTTCAACACCTGTCTCTTTAAATCTCTTGTCAAGGTCTGCCTGGATCTTCTCCCAGATTGCATATCCATTTGGAAGATAATTAAGACATCCTTTTACACTTGAATAATCACAAAGCTTTGCTTCTCTTACAACGTCGGTATACCACTGTGCGAAATCTTCATCACGAGAGGTAATCGCCTGTACAAATTTCTTTTCCTTAGCCATTGATAAAGTTCTCCTTCTCTTCATTTTTGATTTTATAAATAAGGTTATCATAAAACCAGAAGATGCTGCTCTCTGCAGCCTCTGCCGGATGCAGGGGATTCAGATCAGACATGCTTTGCCCGTAAAATAAAAAACACCAAATCTTCATGCCCCTGACAAGGGACCGAAAATTCGGCGGTACCACCCTAATTAATCGTATTACGATTCACTTCATTACCCGTTAACGCCAGGCATACGCCACACTTTTCATGCGGAACTCCAAGGTCGGTTCTATAATTTCCATGTAGCTTCCTCCCACCAGCCAGAAGCCTCTCTGTGCCACTTTCATCATATACTAGTCCTCTTCATCGTCAAATCTCTTCGATTTACTATAGAGTTTAATTGAGATTTTCGGATTTGTCAACCCAATTGACAAGCCCTTTCCGTTATGTTTTAATCAAAGAAACAAAATTTTCGCATATGGGGAGGAATTATTTTGCAAACACCTGAAATTCTATATGAAGACGACCAGATTCTGGTCTGCCACAAACCTGCCGGTGTTCCCGTGCAGACAAAAAAGATCGGCACACAGGACATGGAGAGCATTCTGAAAAATTATCTGTTCATCCATTCTTCACATCATGCCGGACATAAGCCACCTTATCTTGCCGTGATCCACAGACTGGATCAACCGGTTTCCGGCATCCTGGTTTTTGCCCGAACACCTGCGGCTGCGAAAAATCTGAACCAGCAGTTACAGAACGATCAATTCGAAAAATACTACCAGGCTGTAGTATGTGGAGCCCTTCCGGACTCCGGCACTCTGACCGATTATCTGGTAAAGGACGGCCGCACCAACACCTCCCGCATCTGCAGTAAAAATACACCCGGTGCCAAAAAAGCTGTCCTTTCGTATGAAATACTGGAAACTTCCGAAGTGACTGGCTTATCCGTTGTTCAGATCCATCTCGGAACCGGACGCCATCACCAGATCCGTGTCCAGATGGCAGGTGCAGGCGCACCACTCTGGGGTGACAACAAATATAACCCGGAATTTGTAAATAAAAGAGGATATTTCCCGATTGCACTGCGGGCTTTCCGGCTTTCTTTTTGCCATCCGACCACCGGAAAACGCATGGAATTTGAAGTCCCATGTAACTGGGAACAGTTGGAAACAAAAGCAGATTAGCCTGCAAATAAAAAGTCA
>NZ_JAQDGZ010000022.1:0-52445 GCF_027663865.1 Coprococcus sp. AF99-45
ATCGAGGACAAGTCCCAGACCGTTACCATCACGAAGCCCGAAGTCGGCACCACCGCCAAGGACGGTCTCGACGGCAATAAGACCGTCGTTTCCGATACCGAGGTTTCAGTGGTCGATACCGTGAAGTACAAGAACGTCCCTCCCGGCACGACCTACAAGGTTTCCGGCACCCTCTACGAGAAGATCACCGACAAGGACGGCAAGGTCGCGAAGAAGCAGCTCCGCGATGCCGACGGCAACCCCGTCACCGCCGAGACCGAGTTCGTTCCCGATGACACCTACGGCACCGTCGATGTGACCTTCACCTTCGATGGGTCGCTCCTGAAAGACAACACGCCGGTGGTCGCGTTCGAGTCCCTGTCCTACAAGGGCAAGGAGATTGCTTCCCATAGCGATATCGAGGATGAAGACCAGACGGTCACCATGCACACCTCCGAGATTGGTACCACGGCCATGGACAAGCTCGATGGTGACAAGACCGTCATCGCCGATGCCGAGTCCACCGTCACCGACGAGGTTTCCTACGACCATGTGCTTACCGGCAAGGCTTACACCATGGCCGGTATCCTGATGGATGCAAAGACCGGCCTTCCCGTGCTGACTGGCGAAGGCGCGAAGAAGTACACCGAGGATGACCTCACCAAGTTCACTTCCGGTCTGATGAACCTGCTCGGCTTCCAGTCGAACACCTACTCCATCAAGGTCAAGGGCAAGGACTGGGGCAACGGTGCCGCCACTGTGAAGAACGCGGACGGTTCCTACACCTATGATGCTTCCGAGCGCACCGAGCAGGAGGACGGCACTTGGAAGCTCACCGGTCAGGAGGGTAACGGCACAGGCTCCGTCCGTAATATCGAGGAGACCTACAAGGCCGATGAGGTCGAGGTCACCGATAACGGTATCGACTGGTCGAACGCAAAGAAGCTCCCGACCGCTTCCATTGACCTCGCCAAGGTGAAGGCGTATGCCGAGGAAAACAAAGACCTCCTCTCCTGCCTTGTCTACAAGACGGCGGAGTTCACCCCTGAGAAGGAGTCCGGTTCCATCGACATGGACTACACCTTCAACTCCAACGACGTTATCGACCGCCTGTCCGGCGAGACCAAGAACCTCGTGGTCTTCGAGGTCATGTTCAAGGGCAGCATCGAGAACGCTTCCGATGAGACTCCCGTTTCCATCGTCGCGAGCGAATGCGATAAGGACAACGAGGGACAGACGGTAAAACTCGCCCCGAGTACCATCGGTACCACCGCGACCGACAAGTCCGACGGTGACCATGAACTGATGGCTGGCAAGGATGCCGTCATCACTGACGAGGTGAAGTACGAGGGTCTTATCCCCGGCAAGGAGTACACGCTCCATGCCACGCTCATGGATAAGAAGACCGGCGAACCTTTGAAGGTTGCCGACAAGGGCGTGACCGCCGAACTCAAGTTCACGCCGAACAGTGAGAGCGGCACGGTCTCCATCAACCTCGGCGAGTTCGATGCAACCTCCCTCGACGGTCATACACTGGTTGTCTTCGAGGAGCTGACCAAACAGAGCGATATCGACGGCAAGACCACGGACGTTACCGTGGCGGAGCATAAGGATATCAACGACGAGGGACAGTCCGTGACCGTCACCTCGACCCCGGCAGGCTCCACCTACGGAAAGACCGGCGTTGACATGACGAACATCGCCATCGCCATCGGCATCCTCCTGATTGCCGCAGGCTGCGCGACCGCTTACGGCATCAAGAGCCGCAAGACCACCAAGGGCGATGCGGACGAGAGCGCAGAGGATAACACCGAAGCCTAGTGCCCGTAACGCCTGAAACCGGCAGGGTGCCAGCTCTTCGGCACCCTGCCTTCCTTTTAATTTGAAAGGGGGATACACCCATGAAGGACGATAAAGAGAACGATATCGAGATGAACGACGGAGATTCCACCGAATCACCTGCGGATGGGAACAACATGCACGCGAACCCGGAAAGCGAGAAGAAGCCACACAACCGGAAGGTCATCGCCGCCATCTGCGGCTTTGCCCTCGTCGCGCTCATCGGCGGCGGTGCCTATTATGGCATCAGCCACCAAACCGGTGCAGATTCCAAGGCCGAATCCGTGCAGGCGAATGATTCCAAGGAAAGCGGTT
This sequence comes from Coprococcus sp. AF99-45, assembly GCF_027663865.1. NCBI lineage: Bacteria > Bacillati > Bacillota > Clostridia > Lachnospirales > Lachnospiraceae > Coprococcus > Coprococcus sp. AF99-45. The sequence goes on from NZ_JAQDGZ010000022.1 coordinate 2,134, forward strand.
CCGACGCGTCTGCGAAGGACGGCTCTAGGAGCAAAGAGAAGTCTCACACCCACGACTGGTCTATCACCTACAAGACCGTCCACCATGACGCTGTGACGCACACGGAGCACGTGGCACCCGTCTACCAGAACCTGACCACCTACCATACCGTTTGCAATGAGTGCAAGCAGGTCATCGACGGCAAGGCCGATGACCACATCAAGCAGACCGGTCACTCCGGCTACTCCACCAACGTCCCCATCACCGATGAGGTCATGGTGAGCGAGGGCTATGATAAACAGGTCACCGACACCCCGGCTTACGATGAGACGGTCATCGACAAGCTGGTCTGCACCACCTGCGGAGCGACGAAGGATGCCCCGCAGGCCACATCGGATGCCGCCAAGTAATTCAGATGGCCAGATTGGGAAATCATAACCGGAAATCCCGTGCGGCTTTTGCGGCAGCGGAGGTCTTCTTGGCCGTCGCTGCCATCCTTTTCGGCGTGCTGCTTCATTTCTATCGGGATGCAAGTCCCTCACCGTCACCAAACGGCACGCCGCAGGAAACCGCCACGGAAAGCGCAGGTGGTCGGGAATCCGAGTTCCCTACTGTTGATTGGGATTACTGGAAGAGCGTGAACGGGGATGTTATCGGATGGATAACCGTGCCGGGGACGGATATCAACCATCCCATCCTGCAAGCTCACGCATCCGACCCGGATTACTACCTGCATCACGATATCTACCGGAACTACAATCCCTTGGGTGCGCTCTATCTCGACGCAGAATGCGAGAAGGAGGGCTTTCAAAGTCCGAATGCCGTCATCCTCGGACACAGCCTGACCCTCGGGAACGCGGTCACCTGTTTCGGCAACGTCCAACGGTATAGCGATAAATCCTTCGCTTCTGAGCATCAGACGGTACTCATCCAAACCCCAAACACCAAGATGCGCTACACCGTGCGCTTCGCGAATATCGTGAAGGGATGGGAGCCGACCAAACGGACGGTCTTTGCCGGTGATTCGGATTTTCGGAACTGGTACGATTCTTCGCGAGAATCTGCCGCCATGGTACTCGATACCGATTCCGAACCGAATCAGGTCATCTCCCTCGTCTCCTGCTCCTATAACTTCTGGAAGCAGAATGAGCGGACGGTCGTGACCACCAGTATCGACCAAAAACAGGCGCAAACGGAAACTGTTTCGACCGAATCCCGTCAGACTGGCTCTGGTGCCGAATAAGGACAGGTTTCAATCTGTTCGCACTCACGCTACAAACCTACCGCCAAGACCCCGCAGATTCGATTCTGTGGGGTCGTTTTCTTAGAGCATGTCGGAAAAGCGGCAGCTATCGTATAATTTTAATGAGCTTTCCCGGAAAGGAGACCATGATGAAATCTAAGCAGAAGCAGACTCCTACGGAGATTATTGATAACCAGCGTCAGGCGGTCGTTGAGAAAATCATCGAGGACATGAAGCGCGACGGGCTTCGTTGGGCAGAACCGTACCTGCCCTCCCTAACACCGCACAACCCCGTCTCCGGCACCGTGTATCAGGGCGGAAACCGCGTGCATCTTGGCTTCATCGGGTTCATGCGCGGCTACACGGACAACCGGTGGGCTACCTTCAACCAGATAAAGGATGCCGGTTGGCATGTGAAAAAAGGTGCCAAGTCCGCGCTCATCGAGAAATGGAAACAGTTCTCCTTCTACAAGGAAAACGAGGATACCGGTGAGAAGGAGCTTGCGGGACGCTATCCGAAGCTCGTCGGCTATTGGAACGTCTTCAATGCGGAAGATATCGAGGGCATCCCGCCTGAAAACTCCCCCGTCCACCAGAATGACCGGACAGCCATCATCGCCCAGAACCTTGAAGAATCTTCCAGATGCCCAGTCATCGAGAGCAGCAGCTACCTCGGAAGTGCCGCCTACTCTCCGGCCACAGACCGCATCGTCATCGCCCCGCGAGAGACCTTTCGCTCGGACGAAGCGTTCACCCGCGTCCTGCTGCATGAGATGACCCACTCCACTGGACACCCTTCCGCCCTCGCCCGTGAACTCGACACCCGCTTCGGAAGCCCTTCCTATGCTGAGGAAGAGCTGGTCGCGGAGCTTGGAAGCCTTTTCCTTTCCGCAGACCTCGGTATTCAGAGCACCGATTTGGAGGGCGAGTTCTACGAGAACCACGTCTCCTATCTGCAATCTTGGATGAATGCATTGGAAAACGACCCTTCCTATCTCTTCAAAGCCGCATCGAAAGCCGACCATGCGGACACCTTCATCATGGAGCGTTACGAGGAGGAACTGGGAAAGAACATTGAGATTGACGCACCGGAACTGGAAGAGGAGGTGTCGCTCGCCGGAGAGAGTCATGATATGGCAAGCGCATCCGAACACCAGCCGGAAAGCGAGATGCCGGAACCTGCCCTTGCTGCCGTCCTGTAGCCGTGTGCCCGCGCCGAAAGAGGAACATGCGTTCAATTAACGTATTGCCGTAATACTGGCATTATAGTATAATGGTAACATATGATAACAGCCATCTGGCAGAAAGGACGATAGGTATGGCAGAAATGGAAAAGAAACCTTGGCGCTTCACCATCGAGTTCGATGAGGAGAAGGCAAAAAGGAACGGCTACAACGTAGATGACCTCTACGACTGTGTGGGAAAATATGCGGAGCAAATGGGTAACGTCCGCATCGGACTTGGCACTTGGCAGGCAAAGAACCGCAAGGTGCAGTTCGGAGCGCAGTGTCCTGTTTGCGCCGCCCTTTCTAAACAGCCTTGGGTCATGCAGAACATTAAGTCTTGGCGTACCTATGAGGATATGAATGAACCGGAGGGCGAAGACTACCTACAGGTAATCCGGGATATCAGCCCGAAACGCATTTACGACTAGTCGCATTCGTACTTAGGATTCCAGATGGAACTTGATAGGAAAGCATTTCACTTCGACCTAGACAACGAGTCTGTTAAACGCTTCTATACCGGTAAAAGGAATGCATGGTCAGATATTCAGGACTTTCTGGAATCCCATAGCTTTGAGAAGCCGCAATATTCTGGATATGAATCGGCAGAAAATATCGTCATGTCCTATCAGCGTGCTTATGGCACCATAGATGAGATGATGTACAAGTTTCCTTGGTTCCAAAAATGCGTGAAAGCGGCCACCTTCACGGAAATCGGTGAAAGCTACGATGTGAAGGAGTTTCTTGAGAATGGGATGCAACTATCACTTCCCCTCCGCCCCGACACCCGCAAGGAGCTTCACTTCGACTTGGGAATGGCTGCGCTCAGTGAGAATTACGGCTCCATCAGGCCGAATGCTTGGCGCGGCGCTTGGACGCTTATCCGCATTTTCATGGAACGCAACGGATTCGTCCACACCCAGTTTTCCGGGTATGAGTCGAAAACGGTAATGGCGATTGACAGGGCAATGGCCGTCATGGAGGAATTGCAACAGAGATATCCTTGGTTCAAGGACTCCCTTCTCGCCGCATCGCTCACCGAGGTCGGCGAACGCCACGATGCCCTCTCCTATATCAAGGGTTCCAGTGGCATCATCGTTCCGGTTCCCACCCATTCGCTTGGGCTTGAAGAGCCGGATTTCTTCGGTTCCGAAATCGGTGATATGAAGAGTGCGACCGCAGAGCTATCGAAACGGAACGGGTCGGAACCACCGAAAGACCTGAACAAGGCGCATTAGAAAAAGCCCCGGCCATTTGGTCGGGGCTTTCCTTGCCTGAAATAGACGATTGCCTTGCTCTTTCTAGTTACTTCGTGGCACCGCAGGAAGAGCACTTGTACCCGGTGGTCACGGTCTCGTCCCATGCCTTGCTCACCAGCACTTGCTCGTCCCATGCTGCTTTGTCGGTCACAGTTTCAGAATACCCTTGCTTTACAGTCACATAGGTAGAGTGATAGCTTCCGCAATTACCACCATTCATAAGAGAGTTGTTAATATGTCCCCATGGGTCTGACGTAATATCCGCACCGCACTGGTTGCAGATATAGTGTTCCTCCGTTACCGGGTCATGCCATACCTGATGCGTCACCGCGTCATGGTGGACGGTCTTGTACTGAGCGTCGTGATGGACGGTCTTTGTCTGGGCTACCCAGTTGTGCTGATGCGCCGGGGTGTCATCCTTTTTCGATGAGCTGCCTGAATTGGTGTTCGAGCCGGAGTTGCTGCTGTTGCCACCATTCGGCTTGCTATCGGATTTTCCCTCGTCTTTCTTGGAGGATGAATTGCTCTTGTTTCCAGAGTTATCGGAGCTGCCTGTGGCCTTCCCATCATCTTTCTTGCTATCGGAGGTCTCCGGTGTCTTCGCATCGGACTTGTCCTCCTTGGCGGTCTCCTCAGCCTTCTCGGTCTCCTTCTCGACGGCATCCGTATCGGCATTCGGGTTCTTCTTGATGTTGTCCTCGAACTTCTTCACGACCTCGGCACCCTTGTCTCCGGTCAGAGTAGAATCGCCCTTCTTCACGGCTGCTGCAACATCCTTGGCGATGGCGGTCAGGTCATCCTTCGTCACCTTATCCGCATCCACCTTGTTGAAAGTCACACCCGTGCTGGCCGTCTTCTTGTCGGCCTTCCCGGCGGTAACCTTCTTCGATGACACCTTATAGATGGAACCGTCGGCGTTCACCGGTGAAATGAATGTGACGGTATAGGTGCCGGACTTGCCAACCTTCACAGTCACCTGTTTATTCGCGTCGATAGCGGTGTAGAAGTCCACCTCGCCGTCCGCTCCCTCGATATGCGCGATGACGGGCGTGGATGTGTCCGCATCCCAGCCGTCAGCCTTTACCTCAAGGGTAAGTACCATGTCCTGCTTCTCATCGTCCTTTGACTGGGACACCGCAGGGGCATTGGAATCTCCCGTCCAACTGGCATGTGAGATGGCGTAAGCCCCGCCGCCGATGAGAAGCGCCGCACAGAGGATTCCCGCACCAGCCGCGCAGACCTGCTTACGGGAGAACTCGCGCCCGAAGAGCACGAGCGGCTTCTTAGCATTCTCCTCCTCCGTCGAACCCACGACCTTCGGGATTTCGGCAGTCTTGTCCGCCGGGATACCCTCAGTCTCGATGCTGTTGTCGTTAAACATATTGCTGTCTTTCTTCATTTCTGTCAGTCCTTTCTGTCTCATAAGAAGTTTTCTTGCTCTCTATCTATCCATATTACCGGTAGGTCTCTACACCAACATACCCCATAGGACATGCACGAGGATGATGAGAACAAGGATAACCGCCATCCATTTGCTGTAGTAGAACAGTCTGTCTGGAAGCGTCACCATCGAAAGCCGCTCAATGCGTCTCTTGGATTCCTCTACCATCGAGTCGATGACCTTCCTGCTCCTTGCGGTCACCTCTTCGACGTTCTTTATGGTCATCTCTCCCGCCTTCTGCTGGGCGTTCGCAACTCCCATGAGTGCCATCTGATTCGCCTGATGCTGCGCGTCCGCCGCGCCGTTTCTCAGCTCCTCGACCTTTTCGAGCACATCCTTCATTTCCGAAACCATGCCGCGCATCTCCCTTGCGATGCGTTCGTTGCTCCGGCGCTGCTCGGCGATAAGGTCTTCCAGCTTCTTCACGGTTCCGATGAGGTCGGTCTCGTCGTTCTCATCCTCAAGCCTTCGTCCGGCGTTTCTGGCATCCCTCGCTTCCTCGGAGAGCTTAAGCTGCTGGCCGATACCGGCCATATGCCCGTCCGACTGCTCAAGTTCCCTCTTCACTTCGCTAAAATGCTTTGCCATGTAATCTTCGCTCCTTTCCATCCGTCAGTCCTCCAAACCCTTGCCCCTCTTCTCGCGCACGCGGATAGCGATGGGCGTGTCGAGCAGATAGGAGAGGTTGTGTACCGCATCCGCGACCGGCACGGCATCCGCCATGCTCCCACACATGTGTATCGCCTTCCAATCCTTCTCGCCCTTCACCGTCACCTCGACAAGAAAACGTTCCTTTTCCATCTCTCTCCTCGACCTTGCCGGTCTTTTCTATCGGATAAGGACAGCCTATCGCATCAGGTGTCCCTTTGTCTGGACACCTCTAGGGTTCACGCAGGTTCACCCCGCAGTTCGGGCAGAACTTCGGGACATATTCGGAAAACTCCTCGAACAGCGGCTCCTCGCTCTCCTCAGAATCCGTCATATCCTCCTCGACGCGCCCAGCCCATCCGCAGTCGGAACACCAGATGCCGTCCACGGGGTTTACATTTGCGGCTTTCGAGTGAGCGCTCCCAATGGTGATGAAAATCCTACTCATCGTTCTCAGCCCTCTCTCCATTGCTCTTCTCACGCACTTCGGCTTCCTTCCGCATCGCGGCAATTAGCTCCTCGGGCGTGATTCCGAGACCGTCCGCGATAGCGAAAAAGGACGCAAGACTCGGCAGACGCGTCGGCTTTCCCCCGCTTCCGGCCATTCCGGCAAACCAAGCGGATTTGCTGATTCCGCTTTTCTTGATGGCGTTGTCGAGCGTCATCCCCTTCTCGTACACGATGCGGCGCACCGCAACCGCGAAACACCCGAGTTCCGGGAAACGCTCAACGGCTTTCTCTGCCTGTGGCTTACCCGCCATGGTATCTCCTTTCTTACGGCTAGCTTGATTACTGGTAATATATCATACCACCAAACCAGATAAATCTTCAAGACGATACTCCATATATCCCGCACAAATAGGACAACAAACCAGCTTGAAAGCAACCCAGCAATATAGTAAGATAGACTCGTAAACCTATCTCTGTTTACATGGAACGGTCGGTAATTCGTCCGTCATGCAAACTAACAGACTTATTAGAATTGACATTAGAAAGAAGGTCATAACATGCGAACTTACCAACACCCGATATACCAAGACAACACCATGGCAATTCGCGCCGAATATGATGAGGAAAAACGAGTCTTCGATTTGATGAAGAAGTTCCTCTATATCGTCGGGACGATAACGGCGATAGTTGTTTTCCTTTTGCTTCTCGTTAATTCCCCTGCCCTGATAACTCAGACAGGTGCAATTGGAATCATTGCACTCGTTCCCGTCCTGCTGGTTGCAACAGCCTTTACCGGGTTTTACGTCGGCACGGTACCGGCTGGCTACATCGCTGCATGGCGTGCAATTAAGCGCTCAAAGCTGTTCGTTTGGGGTAACGCTCTCGGACTGCTCCTCATAGCGACACTTCTTCTTTCCATCCCGGCTGCATTCGCGCCCATTGCCTTTCTTCTCCAGTGGTTGAAGGTGTCAAATCTCAAGCGTCAGCTTGACGCGAACGCATAGTGAGGTAAACTGAACGCGTTTTCTTCCTTCGTGGAGAAACTTTCTTGCTTTAGCCCGCTGCTCCCTGATGTGCGACATTAAGGGAACGGCGGGCGCTTTTATGCCGATTCTCATACACCCGTATAGCGGCGCAAGCGGAATATCCCGCCCGCGCCGCTTTTTAATTAACGCTCGCCGTTCTCCTTGTTCGGTTCCGGGCGTTCCTGCGTAGGTGCCTGTTGCGCCCGCTGGGAACCGCCGCTCCCGGCGTTTCCGCCGTTCTTCTTCCCTTTCGGCATGACCGTCGAGGATACTTCCGCCCTGAGTTCGTCGGCTCCGCGCCAACAGGCGAGAATCAGGCGCTTGACCTCCGAATCGTCCGCGATATCCGAATCGGGACGCGGGAGTTTCAGCTTGGGGATATCCACGATTTCCATGCCCTCCATGCCACGTATCTCCTTGCGGTACTTCTGGTAGACGCTTCGGATTTGTGCAAGGTACCTCTCCTTCGTTTCCGTTACCATCGCCTTTTGCTGCTCGATATTCCTCTTCTCCGCAACGGCTGCGCTTCCTTCCGCATGGATGGATTTCGCCACATTCGCCTTAAACGCAGCTTCCAACCCCTTCGTTCCGAGGTCTGCATCGAGCTTCGCCACGGAGAAGGCATAGCGGTTGTTGTCCGTGTCGGTAACGTACATGCGCCCCCTCTTGAACTCCGTGTCAACGCCCCATGATTCCAAAAGCTCGCGGTAATCATAGATGTTCTCCGCTTCCCCGGCGGCGATACGGCACAGCTCTCGCAAGTTCGTCTTATAGGAGTCGATGCCGCGTGCCGCAAGTTCCTTCTCGATACGGGACGGCTGCTTTTTGTGGACGGAGGAATTGCGCTCGCCCTCCACGACCTGTTTCAACCCCCACTCGCGGTCGAGGTCGCGGATGCGGCTGGCGCGTTTCACCTTGGCGCTTTTTCCCAGCCCCTCATCGAGCCGCTTGCCCGTAGAGAGGTCGGTACGGTTGATGACGATATGGACGGCATAGCGATGGGTCTTGTCCGCCTTACAGTATTCGTTGTGAAGCGCCAACACTATCTGCTGGTTCGGGTAATGCTTTCCCACGTACTCCTTGGCATACCTCATGCACTCTTCCGGTGAGAGCCGCCCACCGTTTAAATCACACTCGTCGGGATTGAACCCGAGAATCTGGTGAAACAGAATCGTGTTCTTCGCTTCCTTAAGCTCCCCAGTCTTCTTATCCCGGACTCTCCTTGCCGCTTTGTTGTGCCCGTAGGCTTCCCGCGTCATCCACATGTGGTGCGCCCAGCGCTTCGGGTTCGTACAGCCGTCCATGTTCAGACTGTCGCGTAGAATCACCTTTCGGTCATCGTTGATATAACCGCGCAGGTTCTTCATGTGACCGGAACTCTGCACACCGGTCTGCTTGATGATGGTCAATGCAATTCCTCCCCTCATTCCCTTTTGAAATGAAACCCGCGCACCGGATACTCAGGTGCCATACCGTTTCGGATATACCCGGACGTACATCGGTATGCCCGCGCCGCATCTTCGATATCCCAGTAGCACCCCCGGTCTCAACGCAGATAACAGGTCTTGTCATTGCGGTTTTTCCTCCATTGCTTTCACGCTATCCCAAAACGGCGATTCCATCCAGACGGATTTCAAGCGTTGCAGATACGTCTTTGCCCCATCTTGCGTGAACTCGGCATCGGCATCGTCCGAATGAAGATACCACCCGTTCGGAAACTCAACCCAAGATGCAACGGTCTCACCGAGTTCCATGCTCACGTATCTCGTGAGCGTTACGCTCCAACCGTCCTCCTCATAGTGAATCGTCTTCTCGCCTTCACAATCGGCCATTGCCATCGCTCCTCCTGCTTTCATGAATCTATTTTCACGGACACTGCACCCATGCCGGAAAGAATATCGCTTTCCGACAGTTTCCGATTCCCTGTGACCTTCGGCTCCGTCCCATGTTCGCGACGGTAACCGTTCGTGAAAAATCGGAATACCGCTTCCGTCGTTTTCACCGGAGCGTGCCTGACAAACGGGTTGTATTCGTCATCAACGAAATAGAACGTTCCATCTCTCTTCGCGATATGCGCCGGACGCTTGCAGGTCGGGCACCGTGATTTCAGGTCGCGGTAATGGAGCCATCCAGAATCAGTCATCGACGTACTCCCAGCGATAGCCACCTGCCATACCGGACGCGGCACCGCGGATACCTGCCTGCGACGCTCCGGTTTCTTTTGCCGCTTGGGTAATCGTTTTGTAAACGACACCGGTTTCCACGCAGCGAACCCTTATTCCTCTTTTACTGGGAAGTAAATCATCCGGCTCTGGTTCATCCGGCTCTGGTTCGTCGGCATAGTAAAAATGAAGGCCTTTTGCCGTTCCATGCCTTTTTGCTGCCGCTTGGATATTTTTTTCCGAAACTCCCGTTTCCCGTGCCGCCTGAGCTATCGACTCGTAAACGACACCGGTCTCCTTGCAACGAACTCTTGTCCAGCTTCTATTCCGAAAGAACTCCTCATCCGGCTTCGGTTCATCGGCATAGTAAAAGTGTAAGCCCTTGGTTGCTATATGCCCTCTCAATGCCGCATAAATAGCCTCTCGCGGTACGCCAACCGCTTTTGCTGCCCTTGCTTGACTTTCAAAACGTTCATTCGTCTCAAGGCAGATGATTGGTCTTGAGTTCTTATAAACCTTTCTGTCGAAAACCGAATCGTCCGGTTCCGCTTCGTCAGCGTAATAGAAGTGAAATCCTCGACATGCCCCGTGGCGTTTCAGCGCACTGCTAACCAACGGCCTTGCGGCACCAATAGCACTCGCAGCATCCGTGACACTCGCAAACCGTTCCCCCGTCTCAAAGCAGATTATCTCTCTCTTTCTCCTCATTCTGTTCGCCCGCCTATCTAAGGAAACTGTCTTTTCGGTTCTCGTATTCCTCTCTTGTGATTTTTCCTTCCTTCAAAAGCTCCTTCCAAGACCACCAAGTGCAAACGCACGACTGGATTGTTTCGTCGGTAAACCGGATGCTTCCATCCGCGCATGGCTTGATGCCGAACGCTTCCTCTGAAAGGAAAAGTGCGTGCAAGAGTTCGTCATAGTGCTCAATGCCGTAAGTGTCGAAACATGCGGGTGCTACATCGAGTGCTTTCGCTATCCGTTCGAGCGTATTCTGCTTCGGACTACGCTCACCGAGTTCATAGCTTCTAAGAGCCGATTCCCCTAGACCTGCGGCATTCGCCAGTTCTCGTTGCGTCATGTTCCGACGCATCCGTATTCTTCTAATGCTCTTTCCCAAGAGTACGTTACTGTGTTTAGGTTCGCTCATTCTCGTGACTCCAATCACTCGCTCTCAGGGTTGTCGAAATCCTCGATTTGCAAATGGATGTTGTTCCGGTCTGCTTCTCTTCGGAGCGCCGCAAGCGCTTCCATGATTTCGGAAAATGACGAGACCTCTTTCTCCAAAACTCGTTTCGCTTCCTCCGGGTCGAACACTTTCACGCCGTAGGTGTTCAGGAACTTCATGAACTGGTTTAAGTTCGTTCCCTGCTTCGCGAGTTCGTGTGCCGCCTTTTTCAAAGGCTCGGTGTCGATGACCTTGATTGTCACGTCATCGGAATGGATAAGTAACGTGCGGGCATATTCGGAAACCGTCATTTCGTATTTTGCCGCTTTCCGTTTAAGGGTCTTCTTCTCGCGGTCGGTCATGCGTACCTCAACGCGTGCTTCCTTTTTCTGCATGTCGTTTTCGTCTCCTCTCGTTTTTCTAAAAACGGTTACTGAAAATGGTGCCGCCGCCATTTGCTAGTAACACGAAAACCGATAGTCGCTCTGCTGACTACTGGAACTCGGTAATCCTAAATTACCGTGTTTCAAAAAGCGCAAGCGTTCTCCCGTCAAGGCTCCGAAAGCCGCTCGGGAGCAAGATGGAAGGGTCGGAGAAATCCACAATAGTGGACTTTGTACGTACACTTCCCAAATCTTGCAACTCGAAGAGCGGCCTTGGCCGGTGAGCACTGATATTCTATCAGTGCGAGAGCAGAAAAGGCATGGAAAAGGGGGTGCCGCCGCACCCTTTCCCATGCCTTTTCTGCGGGGTTTCCGGCTTGCCCGGAAACCAAGAACCCGAGGTGCCGCCACCTCGGGTTCCCATCGCCTGCGTAGACGAAATCAATTTCTTTGAAGTCCTGACAAAGACTCTTTCCAATCGGTAAACCCTTTCATTTCTTGTTTACCTTCTCGAACCTTTATACACATCTCAGCAATTTTTCGCATCAGTTCGCAGTTGTGCTCCGCTATCTGTTGCGTAAGACCATCGCAACGAGCTGTAATTTCAAAAAGGATTTTGAGCTTTTGCTCTTCACCCTTTACCTTGTTAAATCTATCAACAAGGCTGGAAATGTACTCTAGTTCAACAACCTCTTTCTCCAATCGGTCTAACCTGATGGAATGTTCAATATGCGCAATCTTTTCTTGTTTCTGTTCTATTTCACCATTCAAGCGGTCAAGCTCCACCTGCATCTCTTCCTCTGTCATCGTATTGACCTTCCAATCGCGTCTTGATAAGCAAACGGATACCGTAAAAGGTGCCCGTTTTCCACATCGCTACTACTTCATGCAACTCATCCTCAATTTGAATTGCAGACCGCTACAGCTTCCATCCATTTCTTTCCAGAGCAACCAGCGCTTCACGTTGCCGAATGCCGAGTCCGCCGACACGCCTGCCTTTCGGTATCCGGTACAGTCGCATGATGACTACCGCCTTGCTTGCACCGATACCCGGAACACTTTGCAGAAGCGATGTGACCAAAATGCGCTTCGCATCCTCCTCGTCCATCGCATCCGTGAACGTAAGCTCGCCGGACTTCACGCGAGCTTTGAGTGCTGCATAGCGCCTGCGAGCCTGTATGGCAAGCTCTAGCGCATGGGCACGCTCCTCGCTGCTAAGGTTCGGCAGATGGTTCTCTTTCTCGGTCATCGTTACTTCCTACTTCAACTCGTTGTCCCAGATGTTATCGTCAGGCTGCGCCGCATGTTTCCAACGGTTCGCATCCGCCCGACCGTTCCAGTCGGCGATGAACTTCTCGATAGCAATGGCGCATCCGCTGTCAAGAGCTTCCGCCCACCTCTCGTTGTTCTCATCGCACCAATTCTGAAATACCGCAAACTCGGTGACATTGTTCTCGACGATGTGCCTTCGCATCCCCCGCATCTGCGCGATAAACCTCGCGGTGGCGGGAACCATGGTGATTAGGTTCATGTTCCAATCCCTTTTTCCGAAGTGAATCCATCTACCGGCTCCACTTCCTCTCTAATAAAAACGCCCGTCGATGTATTTCTCGATAACCGACGAAAGTCCGCTATCGAGTGCCTGAGACCAGCAGTCGTTGTTCTCATCGCACCAGTCCTGAAAATCGGTGAAGTCTGTGATGCCGTTCTCGCGTATGTGTTTCCGCATCGCACGCAGCATGTCGTGCTTCGATTTTTCCGATTCCGTTACCATCAAGCCCATCCCTTCATCACCATCCCCTTAACCAAGCTCCTCGGCAAGCAGTCGGACGATGAGCTTGGTCATGCTCTCCCCCGTCTCGACGCGGTGGAGCTGCGCTTCTTTGTGGAGCCAAGCCGGGATGAGGAGACTGATTTTCTTGAGTTCCACCTCGTCCGTCTCATGCTTGCCGGAACCTTCCTTCTGGATATCCGCCATCTCGCGCTTGGACTTCTGCGCGCTCGCCATGAACGCGTTCGCTGTGGTCTTGTTAGCCATTGTTCTTCTCCTCTTCGTTCAGAACCGAATCTGCAAGCAGCTCAATCGGGGCGACCACATGGCTCTTCGGGTCGTACTCCGCCACGGACACACCGGCTGCTGCGGCACGTGAGAGGGCAACGGCGCGGGGAATCTTCGCAATGATGGGAACCTCCTCGCCCTCAAGGTACTCCACTAGCTGACGGTCGAGTGTGCCGTAGGCATAAAAGTTGTTGACGATGACATACGCTTTTGCGCCAGTGCCGGACTCACGCACGATATCGAGCGTTCTCAGCGTCGGCTCCATGTCGCGCGTACTCGGAAGCATGGGTACGAGGATGAGATTCGCCGCGCGGCACCAATCGTTCACACCGCCCACGAGCACGCCCGCCGTATCGACAACCTGAAAATCGCACTCCTCCGCGAAATCAGGGTCATCGCAGACCTCATGGACGGAACCGCCCTGCGGGTCGGTAGTGACGAACGCCACGGTCTTGCCGCGACGCTCAAGCGCAAAGGAAAGCTCGTCCGCGATGGTGGTCTTGCCGACTCCGCCCTTCTGGTTGAGCATCAGAATCGTGTACATGTTAGAAGTCCTTTCTGTCCTGTTTGAAAAACGCTACTCACGAGAATCGGATGCGCGTACAAGCCCGTAACCGACGGTGACGGAAAACAACGAGCACACGGCGAATACCGCAGCAGCCACGTTTCCGAAAACGACCGAAACCGTAAGTGTGAGAAACGCCCACCATCCGACGGTCACCGCGAATAGCAGGCCGAGGAAGAGCATGAAGGGGATTTCCCGCACTGAATCGCCACGAAAGTGCATTCCGTCCTCCCTAGAACGGAATATCCGCATCATACGTTTCCGGTTCCGTAGACTGCCCCTGGGCAGAAACCGTATCCTTCCCGGCACCCTTCGAGTCCGCAAACTCGATATCGGTCACGAGAACGGAAAGGGCATGACGCTTCTCCTCGTTCTTCATCCAAGAGTGGTAGCGGAGCCGTCCATCCACCGAAACCTTCTTCCCCTTGGTGAGATAGGGAGCAAGTGCTTCGGCTCGCGCACCGAACAGGGCGCAATCGACAAACACCGGTGCATCGACATATTCGCCGGTCTCGCTGTCCTTCTTCTTCTCGTTGATGGCGAGTCCGAAGGTGAGGACACTCGTGGCATCCCCCTTTTTGCGAAGCTCCGCATCGCGCGTGAGGTTGCCCATGATGGTCACTCGGTTGATAGCCATTGTCTTTCCAATCTCTCGATGGTGTTTGCGGAGGATTCTGGAATCCTCCTGCCGGGAAAACTTTTATCCCCTGCTGCCTATAAATATAGCAGACTGGCATACCAGCAAACAGGCGAACCGTACACTCCTTATATCCTACATATAAAAGCATGAATGAACTTGCCGATATCTTGCCTAAATCTTGAACTCGCAACTGCCGTATTCCAAGCGGAAAACATCATCCATGATGCCATCCTCGCTGTCGGGCACAAGCCTGACGAGACGGATGGTCTCATCCTCCGCATCGGAGCGCAGCTCGATGATGAAGCCGTCAAATCCCTCCCGCTCACATCTTGAGACCATCCCAATCCCCTTGCAGTACGCTTCTGCAACGGCAAAGGCATCAAGCGCAGCTTCTCGACGCTTTATCTTCGCCTTGAAGCTCTCTTCCACCCCGTCACCGCCACTGCAACGACTGATGGAAAGCGTGTATCCGTCCATGTCTGTTCCTTTGCCTTCACAAACCACTGCCTGCATTTTCGCTCCCTTCTGACTAGCTAATAATAAATATAGCAGACCACCAAACCACAAATACGGCAAACCATAAAACCATCATAACAATGCGGAGAAAAAAAGGGCTCCCGCACAGGATGCCCCTTCTCGTTTCCGCTAACGCTGATTGAGGAAGACCTTCGATTCCTTGCACCTCTATCTGGCACCAAGGAGCGTGATGGAGCCTACACAGCCAACAAGCGCAATAAGAATGCCGAGAACGAAACCCGTCGCAAATCCGAATGCCGCCATCTTCGTTCCCTCCGGTCGGTACGGCGCGTTGATGTTCATCAGGGATGCGGCGAGAATCCCGGCGATGCCGCCGAGGAATCCGAGGAAGAAGAAACCTGCCTTCTGCCCGCTTGTAAGCTCACGCTCCATCGTCATCAGCATCTGGTCTTTCCCTGACTCCTTGGAATACATCTGCCCCATTCCTTTCTTTTTCTTCGTAAAATCAGGACGCGATGCCTTCGCCCCTGTTCCGGCACCGCGCCCTGTCGGAATCTTACCATCCTCCGCGCGTTATGGCACAATCTGTTCAGGGATGCCGTCAAGTAGGAAGGAAGAACCATGGCTACCATTCAAGATTTCGAGGAGCGTATCGAGAAACAGAAGGCGGAACTCGCCAAACTCGAAGCGAAGAAAAAGGAACTTGAAAAGAAGATTCGCGAGCGGAACCGGAAGTGGCGCTCTCTGGTCACCCATTCCGCTGGTGAAAGTGTGCTCTCCGCCGTCGGTTGCGCTTGGCAGGAACTCGACCTCGACGCACTCGACCGATTCCTTGCGAGCCATGCAGACGAGGTGAGCGACATGCTCACCGCCCGTGGAAGCACCCCGGAGAATGCCAAGGCGCGTCTCGATGCACGCAAAAAGAAAACGGCTAAGACGGAGCCTGTCGCTGATGGTGGGTTGCAGGCAGCGGAACCGGATAGCGAAAACTCCGACTGGTAACAGAAAAGGGAGCCGTGTGACCGAAATCACAGGCTCCCTTTTCTCCTGCCCGCACTCCGAGATAAAAGCAACAGGCAGAAAGGACTTTCGCTACTGTAGCACAGCGCACCGTCGCACGGGACGCGAATCTGGCAGAACCATCTGAAAACGCGTGTCTAATTGTGAAAGAAGCATGAAATCTGGCTGGAAAAGTCCACAAAACAGGACAGATATAGTAAAACATAATCACAGATTGCAAGCAGAAAGGAGCACCATGGATTTCAGCAGCTACTACTACTACATCCCCTTGAACTTCTACGAGACACCTGAGATGACGCTCATCGACCATGAGCCGAATGGGGATTCCGCAACCGTACTCGTCCTCGCCCTGGCTAAAATCCACACGCGGACGGTCACGAAAAACGATGACGGCACGTTCACCATCGTGACCGATGACGGCACGTTCACGGATACCGAAGTCATGGATATGCTCTCCTCCTTCGGCTACCGGGCGAATCACGCCAAGTACACTCATGCCCTCGCGGTTGTCGCGAGGTTCCCACCCTTCGACCATCTCGCCTACTCCGAAGCCGAACGCGATAAGAAGACCCCGGAGGTGTACCGATGAAGCTCCGAGGAGCGTGGCGCAGGGACTACAGCGAGTTCTTCGACACGCAGGAAGCCCTACTCATCGACGCGATGGACAATGCGGACTCCATCTACACCGTCTTCGCCCGTCTACAATCGCTTGCGGTGAAATGCGGCTGCGCCGGGAAGCTCCTTCTCCACGAAAGCGTTCCCTACACCGACGAGATGCTTGCTGCGGTCACTAAGAAGACCGTTCCCGCCTTTCGGCAATGCGTGCAGCCGCTCGTGCAGCTCGGCCTTGTCATCTGCGAGGATGGCATCTACGCCATCGCGGACTGGGAGTTCAACCAGAACGCCCCGGCAATCGACGCGATGCGCGAGGGAAACCGGAGCCGCAAAGCCAAGGAGCGTGCAAGAAAGAGCGGTGGGAAGTCAGCTTCCGAGAAGAAGCGTGAGAAACTTGTCGCTTTCCTTACCGCCCACCCAAGCGCCACGAAAACCGAGATGAGCAAGGCCACCGGTCTTAGCCGTGTGACTATCAACAAATACCTTTCAGAACTCCCAGCCATGCTTCCCGCTCCTGCCATCCCGGAAGAAAGCGGTGTACAGAAGGCGGAAGGCAGTGTACAGAATGTACAAAGTGTACAGAATGTACAAATGTACACTGTACAAAATGGTGTACAAATGGACGTACAGCTGTACACGGAAATGTACAACAATCTGTACACGCCACATACCAATGAAACCGCAGGTAGCACGGCTGAACAAGCCGAAAATGGCGATGTACAAAATCTGTCACGCCCTAAGAATATAGATGATAGATATAAGAATACATCTACATCTACAGCTATAGCTGATGGGGAGGGAGCAACAGATTCTGGAATCCCGACAAGGGAGGAAGTACGCTCGCACTTCGCAAAGATGGGATTCGCAGTTGACCCCGACCGTTTCTTCGACGTGAACGAGGGGCGCGGCTGGCGCACGAACTCCGGCAAGCCCGTCGATGACTGGAAGAAGCTCGCCGCAGTCTGGGACAGGAACGAGCACCCGAAAACCGTTACCCCTCCCGCACGCACGGAACCGAAGGCCGATGCGGTCGTGAAAATCCCCTCCGTCGAGGAGGTTATGGCGAAATGGGGTTGTGACCGGGAGACGGCTCAGGGATATATCGACGAGAATATGTACTAGAAATGCCCCTGAGAATGTCTGAGAGCCTGCCTATGACACGTTAAATGTCATGTGGCAGTAACCGACCGAACAAGACTACAAAGTCCCGTAGACAGGCTCTCAGACAGGGTGACGCAGAAAGGACGAGGTAAATGAACGAGAACGGAACGAAAACCAAGGAGCAGGACGGACGAAAGCCGGTTGAAGACTATCGCGACGCAGACGGCATCCTCATATGCGGGAAATGCGGGGAGCCACGCGAGCGGATGTTCCCGGCGGGCGGAATCTTCAAGGAGCCGCACCTTGTCCCGACCATGTGCCGTTGCCAGAGGGAGGAAGCGGATAGGCAGCGCGAGGAAGCCGAGCGGGCGGAGAAAAGGCGCAGGACGGAACGGCTAAGGAAGCAGTGCTTCCCCTCATCCGGCAGGTACGCCTTCTGCACCTTCGATGCCGATGACGGCAGGAACGCGGCTCAGAGCACCGTCTGCAAGGCGTTTGCCGCGACCTTCGACCCGAAAGACCCGGAGGGGCTTGTCCTGTACGGGAAGCGCGGCACGGGCAAGAGCTTCCATGCGTCCTGCATCGCGAACGCCGTCATCGAGCGCGGGTTCTCCTGTCTCGTGACCGATATCAAGCAGGTCGTGAACCTGATGGAATCCTCCTTCGAGAAGCGTTCCGGGAACCTTGAGAGAATCCTCGCCCCAGACCTCCTCATCCTTGAAGACCTCGGTGCCCAGCGCTCAACCGAGTACGTCATGGAGCACGTCTACGACGTTATCGACGGGCGCTACAAGGCGGGGAAACCGATGGTGATAACGACGAACTTCGACTTTCGCGAGAGAATCCTGAACGCCACGGCAGATGACCCGTGGGGACGTGTCTTCGACCGCATTGTTGAGGTCGGGTTCCCGGTGAAGTACGACGGCAATTCGCGCCGTCGGGAAATCGGAATGAAGAACCGCAAAGATTTCAAGCGGAAGTTGGGAATCGAGGGGATAGAATCGTAGCGGAGCGGTTTTTAAGCATCAGCCGCTTCTTCCTGATTCTGGTGCCGATTTCCTTCCCGGCACCGTCCCCGCGCCCCGTAGCGTATCGACGCTGCGGGGCTTTCTTTTTCCTCTTGGCAGGAAAGGGCACGGAAATCGTGCCTATACCGAAAGGAGGAAAAAAAGATGACGAAAGAGAAAACGAACCGTAACGAAGTGGTCGGCATGTTCCTGACCTATTGCCGGAAGACCCTCGTGAACGCGCGGACGGATGTTTTAAGGGAGCGCAAAAGGAGACGCAACCGCGAGGTGCTGTTCTGCGACCTCAGAAGGAGTGAACTTGAAAGCCTTGCGGACTGGCAGGACGTGCCGGAGCGGGAAACCGTATTCGATGCCGCCGGAAAGCCTATCGGCGTGACGGATAAAGACCTCGCGGATGCGCTGGAAAAACTCTGCCCAGAGGAGCAGGCAATCATCCTGCTCTCCTATTTTGCCGGATGGTCGGATAGGCGTATCGGTGAGGACATGGGGTTCCCGCGCTCCACGGTGCAAAACCGTCGCGCCCGTGCGCTCGCCCGTCTTGCGGACATTCTGACGGAAGGGGGTGACCCGCATGGCAAAGGGAAAGATTGACTACGATACCGTCGTTGCCGCAACAGGCGGAGATGCCCTTGCTGCCGGGGCGGTGCTCGATTACTTCAACGACTTCATGGACGGACTCTGCACCGGGTTCTACACCGACGCGGATGGCTTCTGGGATTACGGCATCGACCTCTCGATGAAATCGTTTATGCAGGCGAAGCTCTTGCGTGCGATGTTGAGGTTTCAGCCGTAAAAGACGCTACTTGTAACAAGCAAAACCAGAAATAGGGAAAACCAGCATACCAGAAAACTACTTGACCAGCCATGGTATAATAAAAATGTCAAGCGGTTGTCTGGTGCCCTTTTCCCGGAAAGGAAAATTATGGCATCGGAACGCAATCGAACCGAAGAGAAGAAAACCTATACGGTAGGCGAAATCGCCGAAATGCTGGGCATCAGCGACAAGGTGGCCTATACACTCGTGAAGAGCGGGCAGTTCAAGTACGTCCGCGTCGGCAGAGCCATTCGGGTATCCAAAAGCTCCTTCGACAGTTGGTTGGAACCAAATTAACCGACAAGGAGAAGATTCGATATGGCAGCAATCAAGCAGAGAAAAACAAAGTATTCCGTTATCTACTGGTATGTAAATGAACAAGGAGAACGGAAACAAAAATGGGACACCGTGGATACGATTGGCGAAGCAAAGAGCCGCAAGGTCTTTGTAGAGTTCTATCAGGAGAAATACGGGCAGGCCATCGTTCCTAACGAGGAGACGTATTTTCAAAGAGTAGCTGATGAAAAGGCAAAAACGGGGAAAGAAGGCGGAACCGATGAGCACGATAGCGGCTCGGAGCCGGTTCGCAGAAGAACCCCGACCCAAAAAAGCGCGATAACGCCGCAAAAGGACGATATCACTTTCAGCGAGTTCCTAAAGCACTATGTGAAAGTGTACGGAACATCGAAATGGTCTATGAGCACATACAGCGGAAAAACCGGACTGATAAGGAACTACATTGACCCATATATCGGGGACAAGAAGCTGTCTGAAATCACCACGGAATGCCTTTCGGAGTATTACAACGACTTGCTCTCCGTCGAGCGCGTTCCGCCTGCCAACCAAAAAAAGACCGGCGAATGTGTCGCGCCTTCCGGCGTGAAGAAGATTCATGACGTTATCCGCTCTGCACTCAATCAGGCAATGAAATGGAACTATCTCGACTCGATGATGCAGAATCCGGCAAAACTTGCCACCCTGCCGACGATGAGGAAAACGAAACGGAAGGTGTGGAGTGTGAGCACGTTTCGCGAAGCACTTCCAAGAGTCGAGGACGATATTCTGGCTCTCGCCATGAACCTCGCTTTTTCCTGTTCGCTCAGGGTGGGGGAGATAACCGGTCTCACATGGGACTGCATTTTCATAGACGAGGAATCTATTGAAAACGGCAACGCTCGCATCATTGTCAACAAGGAGGTTGCTCGTGTTTCCATTGAAGCCTTGCAGAGACTCAACGAGCGGGACGTGCTCGTCACGTTTCCCGCTCAGAAACCACACTGCACCACTAGGCTCGTACTCAAGACCCCGAAAACCGAAACCAGCACCCGTGTGGTATGGCTTCCGAAAACCGTGGCGCACATGCTCGTGGAGCATAGGAAAAATCAGGAGGAACTAAAGGAGTTCCTTGGAGCGGATTACCATGACTACAATCTTGTGGTTGCCCTTGAAAACGGAAATCCGGTGGAGAGCCGCATCATCCGAAAGCGCCTGCAAGTCTTTTGTGACACGACAGGATACGAACGTGTGGACTTCCATTCGCTCCGCCATCTCTCCACGAAGTACAAACTCAAACTGACACAGGGCGATATTAAATCCGTCCAAGGAGATACTGGTCACGCCGAAGCCCAGATGGTGACAGACGTTTACTCGGAAATTGAAGACGAGAACCGGCGCGAGAACGCGGCTCGCATGGAAGCCGACTTCTACAGCCCTACCGCCAAAAATGGGAAATCATCAGCAACAGAGGATATTGGCGAAGCTCTGGCAGCTATCCTTAAGAACCTGTCACCTGAGCAACTTGCAGCGCTTGTCTCCGCTGCCCGTTAGCAGTGGTTGTTAGCAAGTTGTTAGCAAATCGTCCCAAATGTTGTGCCAGACACACAGGTAGATGTTTTTTGTTAGCAAACAATAGAAACGGAAAAACGGAAAGACGGCTATACCGAAAACTGGAATGCCAGTCGAAAACGGTGTAGCCGTCTGAAAAGGAAAAATGCCGGAAACCCTTGAAAAATCAGGCTTCCGGCGATTTTTACCACACGTCCCAGACAGGAATCGAACCTGCGGCGTTTCGCTTAGGAGGCGAACCCTCTATCCTACTGAGGTACTGAGACACATCATATTCAGTTAGCAAAAAGTCTTCGTTCCAACAACCGCTTAGGAGGCGAGTGCTCTATCCAGCTGAGCTATGACGACACATGCCGAAAACCCTTGATTTTACTGGGGTTCTGGGATTTTTCCCTTCGGCCATATATAAGATTATCAACTCTATTTCGAGTTGTCAATCTACAGATTTTTTCGATTTGGTAACATTAGAACGTTCCCCAATTTGGGGAATGCCTCGGCTTTCTCTTAGGAGACGATTCTTATATTCATTTGACTAATAGAACATATACATATATCATACCGTTTGAACATGAAAATGTCAAATGCTTTTCTAAGAGGATGATCATGGTGAGGTAAAAGAGCGGGATCTGATATGTGAAATAGCTTTTACAGGACTTTTTTATGTAAAGCCGAATGTTCTGAAACGCATATACAAAAAAGCACGACTAATTTTCAATTAAAAGAAATTTGGTCATGCTTTTTATATAAGTCAAAAATCTTTTCTAAAAATTAATATGCCCCTGCAGCCAGATTTGTGCCTTCAGCCGTCTTCCAACTGCCGGTTCGCCAATCACCTTTTCAACCGGTACGCATACATCAAATTGAAGCTCATTGGTTTCAACTGTAAGAACATAAAGTTTTTTCCCGGTAAGAAAATTTTCGATGGTATCGATATTCAGAATCTCACCAAGGATCGCATACTGGTCACATTCAAGACCAGATGGCATAAAATGCGTATCGACAATACTGTAAATATCTTCCCCGCGAATTCTTTTTGATACTGCGGCATAGGTGTCGATGTCGTCAAGCGTAAGGCTTTCAATGGCATCGGGATTCCCTTCCTTTGCTGCGCTCATAAGCATCATCCGGTTGCGGAGATCTTTCGCTCTCTTGTCCGCAGCACCTGCATCCTTTGCGACCGGAAGCAAAATTTTCCCACTTAAGGCAAGCCCAGAAAAGGTTATAGAGATTGAACTTTTGTTCAGACCACCGAGAGTGGCTTCTTTTATGTATTCCATTCCGTTCTGGATATGGAAAATGATACTGCAGCCGAGCTTTACATCTTCGCAGACACCAATATAGGTCGGTGAGGATGCTTTCTGTTCTACTGCAATATCAGCATAAGAGCTGACTCCACTGCCTGAAAAATATGGGAAATAGCATTCTCTGCGGAACTCTTCATCATTTTCATCGATAAAGCCGCAGGAAGAAATGCCAATCCCGTTGCCGTATTCCCTGCGAAGCTCACAGAGATCTGTGTGCTCGTCCAGGGCAATACGGTCATATCCGGAAAATTTCTTTTCGGATTCAAGAAGAATCTGATACCATTCGCGTTCAGATGCGATATCGTGGAATCCGATAGCGTTTAAATATTTATGCAAAATTTACCTCGTTTTCTATCTGATTTCAGACTTACCGCCCATGTATGGACGAAGTACTTCAGGAATGCGGACAGAACCGTCTGCCTGAAGATTGTTCTCGAGAAATGCGATCAGCATTCTCGGAGGAGCTACTACTGTGTTGTTCAGTGTGTGTGCGAAATATTTGTTTCCGTCACTTCCTTTTACACGGATGCCAAGACGTCTTGCCTGTGCATCACCAAGGTTAGAACAGCTTCCTACTTCAAAGTATTTCTTCTGTCTTGGAGACCATGCCTCTACGTCACAAGATTTTACTTTAAGGTCGGCAAGGTCACCTGAACAGCATTCCAGTGTACGAACCGGGATATCAAGAGAACGGAACAGATCAACAGTGTTTTTCCATAATTTATCATACCATTCTTTGCTTTCTTCTGGTTTGCATACAACGATCATTTCCTGTTTTTCAAACTGATGGATTCTGTATACACCACGTTCTTCGATTCCATGAGCTCCTTTTTCTTTACGGAAGCATGGAGAATAAGAAGTCAGTGTCTTTGGAAGTTCAGCTTCATCAAGCATGGTATCGATGAATTTACCGATCATAGAATGCTCGCTTGTTCCGATTAGATATAAGTCTTCGCCTTCAATTTTGTACATCATAGAATCCATTTCGGCAAAGCTCATAACGCCTGTAACAACGTTGCTTCTGATCATGAAAGGTGGGATACAGTATGTGAATCCACGATCGATCATAAAGTCACGTGCATAAGAGATAACTGCTGAGTGAAGACGTGCAATATCTCCCATCAGATAATAGAAACCATTTCCGGCAACCTTTCCTGCACTTTCAAGATCGATTCCGTTGAATTTTTCCATAATTTCTGTATGGTATGGGATTTCAAAGTCCGGAACAACCGGTTCGCCAAATTTTTCAATTTCAACATTCTGGCTGTCGTCTTTACCGATCGGTACAGATGGATCGATGATATTTGGGATAACCATCATATCTTTTTTGATTTTTGCTTCAACTTCTTTTTCTTCAGCAGAAAGTTCTTCCATACGGGCAGCGTTTTCCTGAACTTTTTTCTTAAGCTCTTCTGCTTTCTCTTTTTCGCCATGAGCCATGCATGCACCGATTTCTTTGGAAACTTTATTTTTCTCAGCACGGAGTGCTTCTACTTCGCCTTTGATTTCACGATTTCTTTTGTCAAGTTCGATTACTTCATCTACAAGTGGAAGCTTTTCATCCTGGAATTTTTTCTTGATGTTTTCTTTTACAACATCCGGGTTCTGTCTTAAAAATTTAATATCTAACATAACTGTTCTCCTGTCTTATTTCTTTATTTTTATTACTGTGGTTTGATCGCATCCTGTACATCCGGATCATACATTTCCTGGTAAACGGCCTGATCTAGTGATTCGGCCTCTTCTTCAGAGAGCTCAATGTAACTTTCACCACGCACAATTTCTTTTATATAAGTGTAACAGCCATCTCTGCTGTGCATGGAATTGAGGATCCATCCATTGTTATCATTGTCAAGCATTGTGAGGGCGAAGCTGAGTTTTCCACCCATTTCACCGAAAGCATCGTATTTGACAATACCTACTTTCTGGTAGCTGCTTCGCAACACGCGATACAATATGCGGATGTCCGCTTTGTTTTCGTGGGCAATGTTGGAAAGCTCGTCGAGTTCATCGAATCTTGCACTGAAACTTTCTTCGAGCGTTTTACCGTCCTGTCCGCGCATGAATACGTTATAGCTTGATTTCAGACGGTTGTATTTCATATTAACATTAATATAAAGAAGAAACATCAATATGATCAGCATGATAAGAAAAAGAAATATATACGCCGGATCAATTCCAAGTGACTTTAGAATTTTACTTTCCATATATTATTTTCCTTCCTGTATTGACATTAACAATTCAAATATACGTTCCAGATCGTTGTCCGAATAATATTCAATTTCAATTTTACCTTTTCCATTTGCTTTATGATTGACATGGACTTTGGAACCGATGATTGACTTTATACGTTCCTCCAGATCTTCATATACAAATGCATTCTGGATAACAGGCTTTTCTTTTTCTTTTTTTGGCTTCTTTAGTTCTTTGACAAGTTTTTCGGTATCCCGGACACTGAGCTTTTCATCAAATACTTTATTGGCAAGAATGTATTGCTGCTCTTTATCCTCGATTGCAAGAAGAGCACGTGCATGTCCGGTTGAAATCATGTCATCGATGATCATCTGCTGTACTCTCTCGTCCAGCTTTAGAAGACGCATAGAGTTTGTAACAGCAGTTCTGCTCTTTGAAACGCGCTCAGCCACCTCATCCTGCTTCAGAGTGAATTCATTTAGCAAGCGTTTGTATGCCTGCGCTTCTTCGATTGGATTCAGATTTTCGCGCTGAATATTTTCAATAAGAGAAATCTCAACGATTTCCTGATCTGTGTATTCTTTAATGATAACAGGGATCTCTTTGATACCGGCCTGCTTTGCTGCACGCCAGCGACGCTCGCCAGCGATGATTTCGTAGTAATCGTTCCGTTTCTGAACAATCAGAGGTTGTAGGATTCCAAACTGTTTGATTGAATCGGCAAGTTCCAAGAGAGCATCTTCCTCAAAATGTTTTCTCGGCTGGTCACGGTTTGGCTCCACATCATTGATCTTCATCATAATTGGTCCAGCATTCACTACTTCTTTTTTAACTGGTGCAGTATGTTTCGCAGTTTTATTTTCTTTGATTAAACTATCCAGACCTTTTCCAAGTCCGCCTCGTTTTGCTGTCATGCTTACTCTTCTCCTTTATGAATTACTTCATCTGCTAATAACATATAACTTTCAGCTCCTGTTGAACGAGGATCATATAAGTTGATTGGTAAGCCATGACTTGGGGCTTCTGCAAGTCGTATATTACGTGGAATGATAGTTTTGTAAATTGTCTGATCAAGATTATCTTTTACATTTTCAACAACTTGAAGAGAAAGATTGGTTCTGGCATCATACATGGTAAATACAACGCCTTCCATTTCAAGGTTTTCGTTCAATCTTTCTTTTACAAGCTCGATTGTTTTAATCAGCTGGCTCAATCCTTCAAGTGCATAGTATTCACACTGAATTGGAACCAATACGGTATCGGCTGTAGTCATTGAATTGATTGTCAGCATACTAAGTGAAGGTGGGCAGTCGATAATGACGTAATCGTAATTACTTCTTATCTTAAGCACCTCATCTCTTAATATGTATTCTTTGTTCTCAGTATCGAGCAACTCTATTTCGGCACCAGACAGATCAATGTTTGCGGGAATTACGTCGAGATTTTCAATTGCTTCTTTGCATAACACCTGATCCATAGTGGCTTCGCCGATTAAAAGATCATATACAGTATAGGCAACATTATCCTTATCTATACCAAGACCGCTGGACATATTTCCCTGTGGATCCATGTCGATTGCGAGAACTTTCTGCCCTTTTGCCGATAAACACGAGGATAAATTGATCGCTGTTGTAGTTTTTCCAACGCCACCCTTTTGGTTGGCAACGGCAATTATTCGTCCCATTGCAATTACCTCCTTTCTAATAGTGTGCAAATATATATGAAGTTTTATTTACATCTAGGTATAATTGTAACACTAAACTTTATCTAAATCTACTAAATGTTTCACGTGAAACATTTATTTTGGCATTTTTTATAAATAAGGGGATTTTTTGCGCGAAACATTCTACACAAAGTGAAATGTGAAAATGTATAAAAACATTCGTAATCCGCTCATTTTTTTCGTGAAAAAAATGGCTGCTTGCTCATTTTTTGGCGGGTCAAGAGGTCAAAAATCCTCCTGCAAGCAAGCTTACATCGACTTTCTGACCTTTTGCCCATGGCATCATCATATTTTAGATATATTAAAATATATTTGGCTATGAGCAGCTGAAAAAAGAGAAAACAAAATGTTTCACGTGAAACATTTTGTCGAAAACCAAGGAACAATAACATGATGAAAATCTTTAAACTGTAAGGAGATTATGGTATACTTATCTATAAGCCGCAAGGTGAAAAATTACACAAAACAGATACTATTTGCGAGTATGATCTTGCTGAATCGGGGCAAAAATGATTCGGAGAAAGGACAATTAACGATGAAAAATAAATTGAAAAGTTGTGCGATTTTAGCAACACTTGGTGCGATTACAATCCATCTGATAAATAAAACACTTATAGAAATGGCAACAAAAGACAGCTTGTTAAACTCATCAGAGGGAAATTATTATGACTGGAGATTTGGAAAAATCTATTATAGAAAACAGGGAAATGGTAAACCACTACTGCTACTTCATGATTTGGATGCAGAAAGCTCTGGCGTAGAATGGAAAAAAGTAGCGGCAATTCTTGCAGAAAAGCATACTGTTTATACCGTGGATCTGCTAGGCTGTGGACGATCTGAAAAACCAAATATTACTTATACTAATTTCCTTTATGTGCAAATGCTGACGGATTTTATTAAACATATCATTGGCGAAAAGGCAGATGTTGTGGCTACGGGAGAATCGGCTGCTATTGCAGTTATGGCATGCGGAAATGATGAAAACGTGATTGGAAAGATTTGTATGGTGAATCCACTGTCACTTACGGAACTTGCAAAATGTCCGAATAAGAGAACCAAGACGCTGAAGTTCCTTATCGAAATACCGATTATTGGTACGCTGCTGTACAACATTATTCATTCAAGAGAAGCAATTGATGAAAAATTTGTGGATAAGTATCTGTATGACGAAGATGCGATAGATTATCAGATGACGAAGATATACCATGAATCTGCTCATAATGAAAACGCACATTCAAAATATTTGTTTGCAAGCATCAAAGGTGGATATACAAAGACAAATATTTATCATTGTATTCGCAAGGCGACAAATAGTATCTGCATTATCTCTGGACAATATGATGAAAACAGTATTGAGATTGCTAAACAATATCAGAAGCATGTACCTGCTATAGAATGTATGTGCATAAAGGATACGAGACATCTTCCACAAATTGAACAACCGGAAGGATTCACAGAACAGCTGGATATCCTTTTCTCTGCTGAATAATATAAAGTACATTCAGGTACACATTATAGCCAAATGCGGGATGTACATCGTGTACATCCCGCATTTGGCTATATATGGCTCTTAATCAACTTTTGCGATTATCTAATAGCAAACAGAACTGGTACTTAACTGGTACTTATTCTGCTCATGAACACTATGAAAACCGACATGCAACTTTGGAAATTTCTATTGAAATTGTCTTTCTCTGAAAAACAAAACAGAAGGATGATTATTGGGCTTTTTGCAGAAATAATCAAGCTAAATGAAAATAAAAAATCAGATTTTAAGCGGGTAAAAAATTGAACTTACCCGCTTTTTGAAATGAAATAGGAAAACAAATTTCTGGCAGAACTGCATACAAAAAAATAAAAATATATTTTCAAAGCATACAAAAATTGAACTATCAAAAATACAAAACAGAATAAACTATAACAATTAAAATTGAACTATTATAAAAAGAACTAATAGCAGAAGTTCAAGGTAAAGAAAAATAGTTCAATTTCCATTGCGGCATATACAGACTACAGGCATGTATAGCTGTTTATCCGTGGATAGGTTCTTTGGAAGGAAGTCCTGCTTTTCGAGGAAACTTCTTCCCGGTGGGCTTGATTTTTTTGATCTTTACAAATGAACGGCTGATATCACTGCCTGGAAGCTGGAATACAACTGGTTTATTTTGTGTACCTCCAAGGACATGTACTGCGGTTTTTGCAGCGGAAAGTTCATCGACAATATCACCGGATTTGTAAGAAACAAAGAATCCACCAACTTTTACATAAGGGAGGCAGTATTCGGATAATGTAGATAAATTGGCCACTGCACGTGAAACACAGAGGTCAAACTGTTCCCTGTAGTCTGCCTGACGGGCAAAATCTTCTGCTCTGCCGTGGATTGTATGGATATCCGGAAGATTTAACTCTTCAATCACACTGTCAAGGAAACGGATTCTCTTATTTAAAGAGTCAAGCAACGTGATTTTCAGGTGCGGAAAGGCGATTTTTAAAGGAATTCCGGGGAATCCGGCGCCTGTTCCTATATCGATCACGGTTTGAACTTTACTGATATCCAGAGCCTTTACTAATGCAAGGCTGTCGACAAAATGTTTTTCGTTTACTTCTTCGTACTCGGTGATACCGGTGAGATTCATAACCTTGTTCCATTCCACCAGCATTTCGTAATATTTATCAAACTGATTAAACTGGGTCTGCGTTAATGTGATACCTAATTCTGCAAGCTGTTGCTCAAATTTTTTACTCATATTGCTCCTTTTTCCCCTAAAAGTACACATCTTTACGGAAAATAAACAGTAATTTACACTGTTTTGCACCAAATAGGTACACAATTTCTGAGAAGATAGCACCTTGAAGGTACACGATAAAGTGATAATGTTTTTAAAAAAATACAATCATGCACCTAAAAGGTATACGAAAAGATGAAAAAACATACTTTTTGCCCTATAAAGTACACGATAAAACCATTTCTTTGAAAATAGATGTGTACTTTTTGGGTGATGCCCTCAAAAGTACACATCTATATAAAGGGAAAAAC
Source organism: Coprococcus sp. AF99-45 (assembly GCF_027663865.1). Taxonomy (NCBI): domain Bacteria; kingdom Bacillati; phylum Bacillota; class Clostridia; order Lachnospirales; family Lachnospiraceae; genus Coprococcus; species Coprococcus sp. AF99-45. The sequence goes on from NZ_JAQDGZ010000022.1 coordinate 31,533, forward strand.
AGAAACCAGAAATAATGGATTCTGTAATATCCCCAAAAAGATCAAAATACAGGTTTGGTTATCTGGCGGTCTAATGTCCTAGATATACCAGTAATACAGAAATATCGGCAGGTGAGACACCGGAAATACGGGATGCCTGACCGATGGAAAGCGGTCGGAACTGCTTTAATTTCTGCACAGCTTCGATTCGCAGGCTCGGAACAGCATCGTAATCGATATCTGCCGGTATTTTCCTGGTTTCAAGCTTTTTAAACTGTTCTACCTGTTTTAACTGGCGCTTGATATAGCCTTCATATTTGATGTTGATATCAATTTGTTCCATAATCTCTCGGCTGAAGCTTTCTGTTCGCATATGGTCGATAGGTTCGAGAAGCTCATAATTCAGCTCAGGACGCTTAATAAGCTCAGCAAGTGTAGATCCTGAAGTAAGAGGCGTACTGCCGCAATTTGTGAGAAAATCCGTGATTTCCTGGGAAGTTCCAACGTTGGTATGCTCGAGCCTGTGGATCTCCTTGCGGATGATTTCTTCTTTGTCTAACAACATCTGGTATCTCTCGTCTGAAATAAGCCCTATTTTGTGCCCTATTTCGGTTAGTCTCTGATCGGCGTTGTCCTGGCGCAGGAGTAACCGGTATTCGGCACGTGAAGTCATCATACGATATGGTTCGTGGCTTTCTTTTGTAACCAGATCATCGATCAGAACACCGATATAAGCCTGGGAACGGTCTAAAATTAACTGTTCTCTTCCAAGAACCTCCAGTGCGGCATTGATTCCGGCAATAAGTCCCTGAGCGGCTGCTTCTTCATATCCCGAACTTCCGTTGAACTGACCACCGCTGAACAAACCATGAATGGATTTGAACTCAAGTGTCGGATGAAGCTGTCTTGCATCGATACAGTCATATTCAATTGCGTAAGCATTTTTAACTATTTTTGCGTGTTCAAGACCAGGCACGCTTCTGTACATTTCATATTGAACATCCTCTGGAAGTGAACTTGACATTCCGCCGATGTACATTTCATTGGTTTCCAGACCTTCTGGTTCAATGAACACCTGATGCCGTTCTTTATCGGCAAATTTTACAATTTTGTCCTCAATAGACGGACAATAGCGTGGTCCGGTGCCTTCGATCATACCGGAATAAAGTGGGGAACGATCCAGGTTTTTGCGGATGATCTCATGGGTTGTAGGATTGGTATAGGTAAGCCAGCAGGAAGCCTGCTCAATCTGCACATCTTCTGGATCCGTTGTGAACGAAAAAGGTACGACCCTCTCGTCGCCGAATTGCTCTTCCATTTTGCTGAAATCAATGCTGCGCTTGTCGATACGTGCCGGTGTACCGGTTTTGAAGCGGTACATCTTAATACCAAGCTCCTTCAGACAGTCGGTCAGATAATTTGCTGCCTGCAGCCCGTTTGGACCGGTATGCGTGCTGACATCACCGTAAATGCATCTTGCCTTCAGGTAGGTTCCGGTACACAGTACAACGGCCTTGCAGCGGTATATAGCGCCAGAATAGGTCTGAACGCCCGTTACAGAACCATCTTCCACAAGGATATTGACGACTTCACCTTGCCGGATCTCCAGGTTATCCTGGTTTTCCAGTGTCTGTCGCATGGTATTGCTGTATTTGTTCTTATCTGCCTGGGCGCGCAGGGAATGAACGGCAGGCCCTTTAGATTTATTCAGCATCTTTGACTGAATAAATGTCTTGTCGATGTTCTTTCCCATTTCACCGCCGAGCGCATCCAGCTCACGTACCAGGTGCCCCTTTGAGGTACCGCCGATATTCGGGTTGCATGGCATCATGGCGATACTTTCTACACTTACGGTGAAAACAATCGTTTTCAGACCGAGTCTTGCGCAGGCAAGGGCAGCTTCGCAGCCGGCATGTCCCGCACCAACTACAACGATGTCGTATGCGTCTTTATTTTCCCATACAGAATTTGCTGAATATTTCATTTACTAAATCTTCTCCTATCGTCTCTCCGGTAATGCTTCCCAGAGATTCATATGCATCCATTAAGTCAATTGTGAAAAAGTCTTCCGGCATCTGGTTTTCGATGCTCTCTTCTACCTTTTTCAGGCTGGAAAGTGCATCGGCAAGAGCTGTTTTGTGTCGGATATTGGTGATATAAACCTCATCGTTAAATGAGATATCACCGTGATAAAACATCTCTTTTAAAGTAGATTCCAGTTCATGGATCCCGGTCTCCTCTTTTGCGGAAATATCGATCATTGGCTTAGTTATCAACGTTTCTAATGCCTTTTTATCAACAACTGTGGATAAGTCACTCTTATTCAGTAGTATCACAGCTTTCTTATCCCGGATCATCTCGATGATCTCGTGATCATTTTCATCAAGAGGTCTGGATGCATCGACCACATAGATGATCAGATCGGCTTTTTCTGCATTTTCTTTTGCTTTATCCACACCGATCTTCTCTACGATATCAGAGGTATCGCGGATTCCGGCGGTATCCATGATGTTTAAAGAAACGCCCTGAAGCTGGATATTTTCCTCCAGAACATCTCTTGTGGTTCCGGCAATCTCGGTTACGATTGCCTTTTCTTCGCCTACCAGAACGTTCATCAGAGAGGATTTCCCGGCGTTCGGTTTCCCGACGATAACCGTCTTGATGCCTTCTTTGATGATACGTCCGTCATCGGCAGTATCCAGAAGACACTGGATTTTCTGCTGCAGATCCTTTACGACGCCCAGGAGACTGTCACCATATCCGTCTACGCTGATATGCTCTGGATCATCCAGTGCACTTTCGATAAAAGCGGTATGGTAAAGGATTACTTCACGGATTTCTTTAATCTTATTGTGGACAGAGCCTTTCAACTGGTTTACCGAGCTTTGTAGTGCATAGTCATTCTTGGAGCTGATGATATCGATCACGGCTTCGGCCTGTGACAGATCCATTCGGCCGTTCAGAAAAGCCCTTTTGGAAAATTCACCCGGTTCAGCAGGTCTTGCACCGTATTTGATCACGGTTTCAAGTATCTTTCTTGTGACAAATACACCGCCGTGACAGTCGATTTCCACAGTATCTTCACCGGTGTAGCTGTGCGGCCCACGCATTAAAAGAACCAGCACTTCATCAATCGTCTGCTCTCCGTCCATGATATAGCCATAGTGAATGGTATGGCTTTTTTGTTCGGACAGAAGCTTCGGTCTTTTGCCTTTGTAAATTTTGTCAATAATAGAAAACGCATCTTCTCCGCTGAGACGCACGATTCCGATTCCAGAATTAGTCATTGCTGTGGAGATTGCTGCGATTGTGTCTGTTTTAAATCCCATTTTATTGCTTCCTTCTATACTTTTGTAATAAATGCGATGTTATCATTTTACCCCGAAAGCTGTCAAAATGGAAGTGCCTATTGTGAAGAGTAGAAAAAAACCGTGTTACTGTTCACAGTACCTGTGACCAGCCATGCATCTCGCCATTTTAAATCGCCTTGGGCGTTGGGCGAGATGCCATTCAGGATGAAACGTGCATCCTCCGTGCCAATCAGCGTAGTGATTGACACGGGAGTGAACAGTAAAAAAACCGCAGCCATTAAATGACTGCGGTTTACTGTGAACGATTCAGTTATAACGGTGTATGCAACCAATTTGCGTTACTGTTTAACGGCGGTTCGGTGTTACAACAACACGTCTGTATGGTTCTTCGCCCTCGCTGTGGGTAGAAACTCTGTCATCAGCCTGCAGAGCGGAATGGATGATTCTTCTTTCATAAGGATTCATCGGCTCCAGTGAGATCGGCTTTCTGCTTCGTTTTACTTTGTAAGCGATATTCTTTGCGAGATTTTCAAGAGTCTGTTTTCTTCTCTTGCGGTAGTCTTCTGTGTCGAGTTTGACACGTACATAACCATCCTGTGACTTGTTGGCTACACGGTTGGTGAGGTACTGGAGAGAATCCAATGTCTGTCCACGCTTACCGATCAGGATACCCATGTTGTCACCGCTCATCTCAATTGCAAGAGCACCTTCTTCATCAATGGAGGATACGATAGTTACTTCGCCCATTCCCATTGCCTGAAGAACTTCCTGTAAGAATTTCTCACAGATCTTCTGTGTCGCTTCTGTTACAACGGCTACATGAAGTTCTTTCTTTTCTTCATAAACCGGAGCTGCTGCTGTTACGGCAGAGGCTGTTTCTGTTTTGTTTTCTTTTACAAATTCTTTCTTAGGCTCTTTTTTGAAGTCCTTTTTCGAATCTTTTTTGTATTCTTTGTGTTCTTTGTACTCTTTACGTTCTTTGTGTCCAACGAATTCCTTGCGGTCTTTTCGGAAATCCTTCTTGAATTCTTTTTTGATCTCTTCCGGTTTGATTTCTTCGGCTTTGATTTCTTCTGTTACAGTTTTTTTGATACGGGCACGGATAACTGCCTGACGGCTTCCGATTCCGAGGAAGCCTGCACTTCCTTTTTCAATTACGTCATATTCCATCTGATCACTTGCTACGCCAAGCTGGATAGAAGCTTCTGTGATGGCATCGTCTAAAGTTTTTGCTGATACTGTAATCTCATTCATTTGACTTGTCCCCCTATTTCTGGCCTTCGTTAAAGCGCTTTACAAGGTTTGCTTTGTCTGCAAGGCTTCCTGCCTTTGCATTTTCATTTTTCTTCTTGGCTTCTTCAAGCTTTTCTTCAAGTTCTTTTGTCTGAGCAGCTGTTCTTACCGGCTCATGAATGTTTTTCACGTTCTTATGAGCCATTTTGTTTACATTGCTTGCATCCACTTCGTTTTTGTTCTTGCGTTTTTCAGCAGCTTTTTCCATATTCTCTTTGATCAGTTCATCCATCGGAATCTTATTCAGATGTTTGTTGATAAAGAACTGCTGTACCATACGGACAACGGCACTTGCAACCCAGTAGATTCCAAGACCTGTAGGTAATGTGAAACACATAAATACAGATACAAGAGGAAGGGTAACGTTCATTGTCTTCATGGTTGAAGCCATCTGGTCAGCCTGCGGATTGTTCGTAACTGCAGTTGTCTGCTGAGAAAGCTTCACGCTCAGGTACTGGGAAAGTCCTGAAAGGACAGGAATCAGCACTGCCATGATCACAATTCCCCATGCGCCGGCTTTTACACCGTTGCTAATGAGGTTCATAGGAGTTTCCGCAATGTTAAGTCCAAGGAAGTTATTCATGGACTTTAATGTATCGACGGTGCTGTCGATCGTAGACTGCAGATCCGGAAGCTTCTTGCCGAGAGTTTCCCAGGTTGAAGTCTGGAATTTGTACAGTACGTCGATCAGTACGTTTTTATCAGAGTAATCATATTTGGAGGCGGACATAAGGATCGGTTTTGCTTCGCCGATCTTTTCCATGACCTTCTGCCATCCATCCTGTGCCATGATAGAGGTAAGAAGCGGTGTGTATACCGCTTTAACCTGCCCAACATAAGCAGGGATGTTGCGGATTACATAGTACATTGCCCAGAGAATTGGGAACTGGATAAACATACTTAAGCATCCGCCGGTCGGTGATACTCCGTATTTTTCATAAACCAATTGTGTTTCTTCCTGCATCTTTTGCATGGAAGCCTGATCATTTTTTCCTTTGTACTTCTGCTGAACCTTCTGGAGCTCAGGGTTCATTGCAGCGGACATCTTGGAAAATTTCTGTTGCTTGATGGTGAGCGGCATCAGTAAAGTGTAGATGACAATTGTCAAAAGAATAATACATACACCCAGGTTGTGAATGCCGATTAAATCCATTACCCGGTAAATACCATCCATGATCTTACCGAGCAGCCAGGCAGCCTGTCCGATGATTGGTGTGCTGACCTGTGTCATTAAAATTCCTGTCATAACCTTTCCTCCATAAACATTTCCGTCCCGGTATTTGGACGGCCTATAGGTTTAAGGCACCGGATCATATCCACCTTTGGCGAATGGATTGCATCTGAGGATTCTCCAGACGGTCAGAAGGCCTCCTTTAAACGCACCGTATTTTTCAATGGCCTCCAAAGCATATTCTGAGCAGGTTGGAATGTAAATACAGTGGGTATATACCTTCATAGGTGATAAATATTTTCTGTAAAAACGAATCAAATATAATAATATCTTTTTCATAATTTCAGTGCCTCGTAGTGTATATCCGTCTTCTCGATATACTGAACTGGCTAATTGCAGTCCGAATAAATGTGATGAAGTTTGCCCAGATGGATGAGAGCGCTTTCAATCTCATGGTATGACCGGTCTTTGGCGGTCGTCCTTGCGATGATCACGATATCATATCCACATTGGAACTGTTCTTCGTGTAACCTGTAACTCTCACGGATCAGCCTTGTTAAATGATGTCTTATGATGCTGTTCCCAACTTTTTTGCTGACGGAAATTCCGACGCGGTTGCGTCCGAGATCATTCGCCAGGAGATACATTACAAGGTACTTGTTGCCATAAGGTTTTCCCTTTCTGTATACAGACTGGAAATCCCTGTTTTTCTTCAATGATTCGGAAAATTTCATACTTTATTCTCCCGATTTACATAAATTTGCATAGAAGAAAAGGCCACATATATGTGACCTATGCTGATAATACTTTTCTTCCTTTTGCTCTTCTTGCTGCAAGAACTTTTCTTCCACCTGCTGTGGCCATTCTTGCTCTGAATCCATGAACTTTCGCTCTGGAACGTTTCTTTGGCTGGAATGTCATCTTCATTGATATCCACCTCCTATCGATTCCTTCTTATATGAATAGAAGCTTATTTACGTTTTTAAGACATCGTACTTCATTATAATCAAAAAAGCTGTCTCCGTCAAGCAGTTTTAATAAAGTTTCGACCCTTATTTTAAGGAAATTATGAATAAGTTTATGGTTTTTGATTGATTCTGAAATCGTTTTAAGGTAGAATATAAGAGTATGATTATGCTTATTTTGAAGATGAATGGGGCAGGAATATGGACGTCATAAAAGAAAAATGGGAAGAGATCATTCAAAAGCTGAAAGTAGAATATTTTCTATCGAACATTTCTTTTGAAACGTGGATACGCCCGCTGGAGGTATATGAGATCAGAGGCAACACTCTGTATCTTACCGTTAATTTTAAGGCGAGCATCGAACACATTCAGAATAAATATCTTCTTCCGCTTAAAGTATGCATCGCGGAAGTTACCGGGACAGAGTATCAGATTAAGTTTATTCCCAGAGATCTGCCGCGCGAGCAGCAGCGCAGATATCTGGAGAAGACTGTGCCCGTAAAAGAGAAGACACATAAGCATAAAGAGGTAAGCCCGATAGCTGAAAAAGCGAATCTGAATCCGAAGTATACGTTTGATACCTTTGTGGTAGGAGGGAATAATAATTTTGCACATGCCGCATCACTGGCAGTTGCCGAATCTCCCGGTGAGGTTTACAATCCTCTGTTTTTATATGGTGGGGTAGGACTTGGCAAGACCCATCTGATGCATTCGATCGCACACTACATACTGGACCGGGAACCATCGAAGAAAGTCCTGTATGTGACAAGTGAGACATTTACCAATGATCTGATCACGGCGATCCGCAACGGAAAGACCGGCAACGATCTGGCGATGAATGCATTCCGCGATAAGTACCGCAATAATGACGTACTTCTGATCGATGACGTACAGTTCATTATCGGCAAAGAAAGTACACAGGAAGAATTTTTCCATACGTTCAATCATCTGCACAATGCCGGAAAGCAGATCGTCATTTCCAGCGACAAACCGCCAAAGGATATGACGACACTGGAGGCGCGTCTGCGGACAAGATTCGAATGGGGACTGATCGCAGATATTTCGGTGCCGGATTACGAGACACGTATGGCGATTCTTTATAAAAAAATAGAACTGGACCAACTGGAAAGATATCAGATTCCGGATGAGGTGATCCAGTATATTGCGATGAACATCAAGACCAATATCCGGGAACTGGAAGGCTCACTTAACAAGCTGATTGCATTATACCGGATCGGTGGAAGAAAGAACTTTGATGTTTCTCTGGCGGCAGAGGCACTGAAGGATATGATCGCACCGGACGATAGCCACAAGGTGACGCCGGAGCTGGTTCTGGATGTTGTCTCCGATCATTTTAATGTTTCCGTCTCTGAACTTAAGGGAAGTCGGAGAAATGCAAGAACGGCCGGAGCCAGACAAATCGTGATGTACCTGTGCAGGCAGATGACGGATGCGTCTCTTCAAAGTATCGGTGATCTGCTCGGAGGGCGTGACCATTCCACTGTGAACCACGGTGTGGACAAGATTGCCCGGGATGTGGAAAAAGATGAGACTTTGAGAAATACGATCGAGATCATTCAGAAGAAAATCAGCCCGCTGTAGAAAAGTTTTCCATGATCTGCCAGGGAAGAAAAAGAACTGTCCACGGACTTGTCAAAGCCTTAAATCCTTTTGGATCAAGGCCTTAAAGTACTTGTCCACAATTCAACAGACACTACTAAGATAACTACGGATTTGTTTTATATAAATATATATTTTGCGCGTCGAAAGGAGTTTTACACATTATGAAAATCAGATGTCTTAAATCAGATCTTGTGAAAGGGGTCAGCATTGTATCAAAGGCTGTTCCGACAAAGACAACCATGCCGATCCTGGAATGCATTCTGATAGATGCAACTACAGATATTATCAAACTTACAGCGAACGATATGGAGCTTGGGATCGAGACTGTGATCAGAGGGCAGATCGATGAGAAGGGAATGATCGCACTGGATGCGAGGATTTTCTCAGATATCGTAAGAAAGCTTCCTGATAATGAAATCGTGATTGAAAGTGGAGTGAACTTTCAGACGCTCATTACCTGTGAAAAAGCAAAATTCAATATTTCCGGTAAATCCGGTGAAGATTTTTCTTATCTGCCGTATATTGAGAGAGAAAATCCGGTTTCCATTTCCCAGTTCACACTGAAAGAAGTGATTCGCCAGACCATTTTCTCAATTGCAGACAACGACAGCAACAAACTGATGACAGGAGAACTCTTCGATATGAACGGGGATATTCTGAAAGTGGTATCCCTTGACGGACACCGTATTTCCATCCGCAAGATCGAGCTGAAGGAATCTTATGAACCGAAGAAGATCGTGGTTCCGGGAAAGACCCTGATCGAAGTCAGCAAGATCCTTTCAGGTGAAGCAGACAGCGAAGTGAGACTGTATTTCACAGCCAACCACATTGTATTTGAATTTGATGATACCGTTGTGGTATCCAGACTGATTGAAGGAGAATATTTCCGTATCGAGCAGATGCTGTCCAATGATTATGAGACAAAGGTAAGAATCAATAAAAGAGAACTCCTGAACTGTATTGACCGTGCAACTCTTCTTGTAAAAGAAGGTGATAAGAAGCCGATCATCATCAACATTCAGGATGAAATGATGGAACTTAAGATCAAGTCCGAGAAGGGTACGATGGATGAAGAGATTATGATCACTAAAGAGGGAAAAGACCTCTTGATCGGCTTCAATCCGAAGTTCCTCATTGACGCACTTCGTGTCATTGATGATGAAGAAGCAGATCTTTACTTTATGAATGCAAAGGCTCCTTGCTTTATCAAGGATGAAGGAGAAAGCTATGTATACCTGATTCTTCCGGTGAACTTCAGTGGAGCAGTATAGGAATTTAGAGAGGACAAAAATTATGGAGACAATCAAACTCAGAGATGAATTTATCAAGCTTGGTCAGGCACTGAAAGCAGCAGGTCTTGTAGGATCCGGTGTGGAAGCCAAGGAAGTCATTACAGAAGGTCTGGTAAAGGTTAATGGAGAAGTAGATACCAGACGTGGTAAAAAATTATATGACGGCGACGTTGTTACATTTAACGGAGAAGAGATCAAGATTGAAAAATAGGCTGGCACAGGTATGATTATCAAATCATTAAAATTAAAAGATTACAGAAATTATGAAATATTGAATATTGAATTTGATCATGCCACGAATATTTTTTACGGTGATAATGCGCAGGGCAAGACGAATATCCTGGAAGGGGTGTATTTGTCGGGAACCACGAAGTCTCACAGGGGGACGAAGGACCGGGATCTGATCCGATTCGGGCAGGATGAGGCTCATATTGAGACTGTCATTGAGAAAAATGGCGTTCCATGGCAGATTGATATGCACCTGAAGAAGAACAGTCCGAAAGGGATTGCGATTAACAAGGTCCCGATCCGGAGGGCGAGTGAGCTTTTCGGTCTGACGAATTTTGTGTTTTTCTCGCCGGAGGATCTGAACATTATTAAAAATGGTCCGGCGGAGAGGAGAAGGTTCATGGACCTGGAGCTTTCACAGCTTGATAAGGTGTATCTTAGTGACCTGGCAAATTATAACCGCACACTCAATCAGCGGAACCGTCTGCTGAAGGATGCCTATTACAGAGATGATATACTGGACACACTGGATGTATGGGATATGCAGCTGGTTCAGTATGGAGAAAAGATTATTCAGAGAAGGCTCCGGTTTATCGAGGAGGTCAATGCGATAATCGGAGACATTCACCATAAACTGACGGGAGGCAGGGAAAGGATCGGCCTTTCGTATGAACCTGGATGCGGAGCGCTTTCACTTGAGGCGGCGCTTGAGAAGAACAGGGAGCGCGATATCAGGATGAAGAGTACCTCGGTGGGACCTCACCGGGATGATATCTGTTTTATGGCAGGTGGGATCGACATCCGCAGATTCGGATCGCAGGGGCAGCAGAGGACAGCGGCACTTTCGCTGAAACTGTCTGAGATCGAGCTGGTACGGCAGATCATAAAGGATACGCCGGTGCTGCTGCTTGACGATGTATTGTCTGAACTTGACAAACACAGGCAAAACTATTTACTGGACAGTATTCATGATATACAGACTCTGATCACCTGTACGGGACTTGACGAGTTTGTCAATCATCGATTTTCAATAAATAAAGTATTCCATGTTCAGAACGGACATGTATCAAAAGAGAATTAGGAGGATCAATATGAGTGCAGAATATGGAGCAGACCAAATCCAGATACTGGAGGGGCTGGAAGCAGTAAGAAAGAGACCTGGTATGTATATTGGCAGTACATCTTCAAGAGGACTTCACCATCTTGTCTATGAGATCGTTGACAACTCGGTGGATGAAGCGCTTGCAGGATATTGTGATCATATCCAGGTGTTCATCAATCCGGATAATTCAATTACGGTTATAGATAACGGACGTGGTATTCCGGTGGGGATCAACCACAAAGCGGGACTCCCTGCGGTAGAGGTTGTATTCACCGTGCTTCATGCCGGCGGTAAATTCGGCGGTGGAGGATACAAGGTATCCGGTGGACTTCACGGTGTAGGAGCTTCCGTTGTAAATGCGCTTTCTGACTGGCTTGAGGTTGAGATCTGCCACGAAGGGAAGGTGTACAGACAGAGATATGAAAAAGGACATGTTGTTTATAAGCTGAAGGTTGTAGACGAATGTGATCCGGAGAAGACAGGAACAAAGGTAACCTTCCTTCCGGATGAAACTATTTTTGAAGATACAGTATTTGATTATGATACGTTAAAACAGAGATTCCGTGAGATGGCGTTCCTTACCAAGGGACTTCGCATCAGCCTGACCGATCTCCGGGATGAAGAACCGAAGGAAAGAGTGTTCCACTATGAAGGCGGTATCAAGGAGTTCGTTCAGTACTTAAATCGCAGTAAGACTCCGCTTTACGAGCAGATCATCTACTGTGAAGGAACAAAAGATAATGTAGAAGTTGAAGTTGCAATGCAGCACAATGATTCTTATACAGATAACACCTATGGTTTTGTAAATAATATCACGACACCGGAAGGTGGGACCCATGTGGTCGGATTCAGAAATGCGATCACAAAGACCTTTAACGACTATGCGAGAAAGAACAAATTATTAAAAGACAGTGAGCCGAATCTTTCCGGTGAGGATATCAGGGAAGGTCTTACAGCTATCATCAGTGTTAAGATTGAGGATCCTCAGTTTGAAGGACAGACCAAGCAGAAGCTCGGTAACAGTGAAGCGAGAGGTGCGGTTGACAGTATCGTCAGCAGCCAGCTTCAGATCTTCCTTGAACAGAATCCTGCTATTGGAAAATCAATTGTTGAGAAGTCGGTTATGGCGCAGAGAGCAAGAGAGGCGGCCAGAAAGGCGAGAGATCTTACCAGAAGAAAATCCGCACTGGAAGGCATGTCACTGCCTGGAAAGCTTGCGGACTGTTCAGATAAGGATCCATCCAAGTGTGAGATCTACATCGTAGAGGGAGACTCTGCGGGAGGTTCTGCAAAGACAGCCCGTGACAGAGCAACCCAGGCGATCCTGCCACTTCGTGGAAAGATCCTGAATGTAGAGAAGGCAAGACTGGATAAGATCTACGGTAATGCCGAGATCAAGGCAATGATCACTGCATTCGGTACAGGAATCCATGATGATTTCGATATTTCCAAACTGAGATATCACAAGATCATCATCATGACCGATGCCGACGTTGATGGAGCACATATCAGTACGCTGCTTCTGACATTCCTCTATCGTTTTATGCCGGAGCTGATCAAACAGGGCTATGTATATCTGGCTCAGCCGCCGCTTTACAAGCTGGAGAAGAACAAGAAAGTCTGGTATGCATACAGCGATGAAGAACTGGCGAAGATCATCAGCGAAGTTGGACGTGATCAGAACAATAAGATTCAGCGATACAAAGGTCTGGGTGAGATGGACGCAGAGCAGTTATGGGATACCACAATGGATCCGCAGCATCGAATCTTAAGAAGAGTGACAATGGACGATGAGACATCTTCCGAACTGGATCTTACCTTTACAACCCTGATGGGAGATAAAGTAGAACCAAGACGAGAATTTATCGAAGAGAATGCAAAATTTGTTAAGAACTTAGATATATAGGAGAATACCAATGGAAGATAATATTTTTGATAAAGTTCATGAAGTGGATATGAAAAAAACCATGGAAGAGTTCTATATCGATTATGCCATGAGTGTTATTGCTTCTCGTGCGCTTCCGGATGTAAGAGACGGTCTGAAACCTGTTCAGAGACGTATTCTTTATTCGATGATCGAGTTGAACAACGGTCCTGACAAGCCGCACCGTAAATGCGCGCGTATCGTCGGTGATACCATGGGTAAATATCACCCGCATGGTGACAGTTCTATTTACGGAGCCCTCGTTAATATGGCACAGGACTGGTCTACCCGTTACATTCTTGTAGACGGTCACGGTAACTTCGGTTCTGTGGACGGTGACGGTGCTGCCGCAATGCGATATACCGAGGCAAGACTTAGTAAGATTTCGATGGAAATGACAGCGGATATCAATAAAGATACCGTTGATTTTGCACCGAACTTTGACGAGACAGAAAAAGAACCGACCGTACTTCCGTCAAGATTCCCGAACCTTCTGGTAAACGGAACCTCCGGTATCGCGGTAGGTATGGCAACCAATATTCCACCGCACAACTTAAGAGAAGTCATCGGTGCGGTTGTGAAAATTATTGATGACCAGATTGAAGATAAAGATGAGACCACGATCGAAGAGATCATGGAGATCATCAAAGGACCTGATTTCCCGACGGGAGCAACGATCCTTGGAACAAGAGGAATCGAAGAGGCTTACCGTACAGGACGTGGAAAGATCCGTGTGCGTGCGGTATCCAATATCGAGCCAATGCAGAATGGAAAGCACAGAATCGTAGTAACCGAGCTTCCGTATATGGTCAACAAAGCCCGCCTGATCGAGAAGATCGCGGAGCTTGTAAGAGATAAGAAGATTGATGGAATCACAGACCTGAGCGACCAGTCAAGCCGTGAAGGTATGCGTGTCTGCATCGAATTGAGAAGAGATGTGAACCCGAATGTCGTTCTGAACCAGCTTTACAAGCATACACAGCTGCAGGATACATTTGGTGTGATCATGCTTGCATTGGTCAATAATGAGCCGAAGGTTATGAGCCTTCTGGAAATCCTGAACCATTATCTGAAACATCAGGAAGACGTTGTGACCAGACGTACCAAATACGAGCTGAATAAGGCAGAAGAACGTGCACACATCTTGGAAGGTCTGCTGATCGCCCTGGATAACATTGATGAGGTTATTAAGATCATCCGTGGATCCAAGACCGTACAGATTGCGAAAGCAGAGTTGATGAGCCGCTTTAACTTAAGTGATGCACAGTCCCAGGCTATCGTGGATATGCGTCTGAGAGCTCTGACCGGTCTGGAAAGAGAGAAGCTGGAAACAGAGTATGCAGAGCTTGAGAAGAAGATCGCAGAGTACAAGGCGATCCTCGCAGACAGAAAGCTTCTGCTTGGCGTAATTAAGAAAGAAATCCTTGTGATCTCTGAAAAATACGGAGATGACAGAAGAACAGCCATCGGATTTGATGAATACGACATTTCTACAGAGGATCTGATCCCGAGAGAAGATGTAGTGATCACCATGACTAAGATGGGATACATTAAGAGAATGAGCAACGATACTTTCAAGAGCCAGAATCGTGGCGGCAAGGGTATCAAGGGTATGCAGACTCTGGATGAAGACTATGTAGAAGAGCTGTTCATGACCAATACTCACCAGTATATTATGTTCTTTACCAATACCGGACGCTGCTATCGCCTGAAGGGATATGAGATTCCGGAAGCAGGAAGAACTTCCCGAGGTACAGCAATTATCAACATCCTTCAGCTTCAGCCGGATGAGAAGATCACAGCAATGATTCCAATCAAGGATTTCAAGGAAGATGACTATCTGTTCATGGCAACCAAGAAAGGTCTTGTTAAGAAGACGCCGATCCTGGATTACGCAAATGTAAGAAAGACAGGACTTGCTGCGATCACACTCCGTGAGGATGATGAACTGATCGAAGTTAAGATTACGGATGATGAAAGAGATGTTATTCTCGTTACGCAGTATGGTCAATGCATCCGTTTCCATGAATCTGATGTACGCTCAACCGGAAGGACCTCTATGGGCGTTCGTGGTATGAATTTAAGTGACCGTGATGAAGTTGTTGCAATGCAGCTTGATGCGCAGGGTGAAGAGCTTCTGATCGTATCTGAAAAGGGTATGGGCAAGAGAACCCGCATGGAAGAATTCACAGCCCAGAACCGTGGTGGAAAAGGCGTGAAGTGCTATAAGATCACAGAGAAGACCGGAAATGTAGTCGGTGCGAAGGCAGTAGGTCCGGATGATGAGATTATGATCATCAACACAGATGGTATCGTGATCCGTATGGAATGTGCGGGGATTTCCGTACTCGGAAGAATCACATCCGGTGTTAAACTGATCAATCTGAAGGAACACGAAGAAGTTGCAAGTATCGCAAAGGTACGCAGGGCTTCAGGTGAACTGGAGGAGAACGCAGAAGAGACTGCAGAAGAAGCAAATACAGAAGCAACTGCTGAGACGGTTGTAGAAGAGCAGACAGAAGAATAAAGATCTGAGCGAAAGTAGAAATACAGAAGCAGGATAAATCATAAAGAGACTGGACAGGGAATATGCAAATGCCTTGTCTGGTCTCTTGCTTTGTTTTGTGAGGCTGCATGGAAAGAAATGTTATGGCATGGCTTGCGTTTGCTCTGGTAAAAGTCGGATTAAAAAAACAAAGAAGCCCGGAAACGCTGCAGCAAACAGGCTTTCCGGACTTTGTAGAGGGGGCTGAATTATTATTTTGCCAGACTTCAAATATTCTGGCAGACGCCGTGCATCTTACTGTGCAACAGCTCCGAGTCTTTTGCGGATTTCAGGTCCGATGATCATGGCGATCACCATCTTGATAAGGTCCGCCGGGATAAATGGAATGACACATACTGCAAGGGCAGCAGATACAGTGTAACCTGCCTGAATGCAGAACCATGCAGTTCCGAATGCATAGCAGATTGCGGTTCCAACGATCATTCCAAGAATCTGGATCCATCTCTGACTGAATTTGTCAATTACAATACCGGCAATGATTGCCATTGGGATGAAACCAATGATATATCCGCCAGTTGGTCCGGCAAGCTTTCCGATTCCTCCGGTGAATCCGGAAAATACAGGAAGTCCCACAAGTCCGAGAAGAAGATAAAGGATATAGCTGATCGTTCCTTTCTTCCAATCCAGAAGATAGAGAGAAAGATAAATTGCAAAGTTGGTAAGTGAAATCGGCACCGGTCCGATCGGTATGGAAAGCGGTGCAAGAATGCAGGTGACAGCGGTCATAAGAGCTGTTACCGCCATTGCATAAGTATTGGTTGTACGAAGTGTCTGTGTGTTTCCCTGAGCCATGTTAAGTACTCTCCTTTTAGAATGTTAATAATGTTCGGCGTGTCAATAAATTAAGCAGATTCGATCTCATATGTAAAACCGGCATCCGTAATCGTCCGGATCGTATCTTTGATTCCCTGACCATCTGCGGTCAGATAACCGGAAGCGAAGATGGAATCTACAACGCTGAGAAGCTTCTTTTCTTCACCTTTAAAATAAACCTCACGTCCGGCAGCACAACGGATATCTGACTGCGGAACCAGAAGTCTTGCAAGGCAGAGAACCTTCATGCAATATTCAGTTGTGAGTTCGGAAATATCGGCATCACCGAGCGGAGTTCCCGGAATTGGCAACAGGAAGTTGATTGGCAGAGCTTCCGGCTGGATCTCACGAAGCTCCAGAAGCATATCAACAACATCCTCTTTGCTTTCGCCCATTCCAATGATTCCGCCACTGCAGATTTCAAATCCAAGTCGCTGAAGCATTTTGATATTCTGAACGCGCTGCTCAAAAGTATGGGTAGAACAGATATGACTGTAGTAAGCCCGGCTGCTGTTCAGGTTGTGGTTGATCCGGTCGAGTCCGGCTTCTTTTAACATTAGAGCCTGTTTTTCAGTAAGAAATCCGATGGAACAGCAAAGGTGGGTTCCGTCTTCCTTCATCTTGCGGATCTTAGAAGCCAGTTCTTCGATCTCTTCGTCGGTGAATTTCATACCGCTGAGTCCGATGCAGTGTCTGGAAAGATGATGTTCATTTACAAAATCATTATCTTTATATAACTTCTCATCAGCTACCCACTTATATTTGTCGATATCGGCTTTTGAACGACAGGATTGTGCACAGTAAGCGCAGTCCTGTGAGCAGTTACCGCTGCGGGCATTGGTAAGAATATGAATACTTACATGATTGCCCTTATATTTTCTGCGCAGTTTTTCAGCTTGTGCAATGAGCTGATCGAGTTCTTCGTCCGGTGTATTCAGGATTGCAATCGCATCTTCTCGTGAAAGCACCGGATCTGTAGTTGTTTCAATTTCAGAAATCATAAGTAAACCTTCCTTGGTAAAAAATATCAAATACATTTCACACTTTACCATGCAAAAGAAAGAATGTCAACTTAAAATTTTATAAGGTTAACAATTAGAGGCAATACTGGTTTATTTGAAGATGATTACATTGCAGATGAAAAAAAACCATAGTATAATAAAAATCAGATTATGAAATGCAGGAGGAAAAACCAATGCGTACATTGAACGTGGAAGAGATTTCAAAGAATATCAAAGAAATGTGCATTGAAGCGAACCATTTTCTTTCAAAAGATATGGACATTGCGATGAAAAATGCAGTTTCAACAGAGAAGTCACCACTGGGGAAAAAGATATTAAGCCAGCTTCAGGATAATCTGAAGATCGCCGGAAAAGATATGATCCCAATCTGCCAGGATACTGGAATGGCAGTCGTATTTCTTGAGATCGGACAGGATGTACATTTCGAAGGCGGCAACCTGGAAGATGCGGTAAATGAAGGGATCCGTCGGGGTTATGTTGACGGATATCTGAGAAAATCCGTTGTGAAAGATCCGATTCTCAGAGAGAATACAAAAGATAATACACCGGGAATCATTCATTATAAAATTGTTCCGGGCGATCAGGTGAAGATCAAGGTCGCACCAAAAGGCTTTGGAAGCGAAAATATGAGCCGTGTATTTATGCTGAAACCGGCAGACGGAATCGAAGGAGTAAAGGAAGCAGTTCTTACGGCAGTAAAAGATGCCGGCCCGAATGCCTGTCCTCCGATGGTTGTCGGCGTGGGAATCGGCGGCACATTTGAAAAATGCGCACTGATGGCAAAAGAAGCACTTACAAGAGAAGTCGGAAGCCATTCAGACATTCCATATGTAAAAGAACTGGAAGAAGAATTACTGGAGCGGATCAACAAGATTGGAATCGGACCGGGCGGACTTGGGGGAAGTACAACCGCGCTGGCTGTCAATGTCAACACTTATCCGACTCATATTGCCGGACTTCCGGTAGCTGTAAATATTTGCTGTCATGTTAACCGCCATGTGATCCGCACTATTTAATTTACCGGGGGGATCCTGAAAAGACTTTCCGTGCCGAAAATATGTACTCGTGCGAAGATGAAGCATGTTACAAATGGTTTCTGCTCGGTGAGAGGATGTGTGTAATATTTAAAGGAAAATGAAAAGAGGATAATTATGAATACAAATGTAGATGTAGACGCAATGCGAAAAGATGCGGTTGAGATTTTTCAGAAAGGGTTCGCCTGTTCAGAGTCGGTGATCTATGCGATCAAAAAGGGCTTTGATCTTGATCTGTCAGATGATGCGATCGCTATGTCATCAGGATTCCCGTGGGGGCTCGGAGATGGTGGCTGTATTTGTGGTGCGCTTGCAGGAGCAACCATGTGCATCGGCTATTTTTTCGGAAGAAGAACACCTGGAGATGAAGCCTTTTTGAAATGCCAGCGGCTGACGAAAGAGTTTCACGACGCATTTAAAGAACATTGCGGAGCAACCTGCTGTCGTGTGCTGACAAGAGGAAAAGAAAAAAATTCTCCGGAGAGAAAAGCGCAGTGCATTAGTTTTGTAGACTTTACAGTTGAGAAACTGGCTGAAATTATTTTAAGAGAATTATAAGACTCCTGTTAGCGGTTAAAAACGCCGCAGCAGAATACAGAAAAAGAATCAGGAAGGAAAAGGATATGGAAAGACATATTACAGTTCCAGTAGCAAAGGAAGAAATACAGGATTTAAGAGCAGGAGATTATGTATATCTTACGGGAGTTATTTATACTGCCCGTGATGCTGCTCATAAAAGAATGGATGAAGTGCTTTCGGAAGGAAAAGAGCTTCCACTTGATATTAAGAATCAGATGATTTATTATATGGGACCATCTCCGGCGAGAGAAGGAAGACCGATCGGCTCAGCAGGACCGACAACAGCAAGCAGGATGGACAAATATGCACCACGCCTTCTGGATCTGGGGCTTGGCGGAATGATAGGAAAAGGGAAAAGAAGTCAGGCTGTCCGGGATGCAATCGTGAGAAATAAAGCAGTTTATTTTGCAGCAGTCGGAGGAGCAGGCGCGCTTCTTTCAAAATGTATCAAAAGAGCAGATGTGATCGCATATGATGATCTTGGCACAGAAGCGATCCGCCGCCTGGAGATCGAAGACCTTCCGGCAATTGTTGTGATCGACTCCGAGGGCAATAATTTATACGAGACAGCCGTCAAAGAGTATGCGGAGGAATAGGGAATGAATTGTGTGAAAAGAATTGCACTTATGGTAATTCGGAATATTCTGCTTGTTCCGTTTATGTGGTGCAAGCTGTGTTACTATGCCGCGCACGTAGACAAGTATCCGGAGATCACCCGATATAAGCTTCTGAAATATATTGTCAAAAGAGCCAATAAAGGCGGAAATGTAACAATCGAAGCATATGGAAAAGAAAATATCCTCAAAGAGGGAGGGTTTATGTTTTTTCCGAATCATCAAGGGCTTTATGACGTACTCGCAATTGTTGATGCCTGCCCGCGTCCGTTTTCGGTGGTGGCAAAAAAAGAAGTGGCAAATGTTCCACTTCTCAAGCAGACATTTAAATGTATGAAGGCCTACATGATCGACCGCGAAGATATCCGTCAGTCTATGCAAGTGATCATGGATGTTACAGAGGAAGTAAAGAAAGGAAGAAACTATCTGATCTTTGCAGAAGGAACCCGCTCGAAGATGGGGAACAAGCTTCTTGAGTTTAAAGGTGGAAGCTTCAAGGCGGCAACAAAAGCGAAATGCCCGATCATACCGATTGCGTTGATTGATTCTTTTAAACCGTTTGATACAAATAGTATCGCACCGGTAACGGTACAGGTACATTTCCTGGAACCGATTTATTATGAAGAATATCAAAATATGAAGACGACAGAGATCGCAAAAGAAGTAAAAAGAAGAATAGAAGAAACCATATCTGAATATGAACCAAAGGAAGCATAAAATAAAGATAAGGTAAAAAGGACAGACTCTTTGCTAGATATAGTGAAAAAGAGTCTGTTTCTTCTATATATAGATAATTAGAAAACAAACTTAAAAAAAGAAAAAAATAATCGAAAAAACCGTTGACAGAAAAAGGGTTCTTAGGTATAATTATCAATGCGCTGTGAGGTTACATTAAAAGTATGTAAACACACAGTTAAATACAGACCTTGGATCGGGCTGAGGAGAAATACTCAAGAGGCCGAAGAGGCGCCCCTGCTAAGGGTGTAGGTCGGGCAACCGGCGCGAGGGTTCGAATCCCTCTTTCTCCGTTTTGTTTGAAAATAACTTTTGAAAAAAACTTCAAAAAAGTTATTGACAAGCAAGAAGATATATGATAATATATCAGAGTTGCTGTTTGAGAAATTCAAAAAAGCAACAAAAAATAATTTAAAAAAGTTAATGAAACGGCAACAACAAAAAGAACATTGATAACTGAACAATAGACAACAAACCCTGAAAATTCTTTAAAGAGATTTTTCAAGAACGGACATCGAAAGATGTCGAACCAGAACAGTAAACAGGAACAGAATTGCCAAGCGATTCTGACCCGGATACAAACATTTTTAACGAGAGTTTGATCCTGGCTCAGGATGAACGCTGGCGGCGTGCTTAACACATGCAAGTCGAACGAAGCACTT
>NZ_JAQDGZ010000023.1:0-49218 GCF_027663865.1 Coprococcus sp. AF99-45
TACGGATATTGAAACAGCAAATAAGACAAAACAGTTGAAAGTGGTTGTGGATACATCTCAGCCGATCTCAATACAACCGAAGAATCAGACAGACCTTGATGTATTGATAAAACTGGATTTGATAGACAGTGAAGACATGGAAGAAGTGTCAGAATTTCTTGATAAACTGTTGGCACAGGAGAAATATGAGGGACGGAGAGAATCAAACGTTAAATATGTCGTTGAGTAGAAAATGCTTCTCAGCCGACCACTTGCCCAGTCGACCCGCCGCCCTGTTAGGAACCGTCGCACTGGGCATCCTTGCGGAACGTTAGTTTGCGAAAATACGAACAAAAGAATATAAGGAGAGGGAATAGCCGATACTACTTCAAAAGCAGTAATAGAGTGCTATTCCTTTTTATTATATTCAATGGTTACAGTTCGGAACGGCTTGCTATTATTGTGCAAGTAATAAGTTGGATAATAGAGGTTGATTTCCAAGGTGGTAGGTGTACCGTTAATTTTGTTATGTTCGTTTTCAATGTCTTTGATTACTCCATCAATTCCCCAACATTTGTAAACAATTACAGTCAATTCAGTATTTCTGGTATCTGCACTGCTAAAGGACATGCTGTTAGTAATATGGTAGTCCGGCAGTCTGAGATAATTGTAGAGAATGGTCAGTAAACAGAGTATTGTGATTGGTGCTATGATTTTCTTTTTCATGTACATACCTCTTTCGTGTTATTTGTACAGGGATGACTATATAGTACCTCACTATATAGTGAATTACTACATAAAGATTTAATAAATATACTTTATGTAGAGGTGCAGAACATGAACTATGGACATTTAGAATTAAGGATAGAAGAACTGTTACAAGAAAAAGGTATCAGTAAGAATACGATTTGTAAGGAACTTGACATACCGAGGTCAAATTTCAATAGATATTGCAGAAATGAATTTCAAAGACTGGATGCAAATTTAATCTGTAAACTATGCAACTATTTTGAATGTGAAATTGGTGAGTTAATTCGATATGTAAAAGAATAAAGTGATAATGGGTATGCGGAAATAAAAAATATTCGCATACCTTTTTAATTGAATATTTTATAAAATGGAATTATACTGTGTATAACATGAAACAGACAAATCGGTGTTTGAAAGGATGATGATATGATGGATAAATTAAAAAAGAACATGGTTTTCTACCTACTGTTGCTGATAGATTTTTATATCGTTCCTTGGTTTATAAAAAACACAGGAAGTGCAATGATTGTTATGTTAGTAATTATTCCTCTAATATGTTTAATAACCTCTGTTTTTTATGGGATTAGGAATGGTTTTAACTTCTGGTATATTTTGATTGTAGCAATAATGTTTGCGCCATCTATATTTATATTTTATAACTCAAGTGCATGGGTTTATGTAGTTGGATATGCTGTTATTGCATTATTGGGAAATTTAATAGCATTGCCATTAGGAAAAAGATAACTTCCTGTTTGTATGCAACAAACGTTTGAACACTTTTTGAACACCGCAACCGTGATGAAGTCTTCAAAGCCCCTTTCTACCAGTATTTGAGATTAAGTAAAACGGTTCGATTCCGGTCTGCGGCAGTGTTTGAAAAGCAGGAGAAACGTTGAATTTACAGCATTTCTCCTGCTTTTTGTTTAACCGGGATTCTGTTAAATACGCAATTTGCCGGCGTAGAGGCAGAAAAGTAGATACAGAAAGGAATGGAGGCATAAAAATGGGAGCATATCAACTGAAAAATGAAGAACTTACACTGACTGTTATTTCAGCAGGTGCAGAAATGAAATCGCTAAAAGACAATAAGACAGAGCAGGAATATCTGTGGCAGGCAGATCCAAAGTTCTGGGGAAGAACATCACCGGTTCTTTTCCCAATCGTAGGAAATTATGTGCAGAAGCAGTCGGTATACGAAGGAAAAACATATACGCTGTCACAGCATGGTTTTGCAAGAGACATGGAATTTGATCTGGAGAGCCAGACAGAAGAAGAGATTTGGTTTGTACTGAAAGATACAGAAAGTACTTTGGAAAAATATCCATTTCATTTTATTCTGAAAGTAGGATACAGACTCTCCGGACGTCAGGTGGAAGTAATGTGGAAAGTAGAAAATCCAAATGATAAGAAGATGTATTTTTCGATCGGAGGGCATCCGGCATTTAACTGTCCTTTGAAAGAAGGAGAAAAGCAGGAGGATTGTCAGTTGGTATTTGATACAGAAGGACCGCTCACGAGCAGCATCCTGAATGAAGAAGGTGCACTTTGTCCACGGACAAAAATCTTAAATCTTTTCGGAAAATGTCTGAAGCTTGAGGAACATTTATTTGATGAGGATGCACTTATTATTGAAAATCATCAGGCACAGAGGATCGGTCTTGCGGATGCAGATGGAAAGGTTTATCTGGAAGTAGAATTTGATGCACCGCTTTTTGGAATCTGGTCTCCGGCAAAAAAACACGCACCTTTCGTATGCATTGAGCCATGGTATGGAAGAAGTGACAGAGAAGATTTTGACCATATTCTGGAAAACAGGGAGTGGGGGAATGAACTGAAACCGGGCGATATTTTTGAAAAGGATTATAAGATTCTGGTAAAATAGCGCAGAGGGTTGCGTTTCATGGCTCAGACTGATACAATGAAAAAAATACATGGAATATTAAAGGAAGAGGAGAACGTAAGATGAACTTTTTGGAAGAACGTATTGTCAAAGATGGAATCGTGAAAGAGGGAAATGTTCTTAAGGTGGACAGTTTTCTGAATCATCAGATGGATATTGAATTATTTGACCAGATCGGAGCGGAATTCAAGAAGAGATTTGCAGATAAGAATATCAACAAGATCCTGACAATCGAAGCTTCTGGTATTGGGATTGCCTGTATTGTAGCCAAGCATTTTCATGTGCCGGTTGTATTTGCAAAAAAGACACAGAGCATCAATCTGGAAGGGGAGATGTATGTAGCAGAAGTCGAATCATTTACCCACAAATGCAAGAACCAGGTAATTGTAGCAAAGAAATTTCTTTCAGAGGAAGATCATGTGCTCATTATTGATGATTTCCTTGCGAATGGATGTGCGCTGCAGGGGCTGATTCAGCTGGTTACAGAGGCAGGTGCAACGGTAGAGGGAATTGGAATTGTGATCGAAAAAGGATTCCAGTCCGGCGGAAGAATCATCCGCAACCTTGGATATCCGCTGGAATCACTTGCGATTGTAGAAGCTATGGACAGTGAGACGGGTGAGATCACTTTCAGAGAGCAGTAAAAAGTGCAAAAAGACGCATATGCCTGAACAAAAATTTTGTCGGGAATATGCGTCTTTTGCGTATATGATGAACTAAGTGCAGATTTGTATTTTCACAGGGATCTGCACTTTTTGATATACAAAAAGAGAGTGATATTTGTTTTAGCTGGCCCACGAGCGGCTATAGAAAAACATGGAAAGTGAAGAGTCAAAGATAACAATATATCCAATCACGCTGAGCAGGTTTAGTCGTTTTGCTCCATCCATTCATTTAAAAGCCTGCAATAGCGGTCGGTATCTTCAACGAAGCATGCATGACGGCAGTCATCAAAAAGTTCCCAGCGTGAATTCGGGATACTGTCATACATGGTCTTTGCAACCAGTGGAGTGCACAGATCGTTGGTTCCGTTGATGATAAGTGCCGGTTCTTTGATATTTTTCAGTTTGTCACGGTACTCATAGTTGCTGAGATTTCCGATTGGCGTGTATTCATTTGGTCCCCACGCGGTGATATAAGAGTCTGTTCCAATTTTTTTTGGACGGCGCAGGCATTCAGGATCGGTGTCTTTTGGTACGCCGGCGGCATGAAGAAGCATAAAGCGTTCATTGGCTGCGAGATATGCCGGATCGTCAAAATTGCCGGTTGCTTCAGCTTTGGCAATGGCGTCCTGATCTTCCTGGGACATGAATTTGATCATCCGGTGTTGTTCATGGGCCCACAATTTGGAAGATGGGTGGGTGCTGGAAAGAATAACGGATTTGATCCCTTCTGGTTTGTGATCGCATAAGTATTCGATTGAGAGCATTCCGCCCCAGGACTGTCCGAGAAGATGAAGTTCATTAAGTCCGAGATATTTTCTGAGTTCGATCAGTTCATTCATCCATGTTTTAGAACACCAGAGTTCTGAATGTCCTTCTACATAAGAATTACCGCAGCCGAGCTGGTCGTAGGAAATAATTGCACGACCTTCATCAGCAAGCCGGTCAAGTACTTCAAAGTAGTTATGTGTAGAACCAGGTCCTCCGTGAAGCAGAATGAGTGGTTTTTTATTGCCGGAGCATTCGCCTGCAATACGGTAGTAGGTTTTGTATCCAAGATAAGGCATGTAGCCTTCTGTAATTTTCATATTTAATCCCTCCTATCAGTATACTGAGTCTCTTCATTATAACATTAGAATGAAGTAAGGGAAAGAAAAAGTGGAAAAATATAAAAATAAAAAAAACAAAAAAATTGTTGACAAACAGTTGAATGATGAATATAATAATAAGAGTCACGCGGGTGTAGTTCAATGGTAGAGCACCAGCCTTCCAAGCTGGATACGTGGGTTCGATTCCCATCACCCGCTTTTGTTATGTTTTAAATCAGGAGCCCGGTCGCCAAAGTGGTGACCGGGCTCCTGATTTATAG
This sequence comes from Coprococcus sp. AF99-45, assembly GCF_027663865.1. NCBI lineage: Bacteria > Bacillati > Bacillota > Clostridia > Lachnospirales > Lachnospiraceae > Coprococcus > Coprococcus sp. AF99-45. The sequence goes on from NZ_JAQDGZ010000023.1 coordinate 4,661, forward strand.
AGAAAAATTTAGTCATTTTTGACTGGTACGTTAAAATGTCGGCTCGATTATAAGGGTGAACATTTCGGTCACCCCTTGCGTCCTGCTGCCAGCAGACAAGGAAGCTGTTGTATCATATTATTTCTGAGACCTAAAATGAATTTTGGACAAATTTTGGACAAATCTTGATTTTTCATTCCCACCATGCTATACTAACACCCGTTACAAAACCCCTAAAAACAAGGTCTTACAAGGGTTTCGCCGATTCCCGGCGTAAGGTCATATACTTACAGTATATGCCTTCCGCGGCATTCGTCAGATGTCCATGCAAGCATGGCCGCCAGACTCATTGTTGCGCGAAAATGAATCGAGTGTTCGTGACCTTCCACTCGTAAAACAAAACTAGAGGAGAGAATTTCATATGAAGAACAAGAATGTAGCATTTATGACTCAGGCAGCGATGATCGCTGCAATCTACGTGGTGCTTACTTATGTATTTGCACCATTTTCATTCGGAGAAGTACAGATACGTATTGCAGAAGCACTTACGATCCTTCCGGTATTTACACCGGCAGCGATTCCTGGACTTTTTGTTGGATGTATTGTTGGAAACATTCTCGGAGGAGCAATCCTGCCGGATATCATTTTCGGAAGCATTGCAACTTTGATCGGAGCATTTTTTACTTATCAGCTTCGTAACAAAAACCGTTTCCTTGCACCGTTACCACCGATTATTGCTAACACAGTAATCGTTCCGTTTGTACTTCGTTACGGATATGGAGTAGCACTTCCGATTCCGTTTATGATGTTGACAGTTGGTGTCGGAGAAGTTGTCGGATGTGGTGTGCTTGGATTAGTCCTTTATACTGCATTGAATCGTTATAAAAATGTAATTTTTAAAACAGCATAAGAAGATGTAAAAAGCGGACAGACTGAAAAGCTATTCAGCCTGTCCGTTTTTTATACTATTGTTGTGTATACAATCGTAGAATTTTACAAATTTAAGTGGAGATATATTTATGGAAAAGTGGATATGAATCTTCTATAATATAAAAAGAGAAACTGTAACCAGATGAAAGTTTGATAGTAAGTGAAAAAGGGAGAAATATGAAATATACAGTTGTTGTTGCTGATGATGAGGAGGAAATCCGCAGAAGTCTTGTTCGCAGGGTAAAGTGGGAAGAGATTGGTTTTGAAGTGGTCGGGGAAGCTGAAAATGGTGCAGACGCGCTGGAACTGGTTGAAAAGCTGGAACCAGATCTGCTCCTTACCGATATCAAGATGCCATTTTTATCGGGGATTGAGCTGGCACGGGCGGTCAGGGAAGTTCGCCCGATGGTACAGATCGCATTTTTAAGTGGATTTGATGATTTTACCTATGCGCAGCAGGCAATTCAATATAATATTGTAAGTTATATGCTGAAGCCGATTTCAGCAAAAGAGATCGAGGCGGAATTGATAAAGATTAAAAAAGCCATGGATCAGCGAGTGGAAGAATTTACAAAAGAAAGAAAAGAGAAGCTGGACATCCGCAAGACGCAATTCCTTATTCCGCTTTTGCTCGACAGCTTTCAGAATGAACGGGTGTCCGAAGAGGCACTTCTTGAGCGGGCAGAGGAATGTGAGCTGATCCGTAATCCAAAGCCGGATAATATGCAGTACGTGGTGCTTGTAACCGGAATCCGTGATGCAAATGGAAAGGATCAGACAAGCTATAGCAGTGTAAATGCAGTTGATATGATCTTGAAAAAATATGTTCATTATGTAAGCTGCCATCTGGAAGGAAGAGTGGTATCGCTGATCGCGACGACTCCGGGAGGTATGGGTAAGTATTTACATATTATTGTAGAAGAAATTGTTCAGAGTGTGGAGCGTATTATGGGATATTGCTGTCAGGTCGGGGTAAGCAGGAGTGTGAATACTCTTGGAAAATGCAGAGAGAGCTATCTGGAGGCAATGAATGCGCTCAGTTATTCCAGAAAGGATAAAAGCAGTGTCTATTTCATTTCCGATGCAGAGCACGGATCGGGATTGGAACAGGGAGAAATACAGGAAATTACAGCAACGATGGAGAATTTTTTACGTGGTGGAATGGCAGAGGATCTGGAGATTTATCTGGATGATCTGGAAAAGAAACTGCGAAATGGAGGCAAGAATACACTGGTACTTAGTACGATACTTTTGACCGAGATCGGGGCGGCAGTATATAAGGTTATTTATATGGCAATCGGGGAATGTGGTGTAGAAGTTCTTCAGAAAAAATATTCCATGCAGCAGATGCGTGAAATGGAACGTATGGCAGAGAATTTTCAGATCATAAAAAGGCTGTGTATGGAGGCTAAAAAAATGCTTATGGATCAGAGAAAGAAGAGCAGCGAGGTGATCTGCGAGCAGGCAGTGCAGATCATACAGGACCGCTATGCCCAACAGGATCTGTCTGTTATGATCATCAGTGAAGAGATCGGGGTGTCGCCGAATTATCTCAGCAGTCTGATAAAAAAGACGACAGGCAGTTCAATGGTTGAGATCCTGACGAAAAAACGAATTGAAAAGGCAATGGAGCTTCTGCAGTGTACCGGTATGAAGATCGGTGAGATTACAGAGCTGTGTGGTTATAAGGATCAGTATTATTTCAGCCACTGCTTCAAAAAGCTGACTGGAGTATCACCGAACAAATACAGGAGGGAACATGAACAGGCGTAAAAAAGAAGCAGATCAGCACAAGGGATGGAATATATCTATTTCCGGTGTGTTTATTGCAATGGTAATGGGAATCGTCCTGATTTCGGTAGTGGCTGCAACGCTTATTTTTGTTCAGATTTACCGGAATGCAATGGAGCAAAGTGCAGTGACAAGCAGTTCCCAGAGCTGTGAACAGGTACAGAATACGGTTGAGAATTATACACAGGATATGCGGATCATACTGGAAGGGATCGTGGCGAGAATGCGTCATGAGAATAATCATTCTGAGGAATATATCCAGAATCTGGTAAATATCCGTTCCGATGTAGTAGCGGTAACAATCTGTGGTGAAGATGGGGAGCTTCTGCGTTACTGGAACAGGGGGCAGAAGCTGAAAGAGAATTATCGCATTGTTCAGAGTATCGAAATGGAAGATGACGATGGCAGGCTGCGTATAACCAAACCATATGTGGAATCTTTGTTTGAGGGATATTATCCATGGGTTGTAACCGTTTACCAGAAGATTCAGAAAGAAGACGGAACCAGTATACAGGTAAATATTGACATCCGTTTTTCTGACATTGCCAATTATGTTGATGATGTAGGGATCGGGCAGCACGGCTATGCCTATATTGCGGACAAAAAAGGCAATCTGATCTATCATCCACAGCAGCAGCTCATTTATTCCGGGTTAAAAGAAGAGAAGGGAATGGATTTAAAAGAAGGGACACATATTCAGGAACAGGCGATCTATACTGTGAAAAATCTGGAGAACTGTGACTGGAAAATTGTAGGTGTCTGCTATGTAGATGAAATGATTACGGAGAAGGTAAGCAGTGCGGTATCCAGACTTCTGATCGTCCTGTGTCTGGTTATGGGAGCAGTCTTTCTTCTCGGATGGGCATTTTCAGAACTGTTCTCAGCACCGGTAAGGCAGCTTGCTGATGACATGCACCGGTTTGAAAAAAATGCTGAAAATTTTGTATTTGAGCCGATGGCGGGAACTACAGAGATCACGACTTTATCCAACTCGTTTGAACACATGGTTGTGAAGATCCAGAAGCTGATGGAGCAGGTCAGACAGGAAGAAATCACACTGCGGAAAACAGAGCTGAAAGCGCTTCAGGCGCAGATCAATCCACATTTCCTGTATAATACACTGGATGCGATTGCATGGATGTGTGAAGACGGGAAAAATGAAGATGCAGAAGAGATGGTTACGGCACTTGCAAGGCTGTTCCGTATCAGTATCAGTAAAGGGCATGAGCTGATTCCGATCGAAAAAGAAGTGGAACATGCAAAGAGTTATCTGAAGATTGAAAATTATCGGTATAAGAACAAATTTACCTATTCATTTGAGGTGGAAGAGTCGTGTCTTTCGTATCTTTGTAACAAAATTACTTTGCAGCCAATTATCGAGAATGCAATTTATCATGGTGTAAAGCAGATGATCGATGAGGGTGAGATCTGGATTCGTATTTTTGAGGACGGAGAAGATATTATTTTCCAGGTGGAGGATAACGGAATCGGTATGACGGAAGAACAGTGCCGGGAGATTCTGCGCAAAGAGCCGGGAGACCGTACCGGAATCGGAATCAAGAATGTAAATGACCGGATCAAGATTTATTTTGGAAGCAATTATGGACTGAATATCACAAGTGAGCTGGATGAAGGAACCTGTGTGACGATCCGTATGCCGAAGGTCAGGGAGGAAGAATATGAGAAAAAGTAGAAGAAAACCATTTATTGCAATTGATGCAGGTGTGATCCTACTTGCAATTCTGTTTTTTGTCCTGACGGGTGACGGACTTGGGGAAGGAAAAGAAGGCAGTACAAATAGCGTCATCGAGAAGAAAAAAGTAGTGTTTCTGACAAAATCCATGGATTCTTCTTTCTGGCAGTCTGCATATGCGGGAGCCGGTGCGGCAAGTGCGGAATATAATCTGGATCTGGTGTGCGAAGGACCGGATGGAGACGGTGAGGAAGATTATGAGGCGCAGAATGAAATGATAGACCGGGCAATCCGGGAACAGGTAGATGCACTTCTGTTCTCTGCCATTGATTTTGAAAAGAATGCGGAAGCAATCGACCGTGCGGCAAAGGCAGGAATCAGAATTGTGGTTGTGGACAGTCCGGTAAACAGTGAGGCTGTGGAATGCTATATTGGTACAGACAATTATGAAGCCGGATGTATGGCAGGAGAAGAAGTGCTTGGTAATCCGGCGGAAAATCTAAATATCGGAATCGTAAATTTTGATAAGAGTACGGAGAACGGGCAGCTTCGTGAAAAGGGATTCCGGGATACGGTTCTTAATGATGACCGGGCAAATATTACGGCGTCCATCAATGTGAAGTCTACGATCACCGACGCAAGAGAGGGCACCGAGAGGATGTTGCTTGACAATCCGCAGATCAATGTGATCGTGACATTTAATGAATGGACAACACTTGGAGTCGGGGATGCGGTAGAAGCACTTGGCGCCGGAGAGCGGACGCAGGTTGTTGCGTTTGACAGTAACGTAAAATCCATTGGAATGCTGGAAAAAGGAAATGTAGATGCGCTGATCGTCCAGAACCCATATGCGATGGGATACCTGGGGATTGAGCAGATCAATACACTACTGAATGGTCAGAAGCCGGAAAAGAAAGAGACGGCAACCAGCAGTATTCTGGTGACAAGAGAAAATATGTATGATGATAAGAGCCAGAAGGCGCTGTTTTCATTTGAAGAAAAGTAACGGGTGGAATGTTTGTAGCTGCTCGGAAGTATAGAAGCTGTAGTCTGAAAAATATTTGGGCTACAGCTTTTTAAAGAATTGGGCATTTGAAACATTTATGGACGAAATTAAGTAAAAATTTATATAAACGTTGAAATTCACAAACTCCTCGTAGTTTTTCACATGGGTGTTTTATTCCCTTCTTGTTATACTCGTATCATCAAGTAAACGTTATACAAGGAGGAACGAAATTATGAAAAGAAGAATTGTAGCAGCGATGCTCGCAGGTGTGATGGCACTTGGAATGCTTGCAGGATGCGGGGGCTCCGGTAAGAGTGACAGTGATGGTGGAAGCAGTGATAAGAAATCATCAGACGCTAATATCGCAGTATTCTACTATACCTATTCTGATACTTATATCGCATCTGTCCGTACAGCACTCGATGCAAAACTTGACGAGATGGGTGTTGAATATCAGGACTATGATGGAAACAGCAACCAGACAACACAGAACGAACAGATTGATACAGCGATCCAGACAGGTGCTACAGCACTGATCGTCAACATCGTTACATCTGGTTCTGTAGATGCTTCTTCTCAGATCGTTGAAAAAGCAGAAGCAGCAGGAATCCCGGTTATTTTCTTTAACCGTGCGATCGAAGATGACAAGACAGAAGGCGATGTACTTGGAAGCTATGACAAGTGTGCATTTGTAGGAACAGACGCTCCGGAAGCAGGACATATGCAGGGCGAAATGATCGGTAACTATGTAGTAGAACATTTTGATGAAATGGATCTCAACGGAGATGGAAAGATCTCTTACGCAATGTTCATGGGACAGCTCGGAAATGCAGAAGCTATTTATCGTACACAGTTTGCTGTAGAAGATGCAGATAAGATCATCACAGACGCCGGCAAACCGGCACTGGAATACTTTGACGCTTCTAACAGTGACAAATATCAGGTTGACCAGGATGGTAACTGGAGTGCAACAGCAGCTAATAACTATATGACAACCAACCTTTCCCAGTACAACGAAGGAAGCAATAACATGATCGAACTTGTTATCTGCAACAATGACGGTATGGCAGAGGGTGCAGTCTCAGCTCTGAATGATAAGGGATACAACCTTGGAACAGGCAAAGACTGCAAGATGATCCCGGTATTTGGTGTTGATGCTACAGACGCAGCAAAACAGCTGATCGCTGATGGCAAGATGACAGCAACTGTTAAACAGGATGCAGATGGTATGGCAGCTTGTATCGCAGACCTTGCTAAGAATGCAGCAGGTGGAAAAGATCTGATGGATGGAACAGATTCTTACAATATTTCCGAAAAAGTAAGCAACAAGATCTTCATTCCTTACCAGGAATACTCAGGAAAATAAAAATGTAAAAAATAAAGGTGGCGGCCAGGTGGTTGGCCAGCCACCTTTTCTAAAGTTGTGACGCAGCCGGATGGAACTGCATAGCGGCAGGTTCGAAAGGTATGCGAGATTAGAAGATGAGAGACAGGAGGACAGCTATGAAACAGGATGTTTTACTGCAGATGACGGATATCTGTAAAGAATTTCCGGGCGTAAAAGCATTAGATCATGTGTCCCTGACAGTTAAAGCAGGCACTGTCCATGCACTGATGGGTGAAAATGGAGCCGGAAAGTCAACACTGATGAAATGCCTTTTCGGAATTTATGACAAAGACAGTGGCAAGATTGAGCTGGAGGGAAAAGAGATTAATTTCAAGAATTCGAAAGAAGCTCTTGAAAATGGAGTTGCAATGGTTCACCAGGAACTGAACCAGGCGCTCAAAAGAAACGTCATGGATAATCTCTGGCTCGGACGTTACCCGAAAGTGGGCGGCGTCATGGTAAATGAGAAAAAAATCTATGACGACACAAAAAAAGTATTTGAAGAATTGAAAATTGATGTAGATCCGAAAAGGATCATGAGTACGATGCCGGTATCACAGAGACAGATGGTAGAGATTGCAAAAGCAGTATCTGTGAATGCAAAAGTCATCGTATTTGATGAGCCGACTTCTTCCCTTACAGAGCAGGAAGTAGAGCATCTGTTTGATATCATTGAGATGCTGAAAAAGAGAGGATGCGGAATCATTTACATTTCACATAAAATGGCAGAGATCAAACGGATTTCAGATGAAATCACGATCATGCGTGACGGAACCTGGGTAGCAACAGAGAAAGCAGATGATCTGGAGATGGATGATATCATCCGCCTGATGGTTGGACGTGAGCTTACCAATCAGTTCCCGCCAAAGACAAATAAACCGGGCGATGTAGCGCTTGAAGTGGAACACCTTTCCGGAATGTATTCGATCCTGAATGATGTTTCCTTCAAAGCAAGAAAAGGAGAAATTCTTGGAATTGCCGGACTTGACGGAAGTGGGCGTACAGAAACTCTGGAGACAATTTTTGGAATTGCAACCAGGAAATCAGGAACGATAAAACTTGACGGAAAACAAGTCAGCAATAAGAATGCACAGGATTCGATCAAGAACGGATTTGCACTTCTGACAGAAGAGAGAAGAGCAACCGGTATCTTCGGCATCCTGAACATTCGTGAAAATACCGTTATCTCCAGCTTAAAGAGACACAAAAAAGGATTTTATCTGAGTGAAAAATCCATGAAAGAAGATACGCAGAAATATATTGATGCGCTGCGGACAAAGACACCGTCGCAGGAGACAAAGATCCGTGCACTTTCCGGTGGAAACCAGCAGAAGGTTATCCTTGGAAGATGGCTTCTTACCGATCCGGAAGTACTGCTTCTGGATGAGCCGACAAGAGGAATCGATGTCGGTGCAAAGTATGAGATTTATCAGCTCATCATCGATCTTGCGAACCGCGGCAAAGTAGTTATCGTAGTTTCTTCAGAAATGCCGGAGCTTCTCGGAATCTGTGACCGTATCATGGTTATGTCCGGTGGAAGACTTGCCGGAGAGATTAACGCTGAAGAGGCGACACAGGAACTGATCATGACTTACGCAGCAAAGTATGTGTAATTTTCAAACAAAAAGAAGGAGGCTTCCCAGATGAAAGCATTTGCAAATATAAAATCACGCTATGCAGAATACAAAGCACTGGATTCCGCAGACAAGGTAAAAGCGTGGAAAGAAGGACTTATCAATAATGCGATTTATCTTCTGATCATTATCGCAGTTATTTACACTTACACACAGAACAGCAGATTCCTGAGCGTGGCATCTATTGTTAACATTATCTCGCTGTCTGCAGCGAACATTCCGATCGCGTGTGGTATTGCAGGAACGATCGTACTTACCGGTACAGACCTTTCAGCCGGACGTGTTGTAGGTCTTACAGCGTGTATTTCTGCATCACTTTTGCAGTCAGTAACTTATGCAACCAAAATTTTCCCGGATCTTCCGGTTCTTCCGATACCACTGGTTATTCTGATCGTAATCGTAGTCGGAGGTATTGTTGGATGGGTAAATGGATTCTTCGTAGCGAAATTCCACTTACATCCATTCATTGTAACACTGGCAACACAGCTGATTGTATACGGAATTCTTCTGATGTACATTATGCTGAACGGTAACAACGGACAGCCACTTTCCGGACTGGACAAATCCTTTAAGAATTTTGTAACAGGAAGTTTCTTAAAGATCCGTGGCGTTCCGATACCGAACTATGTATGGTACGCTTGTGTCGTAGTTGTATTCATGTGGTTCATGTGGAATAAGACAACATTTGGAAAGAATATGTTCGCAGTTGGTTCCAACCCGGAAGCTGCCAATGTATCTGGTGTAAATGTTATGAGAACAACCATTCTGGTACATACACTTGCAGGATGCATGTATGGTATCACTGGATTCATTGAATCTGCACGTATCGGTTCCAACCAGGCAAATACAGGTCTGAACTACGAGTGTGATGCGATTGCTGCCTGTGTAATCGGTGGTGTATCTTTTGTAGGTGGTACCGGTAAGATCAGCGGCGTTGTTTTAGGGGTGTTCATTCTGAGAATCATCTTCGTTGCACTGCAGTTCCTGGCAGTAAGTCAGAATATGCAGTATGTGATCAAAGGTCTGATTATTCTGATCGCATGTGCAATTGATATGAGAAAATATCTGGTAAGAAAATAAAAAGAAAAGGCTGGGAAATGTTATGGACGAGAATAAGATGCCGGAGAATGACGGATGGAAGAAAAATGCAAGACTGGCGATTTATGCAATGGCCGGGTTTTATCTGCTGACACTGGCATACCAGATGTTCAGGGCGATTTCCACAAGTCATGGTAATGAACAGCTTGTTATGATCGTGGCGACGATTCTGTTTCTGATCGTAGGTGTTGGACTGATCGGGTTTGGAACTATAAATGTCTACAAAAATATGAAAAAGAATCAGAGTACAGATAAAGATCGTAATGAGGAATAGCTCATAACGAGGACGAGACCTCAAAACAAAAAGACAGGAGAGTAATAGCACCCCCCTGTCTTTTTGTGTCTATAAAGAGGAATAAAAACATTGGAGGAAAAGATGAAAACAAGAAAAAGGTATGTCCGTGCCGGGGCTGCCTGCCTTGCGGCATTGCTCACGGTACAGGGAATGACATTGCCTGTGGAGGCAGGTGAAGAGGTGAAAGTAAGATCCAATTCACAGACACAGATGAGTTCAGATCCGGAAGCGGTTTACGTAAGCAATTACGGGAAATCGACGGATCAGAGAACGATCAATTTTGACAGTAACTGGAAATTCAATCTGGGAGATGTGGAAAATGCGCAGACAGCAAATTTCGACGACTCGAAATGGCGCCAGGTTTCGCTTCCGCATGACTACAGCATTGAACAGGATTATTCAAAATCTATGGAAGCAGAAAGTGGATATCTTCCAGGGGGAACAGGATGGTACCGGAAAAGTTTTACCATAGATAAAGCTGCGGAAGGAAAAGAGATCCGTGTTGATTTTAGCGGTGTTTATATGAATGCATCTGTATGGGTAAATGGAGAAAAGCTTGGAACACATCCATACGGATATACACCATTTTCATTTGACATAACAGACTATGTGAAATATGGTGAGGAAAATACAATTGCAGTAAAGGTGGAGAACAAGACGCCTTCAAGCAGATGGTATTCCGGAAGTGGTATTTACAGAAGTGTAAATCTGACCATGACAGAAAAGGTTCATGTGGATCTTGAGGGGACGCAGATTACGACTGAGAACCTGAAAGCAGAACAGGGTGGAACTGTCAATATGGATGTCCGCACACAGGTTGTGAATGATTCTGAAGATGAACAGGCTGTAACCTTGACGCACACGGTATTTCCAAAAGGCGCAGATGAAAGTGCAGCAATCGGAACAGTGACAACCGAAGCTAAAACTGTTGCATCCGGAGAAAGTGATGAAATCGAAATAACACTTGAGGCACAAAGTCCGGCGCTCTGGAGTGTGGACAGTCCGACACTTTATACTGTAAGAACAGAAGTAAAGCTTGGAGAAAATACAGTAGATGTTTACGATACAGAATATGGTTTCCGGTATTTTGATTTTGATAACAATACAGGATTTTCGCTGAACGGACAGAATACAAAACTAAAAGGTGTATGTATGCATCATGATCAGGGAGCACTTGGTGCAAAGGCAAATGCCCGCGCAATTGCAAGACAGATTGAGATCCTGAAGCAGATGGGGTGTAACACGATTCGAGTGACACATAACCCTGCAGCTGATGAGCTGATCCAAGCATGCAATGAGCAGGGGATGTTGGTGATCGATGAAGCTTTCGATACCTGGCTTTATGCAAAAAATGGAAACAGTAATGACTATGCAAAATGGTTCAATCAGAAAATCGACGGGGACAATCAGATTTTAGGTGCAGGGGACGGTATGACCTGGGCACAGTTTGACCTGACAGCAATGGTGAAGAGAGGATACAATGCACCATCAATCATTATGTGGTCTCTTGGAAATGAGGTTATGGAAGGAATCAGCGGTGGCGTTTCCAATTATCCGGCAACTGCCCAGAAACTGGTGAACTGGGTAAAAGAGCTGGATGCAACAAGACCGATGACAACCGGAGATAACAAGCTGAAAGCCAACTGGAGTGAAGCAGAAAGTATTGGCAATACATTAAATGCAGCAGGCGGAACCGTTGGATTTAACTATTGCGCAGGCTGGCAGTATGACAACTGGCATAAATTGCATCCAGAATGGCTGATGTACGGTTCTGAGACTGCTTCTGCGATCAACAGCCGTGGAATCTATAATCGGATCAACGGTGGAAGCCAGACTTCCGACAAGCAGCTTACATCCTATGATAATTCTGCTGTAGGCTGGGGCAGTGTAGCAAGTGATGCATGGTATACAACGATTACAAGAGATTACCTTGCAGGAGAATATGTCTGGACCGGATTTGATTATATCGGTGAGCCGACACCTTGGAATGGAACCGGAGCAGGATCAGTAGGAAGCTGGCCGGCACCGAAGAGCTCTTACTTTGGTATCGTGGATACCGCAGGCTTTGCGAAAGACAGCTATTACTTCTATCAGAGCCAGTGGAATGATCAGGTGCACACCTTACATGTACTTCCGGCATGGAATGAAAATGTAGTCTATAAAGACAACAGTGGAAAGGTTCCGGTAGTTGTATATTCGGATGCAGCATCGGTCGAGTTGTTCTTTACGCCGGCAGGTGGAGAAAGACAGTCTCTTGGAAAGAAAGCATTTACACAGAAAACAACAGCTGCAGGTTATACCTATCAGATTTACGAGGGAGAAGATAAGAACGGAACCGAGCATAAGAATCTTTATCTTACCTGGAAGGTTCCGTATGCGGATGGAACACTGGAGGCCGTTGCATATGACGCAGATGGAAATATCATTGAAAATACAGACGGACGTTCCAGCGTGACAACGACTGGCGAAGCTGCAAAATTGCAGATGTCAGCAGACAGAACCGAGATTGCTGCGGATGGAAAAGATTTATCTTATGTGACAGTTGATGTGACAGACCAGAATGGAAATATTGTTCCGGATGCAGAAAACCGCGTTACATTTAACGTAGAAGGTGATGGAGTTCTGGTTGGTGTAGATAACGGAAGCTCTCCGGATCACGATTCTTATCTTGCAGATAACAGAAAAGCATTCAGTGGAAAAGTTCTGGCAATCGTGCAGTCTACGAAAACTGGTGGTTCATTTACTGTGACAGCTACGGCAGATGGACTGGAAAGTGCAGCAGCAACCGTCACAACTTATTCTGTATCAGATGGCACACCAGAAGAAAAAGAGATCGACAGTTTCTGGATGTCAAAGACCTATTATGTCAAGACTGGAAATATCCCGGTACTTCCGACAACGATTGAAACTCGTTATACTGATGGAAGCAAAGAAAGCAAAGCAGTGACATGGGATGCGATCGGAGAGGAGATGGTACAGCAGTCAGGAAACTTTAATGTGCAGGGGCAGATTGAAGGACATCAGGTAACAGTCAATGTAAATGTTATTGATGAAGTTGGAGGACTTCTGAATTACTCAACCTCAACACCAGTTGGAACTGTACCGATTCTTCCAGAATCCAGGCCGGCGGTTCTTACAGACGGAACCATTCTGACCGCTTCATTTGGAGTAAACTGGGATGACATATCGGCTGGTCAGTTTGCAGAAGAAGGAACTGTTACGGTAAATGGGACAGCAGATGTACTCGGTGATGAAATTCCGGTAAGTGCAACAATCCGTGTACAGACAGAGCAGATCACAGTTGGAAGCAGCGTGTCCGGAAAGGTAATGAATCTGACACAGAGCATTCCGGAAGGCGAACAGTCAGATACACTTTCTGCAATTGTGGACGGATCAACAACAATCAGTGATAACACAAGTGGAGGAGCAAACCCGACTGCATGGAGCAACTGGCAGAGTTCCCAGAATGGTAATAGTAAAGCAGAGATCACATTTGAGTATGCAACCCAGCAGAGACTTGGACAGATTGTGATGCATTTTGCAAAGGACAGCGGAAGTATGCGTTATCCGGATGCAGGAACAACAGAGATTCTGGTTTCAGAGGATGGAACCAACTGGAACAAGCTTGCAGTAACGGAGACGATCGGGGAAGAAAGTGGACGGGTAAAACCATATACGTATGATTTCACACCGACGACAGCGACTTTTATCAAATTCAAGCTTACGAACGCAAGTGCATCGACAGGAACCGGATGGAAACCTTGTACTGCACTTACTGAGATCGAGTTGAAGGTGGCACAGGGAAGCTTCGTATCGAATACGACAGCGAAGCTGGAAGAAGTCATTGTAAATGGCAATCCGGTACCGGAAAGTGCACTGGCACAGGGAAGCTATTCTACACCTGCTATTTTTGCAGAGGTAGAGGCAAAAGCAGCCGATAATGCGTCGGTGACTATTCTTCCGACTTTCAACAATATCAAGAAGATCATTGTTGAGTCAGAGGATCACAATACAAGAAATGTATTTGAAATCCGTCTTGGAGAAGAGACAGAAGAGACACCAGAATCCGGTGACAGAGATTATCCGATTAGAAGGCTCACTGCATTTGCAGAAAGTGAGTATAATGGCAGTGGAACAGAAGGACCGGCAGAGTACGTTCTGGATGAAGATGAAGGAACGCACTGGCATACAAACTGGAGTACAAATGATGCACAGGATGTAGAAAAACGCTGGATCGGACTGGAACTGGAAGAACCGGCAGTTCTGGATGCATTTCGCTATTATCCGCGTGGTGGCAATATGAATGGATTTGTAAGTGAGTATAAAGTACAGTACAAACTGAATCAGAAAGATGAATGGACCGATATTGCAGGCGGTACCTGGGACAGGACGCTTGAATGGAAAATAGCAGAATTTGATGAACCGGTAGAAGCAAAATATGTGAGACTGGTGGGAATCCATACCTATGCGAAATCTGAAAATGATGCACACATGGCAGTTGCAGAGCTTCGTGTCCGTGAGGCGGACAAGCGTGTAGATATTTCGGCAGAAGACAGCCAGATCACAGTGTCAGTTCCAGAACAAACAGAGGTTGCGAAAGCAGATGAACAGAATCCGGTATATCCACAGGTAGAAGTCAAGAGAACGGTAAACGGCGCAGAAGAGACTCTGAGATACGGAGTGGATTATCTACTGTCCTATGAAAATAATACAGCTTTTGGAACAGGTAAGGTAATTGTTACCGGAATTGTAAATTACCGCGGAGTTGTAGAGCGTACATTTGAAATTGTAAAGAAAGCTCCGGAGTTAAGTGCTGTGTATATCCAGAGTCAGCCCGGAAAGACTGTTTACAAATCAGGAGAAACCTTCGATCCGACCGGTCTTTCGCTGAAATTGGTATACGATGATGATTCAGAGGAAGAACTGGTATATAGCGAAGAAACCGCAGGACTGTTTGGTTTTGAACCAGGTCTGGATACTGCACTTACAGAAGAAGTAAAAGAAATTACTGTGGCTTATGGCGGAAAATCAGCAGTTGTGTTTATCGGAGTAGAATCGTCGGAAAAACCAGGACCTGAAAAGCCGGATCCGGAGAATCCGACACCGGGAAACCCAAATCCAGAGAAACCAAACCCAGAAGATCCAAAACCAGGAAATGGATCCGGCAGTGAGAACAATGGTGGAACAGGAAGTGGAAGCGGATCAAATTCCAATAACGGAAGCAGTGGTGGTAATAATACAGTAAATAACATCATAAATAATAACAACAATAACAACAGCAATTCTTCCAATAAGAATTCAGGAAAAGTGCAGACAGGAGACAGAAATAATCTGGTATTCCCATTAATCGGAATGACAGCAGCAATTCTGGCAATCGCCACTGTTTTAATAATCAGAAAAAAGAAACGTCTTTAAAAATATAGAAGACATTTAAAGGACTCCCGGCAAGGTAAAATTTGCCGGGAGTATTTATTTTCAAATCTCAAAAAATTCTTAAGAAAATCCCGCCCTATCTCTTAAAAAATCTCTGTTAATCTTGTATAGTATAGAGGAGGTGAAAAAGATGGCAAAAATATTAGTATGTGATGATGATAAAGACATTGTAGAAGCAATAGATATTTACCTGACGCAGGAAGGATACGAAGTCCTGAAGGCGTATGATGGCGACGAAGCGATCAAGGTATTGAAAAGAAATGAAGTTGATCTTCTGATCATGGATGTGATGATGCCGCGGCTGGACGGAATCCGGGCGACACTCAAGATCCGGGAAAACATGAGCCTCCCGATTATTATTTTATCCGCCAAATCAGAGGATGCGGACAAGATTTTAGGACTGAATATCGGTGCAGATGATTACATGACCAAACCGTTCAATCCGTTGGAGCTGGTAGCAAGGGTAAAATCCCAGCTCAGACGTTACACCCAGCTTGGAAGTACGGCGAGATCTGACAACCAGAGTGAGTTCCGGACCGGGGGACTTGTGATCAGGGATGATCTGAAAGAAGTGACTGTGGACGGCGAAAAAGTGAAGCTGACACCGATTGAATACAATATATTACTGTTACTCGTTAAAAATCAGGGAAAGGTGTTCTCTATCAATCAGATTTACGAAAATATCTGGAATGAAGACGCAATCGGAGCGGACAATACCGTTGCCGTACATATCCGCCATATCCGGGAGAAAATCGAAATCAATCCGAAAGAGCCACGTTACCTGAAGGTAGTATGGGGTGTCGGATATAAGGTAGAGAAGATCGGTTAGGAGGTCTTATGAATAACAAATGGTATCAAAGCGCACCATGTAAAGGAATCCTGATCGTACTGGAGCATATTTTAGCGGTGGTGATGATCACATGTCTGGTTTTTACATTCAGTTATCCGGGCGATAATCTGGCAGGAATCCTGTTTGAAAAGCCACATAAGAAGTATGAACAGTCAAAAGGGTTTACCGACAAGCTGATGAGTGCTGCAAATGATATTACGGCTGCGGAAGGATACGACAGCAATTTTGAAACAGAAGGAAAATATGATGAAAACAGAATTGTAGATCTGAAAGAATATGATTCAGATCGTAAGATTTCAAATGAAAATGTAAATGGGCTTGCATACCGTCTTGGTGATCTTGTGAATTACTGGGAAAACGATCAGGAGATGTACTACGCAGACGGGACCAAGATGGCAGATGGAGACAATGATGATGAGATCATCGTCTGCCAGAAGGATGACGGAACCTACCATTATTACTATGAAAAAGAATTTCGTCGAGAATTTAAAAACGGGAACCTTCAGTTTGGTAATATGGATGAGGCAAAAGATGAATATTCACTGGAAAGCACCGGAGAAGTGATCGATTCTCTGATCAATGACTGGATTGAGAGCTCCGCAAGTATTTACCGCAATATTCTGGACAGTGAAAATCGCCAGGTCTACACAAAGTGCTGGCGGTATGACGGAGAAAAAGTTTCCGAAAACTGTGCACCGGTGGGCGCGAAGAATCTTCTGGAAGTTGTGAACAAGGATTCCAGATGGAACGGCAAGTTAAGTGATGCGATGTCCATGCTTGGAAATACTGTGGACAGTGTACGGGATGAATTTTTGACGTGGCAGTATGTAACGGAAGAATATAAAGAAGATAATACCAATCTTGCATATATGATTGTAGATCTGGACAATAAAAAAGTTTATACCAACCGTCTTGCATATCAGAGATTTGATGAATGGGAAAAGAATCTGGAAAGTATGAAAAAGCTGGGAGTATATGCGGTTGCCACACCAAAGCTTACTGAGTACCAGAGTGATATTGGTATGGACGGATCACAGTGGAAATCACTGATCGGTGGCAATATGTGGATGGATAATTACGAATGCGTGTTCGCGGTAGATACTTCCTATCCAATCCAGGATGACTTTTATCAGGAGAGCAAGATTTATCAGGAGTATGCACCGCAGGTAAGATTTACTTTCTGGATTGCGATTGCAACCGGATTTGCAATGCTTGTAATTCTGGCATGGCTGACAATTGTTGCAGGCAGATCAAACCGGGAAGAAGGCATTGTGTTAAATCGGGTCGATAAAATGAAGACAGAAATCTTTATTCTTTTGTCGGTTGCAGTTATGGTGATATGTATTTACGGGGAAATCAGTTTAAGTTACAGTCTGCTGAACGGAGTCTGGTTTAGCGGAGATGGTTTCAATGGCACATCGGTACTGATTTTTGCAGGGATTGTTGCGGTAAGCGTTTGCATGATAGGACTTACTTTCTGGCTTGGAATGGTAAGAAGGATCAAGGCAAAGACCTTGTGGAAGAACAGTATTTTATGTCTGATCATCAAATACGTCCGGATTGGGATCCGGCATCTGGGGGAGGTCTGGAAAGCTGCGATTTTGTTTGGAGTACTGGTTGTAGTTCACTGGATCGCGATCGCCATGTGGGAGCCGGGAATCTGGCTGTTCGTAATGCTTGCGGCAGAGGCGGGGGCATTTTTCTGCCTGATGCGCAGAGCCATCGGAAGAGCGCGGATCATCAAAGGGGTAAAAGCAATCGCAGACGGTCAGGTTGATTATCAGATTCCGTTAAATGGACTCAAAGGCGGACAGCTTGAAGCAGCAGTCAGCATCAATAAGATCGGAGATGGACTGGACCGGGCGGTAGAAGAGAGCGTAAAAAATGAACGCCTCAAAACGGATCTGATCACAAATGTATCCCATGATATCAAAACGCCGCTTACATCAATCATTAATTATGTGGACCTTTTAAAGAGAGAGGATTTTGAGGATCCGAAGATCCGGAATTATCTTCAGGTTCTGGAAGAAAAAGCATATCGTCTGAAGACACTTACCGAGGATGTGGTAGAAGCTTCCAAGGTAAGCAGTGGCAATATCAGCCTGGAAATGATGAATCTGAATCTGGTTGAGCTGGTTAATCAGACCAGTGCAGAGTTTGAAGAAAAATTTGAGGCAAGGAATCTGAAAATGATCATGAATCTTCCGACCGAACCGGCAACAATCTACGCAGACGGCAGACGAATGTGGAGAGTTCTTGCAAATGTATTTAACAATGCGGCAAAATATGCAATGGAGGGAAGCCGGGTCTATGTGGATCTGGTTCAGACAGGTGAGGAAGTACAGCTTACGATCAAGAATGTATCAGAGCAGCCGCTAAATATTTCGGCAGATGAGCTGACAGAAAGATTTATCCGCGGAGATGTATCCAGAAGCACGGAAGGAAGCGGGCTTGGTCTTTCGATTGCACAGAATCTGACAAAGCTTCAAGGGGGAAAATTCGAGTTATATCTCGACGGAGATCTGTTCAAGGTACTGATCCGTTTCCCGGCTCCAAAAGAAACGGAAGATGTCTATCAGGAAGTCGAACAGTAACAGGTAAATATGGGGCGTAAGGGAAATTTCCCTTGCGCTCTATTTTATTTCGCTTTACAATAAAAACTGGATTCGTACATATAACCTAAAATGTAAGGGGAAATTAAAATGGAATCATTGAATAATATCTTAAAAAAGAGTTTAAATAAAGAATTTTTATCAGCAATAATCAGCAATCCACGTGAAAAAGGCGGAATTGTAAAGATTAAGATCCGCCCTGTGGAGCATAAAGACAATATTTTGTACCAGTGCGAAGAACACCGGAACAACCAGGTATTTCACCACAATCTGAATGAAGAAGAAGCAACAGGATATATTGAAAATGCCATGCAGGAATTCAAACAGATGCAGATGGAGACGAGAAAATTCCGCTATCAGGTTCTGGTCAGCAAAAAAGGAAAAATGACGATTCAGAGACGGCTTCAGACCGGGAAGTTCAAAGAGATTGATCTGTCACACAACCGGAAGAAGCATTATATCCTGGAGGAAGGAAAAGCAGTTCCATTTTTACAGGATCTGGGAGTTATGACAAAAGAAGGGGAAATCGTGCGGACAAAGTTTGATAAGTTCCGCCAGATCAACCGTTTCCTGGAGTTTATCGAGGATGTTCTTCCGGAGCTCCCGAAGGACAGGGAAGTAACGATTCTGGATTTTGGATGCGGTAAATCCTATCTGACATTTGCAATTTATTATTATTTGCATGAGTTAAAAGGTTATGATATCCGGATCATCGGACTGGATCTGAAGACGGATGTCATTTATGCATGCAACCAGCTTGCAAAAAAATATGGCTATAGAAAATTGAAGTTTATGGAAGGAAATATTGCAGATTATACCGGCTCTGATGAAGTGGATATGGTCGTGACGCTGCATGCCTGTGATACCGCTACCGATTTTGCACTTGCAAAAGCAGTTGGCTGGAAAGCGAAGGTCATTCTTTCGGTTCCGTGCTGTCAGCATGAAGTGAACCGTCAGATTGCAAATGAAACGCTTGCACCGCTGTTTTCTTACGGACTGATCAAAGAGCGAATGGCAGCTCTTGTCACGGATGCTATGCGTGCAGAATATCTCAAGAGGGATGGATATGACACACAGATCCTGGAGTTTATCGATATGGAGCATACACCGAAGAATATTTTGATACGGGCCATTTACACGGGAAATAAAGGGAAAAATGCAGAGGCAATCCGCACATGTGAAGAAATGCTTCACATCGATCCAATGCTGGGGAGATTATTGGATCAGCAGAATGAAGAGGGAGAAAAAGGAGTATAAATTTAGCAGATTAAGATAAAGGGGACTATAATTACAATGTTTAAAAAGATAGCAATAAAGACAGGAGTACTGACTACTGTATTTATTCTTGCAGTTATCGTATCCAGTTATGTGACGAACAGAGGCAACACTGATATGAGTGCAGATATGGGAGGTGCGACACTGCCAAGAATATCCTTTATGACAGAAGGATATGAAGTGAACTCACTGCCGGGATATAAAAGCGATATGACGCTTACTTCAATGCGTGATACACTGACACCCGTCACAAATAACCAGCTGGATATGAACATTGCAAAATATGATAACCAGATCCAGAAGGTTTACTGGCAGGTATATACACTGAATGGGAAAAAATGTATTCAGGAGGGAACCATTAAAGATGTTCAGGATACAGTAACTTTAAATTTCAAGAATATGAAGATCCTGAAAGAAGAGAGAATTTTGAAAGTAACCTTGTACCTGGATAATCAGAATATTTATTTTTATACCAGGATTAAGAATTCGGCAGATTGCAACTATAAGAAAAGCCTGGATTTCGCAAATGATTTCCACAATGCTGCACTCGAAAATCAGGGTGATAAGGTCGAAAGCTATTTGGAAACAGATTCCAGTGAGGACAGCTCCACCTATCAGGAGGTCACACTTGCATCGACACAGTCACAGGTGACATGGGGTTCGCTTGCACCGCAGGTATCGGGAAATGTATACTGGGAAATTAAGGAATGCAATGAGAATTACACATCACTTGTCCTCAAATACCAGGTAAAGTGCACCGGGGATACTGATTATGCTGATCGGCTTTACAGTGTAAAGGAATTCTTCCGGATCCGCACCGGGGAAGATGCACAACAGTATCTGCTTGATTATGATCGCACGATGAATCAGAGATTTGATGGTAAGACAACTGCGCTGAACCAGAAGGGTGTTCTTGTTGGGATTGCGCCGACGGACCTGGAGTATGAGACTAATACAGATGGAACCATTGTAGCATTTATAGAGGATAACCAGCTCTGGCATTATGATAAAAAAGAGGATGAAATGTCACTGGTATTCGGCTTCGCAGATGCGGAAAACATGGATGTGCGTACATTATGCGACCTGCATGATATCCGCCTGATTTCAGTAGATGAAAAAGGCAATACCACATTTACTGTAGTGGGTTATATGAATCGCGGTGTACATGAAGGGCAGGTAGGTGTAGCAGTCTATTATTTTGACGCAGAAAAAAATTCCGTTACGGAAAAAGCATTTGTCCCTAGCGAAGACGGATATTATCTGATGAAAGAGGATCTGGGTAAATTTGTATATTACAGCAATTCTGATGAAAATCTTTATGTAATGATAGATGGTACATTGTATCTTGTGAATCTGAAGGACAACACCAGAGAGGTGCTGGTGAAAGATCTGGAGGAAGGGCAGTATCAGGTTTCACCAGACGGACATCTGCTTGCTTACCAGAGTGAGGGCGGAAAGATCAATGAGTCGCAGAAAATTATCGTGCTGAATCTGAAGACGGGCAAATCCTTTGATATTACATCCGAAGGAGACGAATATGTCAAACCGATCGGATTTATCCGGAATGATTTTGCCTATGGCATGCTGCGTGGAAGCGATGCAGGAACCAATATATCCGGACAGAGTGTGTACCCGATGTATAAAGTGGATATCATCACGCAGAAACAGGAGATAGCCAAGACCTATGAGGTACAGGATTTTTACATTCTGGATGGCTATGTGGCAGACAATATGATGACACTTAATCGGGTGAACAGAAATGAGAATACCTATATTTCAACAACGGCAGATTATATTACCAACAATCAGGAGAAGGAAGAGAGCAATATCACAGTTGAGACCTACAATGATGATCTGCGGGGAACTCTGGTTCGTCTTACTTATGAAAATGGGATCAAAGACAGCAAAGCAAAAATTTTAAAACCAAAGCAGGTACTGTTTGATAAACCGATGGTTGTCAGCTTTGACAAACCGAAGGTAAAGAATCAGTATTATGTATATGCACTTGGCAGTCTGCAGGGGGTGTATGAAAAAGCATCTTATGCGATCCAGGAAGCGGAGAAGATAAAAGGTGTGGTCATTTCTTCATCACAGGAATATGTATGGGAGTCCGGAAATACGCCGGATATTTATGAAGTAAATAATATGGATGAGTTCCGGACAGGAGAAGGTGAAAGTACACTTGCAGCGTGCCTGAACCGGATCCTGAAGCTGGAAGGCGCAGAAGATATAAATGCATCAACAGAGCTGGAAAACGGAAAGTCGCCGGCAGAAATCCTGACAGAAGCAACCGGTGGAGAAGGTTTTGATCTGACAGGATGTACACCGGAAGAAATTCAATATACCATCAGTCACGAGACACCGGTCGTTGCCATGTTAAGTGCAGATCATGCAGTACTGGTAATCGGCTATACCAGTGAAAAATATGCTTATATTGATCCGGCTGACGGAGAACGTCATTCGGCTACGCCTGAAGAGATGGCGCAAATGGTAAGCGGCAGCGGAAATGTATTTTTTGGTTATGTAAAATAAATTTGGAGGACGCAAATGAGAGACGAGAAATATTTAGAACTTCTGGCAGAAAAATACCCAACTGAGCAGGCGGTCTGCCGAGAGATTATTAACCTTAAAGCAATCCTCAGCCTGCCAAAAGGGACAGAGCACTTTATGAGTGATCTGCATGGAGAATATGAGGCATTTTGCCATATATTAAATAACTGCTCCGGTGTGATTCGGGAAAAAGTAGATCTGTTGTTTGAAGATACTTTATCAGATCTGGATCGGGAAGAAATCTGTACGCTGATCTATTATCCAATTGAAAAGCTTGCAATGATAAAAAAGGAAGGAAAAAATAATGAAGAGTGGTATCGTGTGATCTTAGGAGAACTAATCGATATCGCAAGATTATTTTCATCCAAATACACCCGCTCAAAAGTAAGAAAAGCGATGCCGAAGGAATATGCCTATATTCTGGATGAACTGATCCATGTACAGAAGGATGAAGATGATAATCAGCTGGTGTATCACCGCAATATCCTGAATACGCTCCTTGAACTACAGAATGCAGATGAATTTATCGAGGTGCTTGCCGGATTGATTAAACGGCTGGCAGTCGATCATCTACATATTGTCGGAGATATTTTTGACAGAGGTCCTTGTGCAGACCGGATCATGGATCTCCTGATGACTTATCATTCCATCGATATTGAGTGGGGCAATCATGATATCCTGTGGATGGGGGCAGCGGCAGGAAGCAGAGCCTGCATCGCAACAGTTATCCGTAACAATCTGAAATATGATAATATGAAGATCATGGAGAATAGCTATGGGATCAGTCTGCGAAATCTGACCTTATTTGCAGAAAAGATATACCCGCAGATCGATCCGATGGAAGCGGCACTGAAAGCAATTTCTGTACTTCTTTTTAAACTGGAAGGCCAGGTGATCCTGCGTAATCCGGATTACAAGATGGAAGATAAATTGCTGCTTCATAAAGTGGATGTGAAACGTCAGGTTGTTGAAATTGGCGGAAAAGAATATAAGATCAAGAAGGAAGAATTTCCAACTGTAAGTTTTGCAGCTGAAAGTGTGGAAGAAGTCTATCAGCTGACCGAAGAGGAAGAAAATGTAATGGAAGGTCTTCAGATGGCTTTTGTGAACAGTATCCGCCTGCGACAGCATATAGATTTCCTGTATAAAAAAGGAAGTATGTACCGGATCTTCAACGATAATCTTCTGTATCACGGCTGTGTGCCGCTGGATGAGAGCGGAAACTTTGACGGCGTTGTATTTGGGAAGAGATGCTATCGAGGAAGAGAATATCTGGACTATGCAGAGCATGTTGCCAGAAGAGCCTGGTCGAAGGAGGCGAAAGAAAAAGACAGAGACTTTATGTGGTATCTGTGGTGCGGAAGAAAGTCTCCACTTTCCGGAAGAAATACGAAAACCTTTGAGCGTACTTATGTGCTGGATGAGTCGACATGGTATGAAGAATCAAATCCATATTATAAATTCTACGAAGAAGAAAAGGTCTGCAATATGATTCTGCATGAGTTTGGTCTTTATTCCGAGCGTGCTCATATCATTAATGGGCATACACCGGTCAGAACTTCAAAAGGAGAGCATCCGGTCCGTGCGAATGGAAAATTAATGGTCATTGATGGAGGTTTCTGCAAGAGCTACCATAAGACTACCGGAATTGCCGGGTATACACTGATCTTCAATTCCCATGGTATCCGGATCAAATCCCACCAGCCTTTCCTGAGTGTGTATGCGGCACTTACGGAAAATAAGGATATCGAGTCAAAATCAGAACTGGTCGAGACCGAAAAAGAACGTTTGATGGTGCGGGATACAGATAGCGGAAAGAAGATCAAGGAGGATATTGAGGCACTTAAAATGCTGCTCCGTGCATACCGTGAAGGGGAGTTGGAATAGAGTGAAAAAGATTTTTGCATGCGCTTTATGTGTTGTCATGACAGTTAGTTTATGCAGCTGTGCAGGATGCCGGAAAAAGGAAGAAACAAAAGCGAAAGAGAAAGAAACCATTGAATTATGGCATTACTGGGATATACCGGATAATCAGAGACATCTGGAAGAGCTGGTAGAGCAGTTTAATAAGATGCAGGAGGATATTAAGATAGAGGTATCTTATATTCCGGATGAAGATTTTAAAAAACAGCTTGCCCTGGCGATGTCGGAAGAAAAGATGCCGGATATTGCCGTAGTGGATTCCTCGGACTTTCAATTTCTACATCATATGAAAGCGTTTGCTGATCTTACAGATGCTATTCCGGAATTAAAGGAATATAACGAAAAAGCATTGGAACCATGTACGATAGATGGAAGAATTTATGGGCAGCCTTTTGGTGTGAACTGTACAGGGATGTTCTATAATAAAAAACTCCTGGAAGAAAATGGATGCGAAGTTCCGGAAAGCTGGGAAGAATTTCAAGAGACAGCGGCGAAGATCAGCAATGAAGATGTAAAAGGGTTTGCGATCACTGCTTTACAGACAGAAGAAAGTATGTATGAATTTCTGCCGATCTTATGGTCAATGGGAGGGGACGTGTATAGAATTGCAGAAGAAAACAGTAAAAAGGCATTTCTTCTGCTGGATCAGATGGAAAAAGAAGGAAGTCTGAGTCTGCAGAGCATTTCTCTTACCATGGGAGATCTGACAAATCAGTTTCTAAAAGGAAAAATTGGGATCATGTTCAATTCCTCTATGGCGATTGACAGTATCAGGGAAGGAAACCCGGATCTGGAATTCGGTGTTGCACCGATTCCGGGAGGAGAGACATCGGTTTCGGTAGCCGGAGGAGAAATTCTGGCAGTAGCGGAGAATGAAAAGAAAGAGTATGCAATCCGTTTTTTAAAGTTTCTGGCAGATAAAGACCGAATGAAAGAATATATTGATGCATTTGGTTTTCTTGCACCGCGTCAGGATATTATGGAACAACAATTTGCCGAAGATCCGGAAAAGAGAACATTTATAAAAATGTATAAGGCTGCCGGGATTCGTGAGATTTCTCCGGAATGGCCACGGATTTCCCTGACACTTTCCGATACTCTGAGACAGATACTGGTGGAGGAAGAGGATCCGCAGACAATATTGAATAAAAGTGCAGAAAAGATAGAGAAAATCGGAGCAGAGAAATGAAAAAGAAAAATCTGAGACAGATTCTGATTCCTGCATTTATTATTACGGCATGCATTCCAATCACTATTTTTACAGTGATATCGCAGGCACGTCTGAAAAAAAGCACCCTTGATAATATGAACAATCAGGCAGAGGCAGATCTTCAGAAGTCAAATCAGTGTCTGAATATGACATTGGATAAGTATGAGACGATCCTGTATGATATCACTACGGCTGAAGACTTTTTAAATCTTGCGGTTACCGCGAAAGAATCTGCTGATATTATGGAGACAGATGCCTATAATATGCGAAGTGAATTTTCACATATCTGTAACAGAAATCAGGGTGTGGACGGGATTCAGCTGGTATTGGCAGATAGAAAAAGAATCTTTTATGACAGGCTTTCTTCTTCTTCGGTGAACAGTTCCTGGATTGAAAAGGTTGCAGTTCCGGAGACAGAAGAGATGCTGTCTTATACGATGGATCAAGAGAATGAAAATCCGGAAAGGATGTTTCATATCAGCCGTAAGGTAGTAAATTACTGGGATATCAGTGAAGATCTGGGAGAAGTGATTCTGTCAGTCGATGCAGATGAACTGAGTTCCGTGCTGGATGTTGGAAAAGGATCGGAAATATATCTGATAGATGACGGAAGGATCGTCGGAGCGGAAAATGAAAAATTACTGGGCAGGACGGAAGATATTTTAGAGACGAAAAGGGTCAGTCAAAAATCCATTACAAATACCAGGAGCGGCTGGAAAATCGTATTGTGCCAGTCGCTGAGTGAATATCAGAGAGCAATCAGAGAACAGATCGTATTCTGGCTGCTGCTGGCAGTGGCAGTGCTGCTTGTTTTTGTATTTCTGATCTATAAAGTTACAGAACCGGTCATGGTATCGGTAAATGAGATTGTAGATGCGATGAAAAATCTGGAGAAAGATAATTTCAGGGAGAAGCTTGCAATCAAAGAAAATGACAGTATAGAAATACAGAAGATATCGGAAGGCTTCAATGATATGACTGAGCGGATCTATCATTTGATCGGTCAGGTGAAACAATCTGCATTGGAGCAGAAGAATGCAGAAATCTCAGCGTTGGAGGCACAGATCGATCCTCATTTTCTATATAATATCCTGGATACCATCAACTGGAAAGCCATTGAAAATGAGCAGTATGAAATCAGTGAGATGTTAGTGGCGCTTGCCGAAATCCTGCGTTATGCCATTAATGATGCAGGGGAACTGACAACGATCGAAGCGGAAAAGGTATGGCTGGAAAAGTATATTCTTCTGCAGCAGGAAAAATTAGGAGAAAAAATCGAGCTGATATTTAAAATACCGGAGGAATTGGAAACTTATAAAATTCATAAAATACTGCTTCAGCCTTTTGTGGAAAATGCGATCAAGTACAGTTTCCGCGGATGTAAGGGCGAACACCGGCTTACCATCGAAGCTGTGAAGGCAGAAGAACAATTACATCTGATCATTGTAAATAATGGGCAGTGTATTGAGAAAGTCAGATTAAAAGAACTCAATGAAGGAACGAAGATAAAGAATCATCTCGGAATTTCCAATGTGAGAAAGCGGTTGGAACTCTATTACGGAGAAGATACAGCAGTTTATTTTGAAAATATTCTTTCGGGTGGCGTGAAAGTACATTTATTTATTCCGATACAGGGAGGAAATGACGATGCGGATAGCAGTCATTGAAGACGAGAGACCGATTCGTGAGGGGCTTGTACATATTTTGAATAAAATCAGTCCGGAATACCAGGTGGTAGGAAGCGCGGAAAATGGGCGAGAAGGTTTAATTCTTCTTGAAGAACAGGATCCGGATCTGATCCTGCTTGATATCCAGATGCCGGATATGAACGGTCTGCAGATGTTAAAAGAAGCAAGAGAAAGAGGAAGTATGACTAAGGTTGTGATTCTTACGGCATACTCTGACTTTGATTATGCAAAAAAGGCAATTGCACTCGGAATAGAAAATTATCTGCTAAAGCCGGTTAATCTTACGGAACTGAAGAACACCCTTTCTAAAATCAAGGAAGAGATATTCGTAGAACAGAGAGGGAAAAATTCTCTTTCACTTGAAACGGTCATAAAAGATGCGTTAGAAGGCGAGTATGAAGAGGATTCTAGGTTAGAGGAGACGCTTTTGGAGAAATATGGGTTCTCCGGCAGAAAACAAATTTACTGTATGTATCTTTTTATGGGAAAGTATTATGATTCCGAACAAAAAGAAGCAGAGCTTTTTTTAGAAGAATTCCGGGAACATAATCCGGACAAAAAAATGTGCTGGTTATGGAGAGAGAAGAAGCAGTCTGTTTTTATCTGTTTTTATGATGTGAAAGCAAAAAAAAATTTTATACAGTATTTGAAGCAATCGGTAGTACCGGCTTTTTCTATGAGAATTCATGATCATGGGGCATTTGCGGGAAAAGAGTGTCAAGGGTTGGGAGAACTGGCGGAGATTGAAAATGCGCTGACCGAAGCATGCGGATGGCATTTAATACTTGGCAACCGGGTATTGATCAAGTGCAAAAAAATCGCGCAACTGAGGACAAATCGTTTTACTTATCCGGCAGATCTGGAGAATCAGGCAAGGAGTGCGGTAATCCATCTGGATTATCCTGCGTTTACCCGGTGCTTTCAGCAATTTATGGAGGCAGGATTACGTGAAGTCCACAGCCCGCAGGAAATCAGAGAGGTTTGTATCCGTTTTGCTTACGCTGTGATCAATACGGCAAAAGAGTGTGGAACATTACGAGATGAAGATCTGCTTGTCCAAAAAATATTACATACGATTTTAAATGCTGTTTTCTGGGAAGAAATCATGGATGCAATGCTGGAATTATTTGTCTGCATAGAAAATGATGAAAAAAAACAGACTTCGGCAGAGCTTCTGGTACAGAAAGCTCTTTCTATTATTAAAGAAAGCTACAGTGACGGAATTAATCTGGAGGAAACAGCCAGGAGACTGCATGTTACCGAACAGTATCTGGGTACACAGTTAAAAAAAGAAACAGGCTCTTCTTTTACGGAGATCATAAGGCGATATAAAATCGCACATGTAAAACAATTACTTCTGGATACGGAATTAAAGCTGAATCAGATTGCTTCAATGGCAGGTTTTTCGGATCCCAAGTACATGAGTAAGGTGTTTAAACAGGAAGTAGGGATGCTTCCGAACGAATATCGGAGGATGAATACATAATCAGTTTGTAAAATTCCTCTTTTTATAAAAAATTTTTCCTTTTTAAAAATCTGAATTTGCTATAGTAGGTTCAGAAATTGAGAAGAGGAGGAAGTAAGATGGAAGCAGCCGAAAAAATTTCCGTCGGAGTAATTAAAGAAAAAACAAAAAGTAAAGCAGTCAAAAAAGAAGCAGAAGGTATGCGGGTTTCCACCAGAGAAAAAGTCTGTTACGGAGTTGGTGATATCGGAGCAAACCTTGTGTGGACAACGGTAGCTTCATTCCTGACGATTTACTGTACAGATGTGGCAGGAATTGCAGCAGGAGTAGTCGGAACCCTGATGCTGATCGCAAGATTGTTTGATGGAGTATCCGATCTTTTTATGGGTGTTATTATCGATAAGACAAATACCAGATGGGGAAAGGCTCGTCCGTGGGTATTATGGAGTGCACCTCCGCTTGTTGTCAGTCTGATTATGATTTTTACAGTTCCGAATATCGGAGCAAACGGAAAAGCAATTTATATGCTGCTTGTATATATTTTCCTTGCAGCAGTTTGTTTTACTGCATCAAATCTTTCTTACAATACCATGCTTTCGCTGGTAACAACCGAGCAGCATGACCGAAATGTAATGAATACAATCCGGTTTGAATTTACAATGATCGCACAGCTGGTAATCAATGTGATTACGATTCCGCTGGTACATTTCCTTGGAAACGGCCAGAAGGGATGGACCTGCATGAGTATTATTTATGCGATCGTAGCACTTGGAATGTTTATTACAACATTTGCCGGAACAAAAGAAAGATATAAACCGATCAAACCGGAAGTGACTGAAAAGAAGAAAACACACCCGATTAAGACTATTAAAATTCTTTGCAGCAATAAATACTTTATTCTGATCACATTAGCATTTGCAATTATTTATACATCACTCGGACTTACCGGTGGATCAAGAATTTATTATGCAAAATATGTACTTGGCAATGAGATGATCAACAGTACAATGACATTATTTAACTATATCCCAACGATCCTTACGATCATGCTGATCCCTATTTTTGCAAAAAAATTTGGAAAGATCAAAGCATTATTTGTGGGCTTCCTGTTCTATGGAGCAGGACTTATTCTTGAAATTGCAGGACCGGTCAATCTTCCGATGATTTATGGAGGACTGGTTTTACAGGGAATTGGTCATGCGGCATTGTATTCCTGCCTGTTCGCAATTGTTGGAGACGTAGTGGATTACAGTGAATGGAAAGACGGAATCCGAGAAGAAGGACTTACTTACAGTGTAACCAGCTTTGGACAGAAAATCGGAACAGGTCTTGGGACAGCAGCACTTGGATGGATCCTTGCGGCAGGAAATTATAATGGAACGGCAGCTGTTCAGCCGGACAGTGCGATCTTTGCAATTAAGAGTCTGTTCTTATATCTGCCACTGGCTATCACAGTCGTTGTTTTAATCATCTGGTATTTATTTATGGGAATCGATAAGGTATATCCGACAGTCAGAAAAGAACTGGATGAACGTAGAAAAAACGCAAAACAGAATTAGAAATATAAGATAAATAGTAAAAGGATCGGATGGCAGTTCGCCATCCGGTCCTTTTTGTAATAGAAAATTATTTTGTCATAACGACAGCGCCATCATCCGTAATGCGGACCATGTATTCTACCTGAGCAGAAAGTCCGTCATCTTCGGTATAAACCGTCCAGTCATTGTCTTCATCAACAAAGAATTCCGGACTGCCTTCGTTAATCATCGGTTCGATGGTAAAGATCATACCCGGAACCAGAAGCATTTCGCTTCCCTTTGGTGTAACATAGCTTACCCAAGGTTCTTCGTGGAATTCAAGACCAACACCATGTCCGCCGATTTCCTCTACAACAGAATAACCATTTGCTTTTGCATGTGAATTGATCGCATCTGCAATGTCTCCGAGATGGTTCCATGGTTTTGCCTGCGCAAGTCCAAGTTCGACACATTCCTGTGTGACACGAACCAGTTTTTCGGCACGTTCGCTGACCTTGCCGATCATAAACATACGGGATGCATCTGAGAAATATCCGTCCAGAATGGTAGATACATCCACATTGATGATATCGCCTTCTTCCAGAATAATATTTTCATCCGGAATACCATGGCAGATCTCGTTGTTAATAGAAGTACACACACTCTTTGGGAATCCCTGATAATTAAGCGGTGCCGGGATTCCGCCGTGTTCGGTTGTATAGTCATAAACTAATTTATCAATTTCGGCTGTACTCATGCCTGCGTGGATATGAGCAGCTACATGATCAAGTACGGCAGTATTGAGATCTGCACTTTTCTGGATTCCTTCAATCTGAGGAATGGTCTTGAGCATATCTCTTGTCGGAACGATTTCTCCTTTATCTGCATGATATGCGATCTTTTCTTCGATCATAAGATGGCATTTTTTGTATTTTTTTCCGCTGCCACACCAGCACAATTCATTTCTTTCCATGAGAATACCTGACTTTCTTTTATAAATTTTTACGTGCAGAGTTTGATGTGATCACAAAAAATCAGATGTATGCCTGCACTAACTGTTTCACTTCTATAATATATCCATTCCGGAACAAAAAGTCAATCTGTGCTGTGCATTTCGCCAGATGTGATTCAAAATGCCAGACCAGGATGCGGTATGTATCGGTTTTGCAGCAGAACTATTGCTTGTATAGGACTCGGGAATCGGTTATAATACAAAGGGATTATAACTGAAAATAACAGACTGATCTGGAAAAGATGAACAGGGAAAGGATGGACAATTATGTTTAGAATTGGAATGCTTACCAGTGGTGGGGATTGTCAGGCACTGAATGCAGCCATGCGAGGTGTCGTAAAAGGACTTTGTTCAAAACGAAACGATGTGGAAATTTATGGATTTCAGGATGGATATAAAGGAC
Source organism: Coprococcus sp. AF99-45 (assembly GCF_027663865.1). Classification (NCBI taxonomy): domain Bacteria; kingdom Bacillati; phylum Bacillota; class Clostridia; order Lachnospirales; family Lachnospiraceae; genus Coprococcus; species Coprococcus sp. AF99-45. Next base: position 36,412 of record NZ_JAQDGZ010000023.1, read on the forward strand.
TTATTTATTCGAACTTTGAGATGCTGACAGCAAAAGATTTTTCGGGAATACTGACGATGGGTGGAACAATCCTCGGAACATCCAGACAGCCGTTTAAACTGATGCGCGTACCTGGACCGGATGGGATCGATAAGGTCGAAGCGATGAAGCATACTTATCACAAGTTGAATCTGAACTGCCTAGTAGTACTGGGAGGAAATGGAACACATAAGACTGCGAATCTGTTAAGAGAAGAAGGACTGAATGTGATTACACTTCCGAAGACGATCGACAACGATCTGTGGGGAACAGATATGACATTTGGCTTTCAGAGTGCGGTAGATATCGCAACGGAAGCAATTGACAGAATCCATACAACTGCAACTTCACACAGCCGTGTATTTATTGTAGAGGTTATGGGGCATAAAGTAGGATGGGTAACACTTCATGCCGGAATCGCAGGCGGAGCAGATATTATTCTTCTCCCGGAGATCCCGTATGATGTGGATAACGTAGTGCGTGCGATCAAGAGCCGTACAGAGGCAGGAAAGCATTTTACGATCATCGCGGTTGCAGAAGGCGCGATCACAAAAGAAGATGCAGCCCTTCCGAAGAAAAAATTAAAAGAAAAACAGGAAAAGAAGGGCTATCCGTCTGTGGCATATGAGCTTGCAGAGAAGATCCAGAACCGTATGGATCAGGAGGTTCGTATCACAGTGCCGGGACATACGCAGAGAGGTGGAAGCCCGTGTCCGTATGACCGTGTGCTTGCAACCAGACTTGGAGCAGCAGCAGCAGACCTGATCTTAAAAGAGGACTACGGATATATGGTAGGAATCAAGAACGGCAACATCCGCAAGGTTCCGCTTGGAGAGGTTGCCGGAAAGCTGAAGATGGTAGATCCGAAAGCGGATATCATCAAAGAAGCCAAGATTGTCGGAATCAGTTTTGGCGATGAGTAAAGGAGTAATTTAACATGTCATATACTGCCCTGTATCGTAAATTCCGTCCTGCGGAATTTGAAGACGTAAAAGGACAAGATCATATTATCACAACGCTGAAGAATCAGATAAAGGCGGACAGGATCGGACATGCATATCTGTTCTGTGGCACAAGAGGAACCGGAAAGACAACAGTAGCGAAGATTTTTGCAAAGGCAGTCAATTGCGAGCATCCGGTAGACGGAAGTCCCTGTGGGGAATGTACCATGTGCAAAAATATTGCAGCCGGTACTTCCATGAACGTCATTGAGATCGATGCGGCTTCCAACAACGGTGTGGACAATATCCGTGAGATCAGGGAAGAGGTATCCTACCGTCCGACGGAAGGAAGATATAAGGTGTATATCATCGATGAGGTGCATATGCTTTCAATAGGTGCATTTAATGCTCTGTTAAAGACTTTGGAAGAACCCCCGGAATATGTAATCTTTATTCTTGCAACGACAGAGGCACATAAGATTCCGATCACGATTTTATCCAGATGCCAGCGCTACGATTTCAAGCGTATTACGATCGATACGATCGCAGCGCGGTTGGATGAACTGATGAAAAAAGAACAAGTTGAGGTAGAAGAAAAAGCAATCCGCTATATTGCGAAAGCGGCGGACGGATCCATGCGAGATGCACTAAGTCTTCTGGATCAGTGCATTGCGTTTTACCTCGGACAGAAGCTGACCTACGATCATGTTCTTGAGGTTCTTGGCGCGGTGGATACGGATGTATTCAGCCGGCTTCTCAGACAGATCATCAGCCAGGATGTGGGAAAGGTACTTGCTACCGTAGAAGAGCTTGTGATGCAGGGAAGAGAACTGACGCAGCTTGCGGCAGATTTTACCTGGTATCTGCGCAACCTTCTTCTGGTGAAGACTTCGGATAATATGGAAGATGTGCTGGATGTATCGACGGAGAATCTGGCGCAGCTGAAAGAGGAAGCACAGATGATCGAATCCGGGGTGCTGCTCCGGTATATTCGTATTTTTTCCGAGCTGACAAATCAGCTCAAATACGCAACACAGAAAAGAGTGCTTCTGGAAGTAACACTGATCAAGCTTTGCAAACCGCAGATGGAGAGTACGAAGGACAGTCTTCTGGACCGGATCCGTGCACTGGAAAAACAGGTAGAAGAAGGAAGTTTTGCAGTTGCGCAGCCGCAGGAGAGGGTTGTTTATGTAAATGGTGAAGCACCGAAGCCACAGCCAAAACCGCAGCTTCCGAAAGCACTGAAGGAAGATGTAAAGCAGGTGACATCCAATTTCCGGAAGATTGCAAACGAAGCATCAGGAATGCTTAGAGGCTATCTGAAACAGGCAAGACTCAGCGTGGACAATCAGGATAGACTTCTGATCGTTCTGCCGGATGAGATCAGCGCCAGCGTGGTAGGAAGCGAAGAACATAAGCAGGAATTAAAAGATCTGATTGAGAAAAAAATCGGCAAGACTGTGGAGATTGATGTGCGTCAGGTGGAGAACGGGCGCCATTTTGAAGACAGTTTTGTGGATATAGAAAAAGTGATCAATATGGAGATCACGATTGAAGATGAATAATAATTAGGAGGATTTATAGTTATGGCAAAAAGAGGAGGATTTCCAGGAGGCGGAATGCCGGGAAATATGGCAAATTTAATGAAGCAGGCTCAGAAGATGCAGAAGCAGATGGAAGAGCAGGCAAAAGAGATGGAAGAGAAAAGTTTTACAGCAACTGCAGGCGGCGGAGCTGTAGAAGTGACCGTAAGTGGTAAAAAAGAAGTCCAGAAAGTAAAACTTCAGGAAGAAGTTGTGGATCCGGATGATGTAGAGATGCTGGAAGACCTGATCATGGCAGCAGTCAATGAAGCACTTCGTCAGGTCGATGAGGCAAATACTTCCGCTATGAGCAAGCTGACTGGCGGACTTGGCGGAATGCCGGGAATGTTCTAGAACGGGAGTGTAAAAGATGGATTATTACAGCAGTCAGATCAGTAAACTGATCGAAGAATTATCAAGACTGCCTGGTATCGGAGCAAAGTCAGCCGGAAGGCTGGCTTTTCATATCATTAATATGCCGAAGGAACAGGTAGAACAGCTTGCAGCGACACTGGTAGATGCAAGAAATAATGTAAGATACTGCAAGCAATGCTGCACGCTTACTGACAAAGAATTATGCCCGATCTGTGCCAGCGAGGAGCGGGATCATAAGACGATTATGGTTGTGGAAAATTCCCGAGATCTTGCAGCTTATGAAAAGACTGGAAAATATAACGGTGTGTACCATGTACTTCATGGCGCAATTTCCCCGATGCTTGGGATCGGACCTGGAGATATCCGGCTAAAAGAGCTGATGGAGCGTCTTCAGGGGGATGTGGATGAAGTGATCATCGCAACCAATTCCAGCCTGGAAGGGGAGACTACTGCGATGTATATCAGCAAACTGATCAAGCCGACAGGAATCAAGGTCAGCCGGATCGCAAGCGGCGTGCCGGTCGGCGGCGATCTGGAATATATTGATGAAGTGACGCTTCTGCGTGCACTGGAAGGACGTACAGCACTTTAGGTGACTTAACGTGACTTAAGGACTGCGAGGAGTGCCGGAAACGTATGCATTTGAAAGAAGTAAAGATATGAGAAAGAAGAAAGTAACCTCTTCGGATATCGCACATGCGGCAGGTGTGTCGCAGGCAACGGTATCCATGATCCTGAATAAAAAATATAATGTATCATTTTCAAAAGAAACGATCCGTAAAGTGGAACAGATCGCAGAAGAGATGGGATACGAAGTACCGAAAAGAAAGACACGCAGAGAAAGCAGGAAAGAAAAACTGATCGTCGTATTTTGTTCCAACCTCACGAACCCTTATTATGTTATGTTGCTTCAGGGGATTGAATCCCGTGCAAAGGAGCAGGGATATGGACTGTTTGTGTGCAATACCCAGAGGGATCTGAAGATGGAGGAGCGGTATCTCAGGATGATGCATGAGCTGAAACCGCTTGGTATTATCTATACCTGCAATCCAAGTCATTGTTTTATGGATACGATAGAAGAGTTGGCAGAAAAAATTCCGATCGTAATTATCAATAACCAGAATGAGCATCTGAATGTAGATGCAGTGGAACTGGATAATTCCAAACTCGGAAGGATGATGGCAAAGCATCTTCTGGATCTGGGGCATCGGAAAGTAGCGTATATTGCACCACCTCTTACAACCAGACAGAAGCAGCGCTCCAAAAGGGTGGAAGGATTTCTGAAAGAATTTGATGCTGTTGGATTAAAAGACAATGTGATCATCAAGGCAGCAAATGAGTCGATCGATATGAGCATCCCGAATATCGATTCGGAGTATAAGATCGGATATGATCTGACGAAAGAGCTTTTGAGAGAACATAATGATATTACTGCGATCGTCGGATTAAATGATATGATCGCATTTGGAATCCTGGATGCACTTCACGAAGAAAAATATAAAGTTCCGGCAGATATTTCCGTAATGGGATGTGATAATACACTGTTTGCAAAGATGCATAAGGTGTCGCTGACAACGATCGAGCATTTTGTCGTTTTCAAAGGGCGGGATGCCTGTGATATCATTATGAAAAAGATTCTTTCTCAGAACAGCCAGTATTCAGAGATCCAGCCGATCAGCACCTACCATGTAGAATATGAACCTCGTCTGATCGTGCGTGGAACGACGTCTTATGCGAAAACAAAAAAAGGGAAAAATTAGTTTAAATTCAAAAAATATTAGTAATATTTCATAGTTTATGTCTCTGAAAACGCTATAAAATAAAGAATTATCCAAAAACGGCATCAAAAAATTACTAATAAAATAGTTAATATTAACGTGAAAAATTACTAATAAAAACATATGGCTATTGACCTGTCAGAGTAAATTGCGATATAATTTAACCAAGTCAGGCAATCAGATAAAAAGAGAGATTCCTGATAACGGGAAATACGAATTTTCATGTTCATAAGGAGGAAAACGAAATGAGATTTTTCATCGACACAGCAAATGTGGAAGACATTAAAAAAGCTAACGATATGGGAGTTATCTGCGGAGTTACAACAAATCCGTCACTGATCGCAAAAGAGGGACGTGATTTTAAAGAAGTTATCGCAGAGATCGCATCTATCGTAGACGGACCGATCAGTGGAGAAGTAAAAGCAACAACTACTGATGCAGAAGGTATGATTGCAGAAGGTAGAGAAATCGCTAAGATCCATCCGAACATGGTAGTTAAAATTCCGATGACTGTAGAAGGACTGAAAGCTTGTAAAGCTCTTACAGCTGAAGGAATCAAGACAAATGTAACACTGGTATTTACAGCAAACCAGGCACTTCTTGCAGCAAGAGCAGGGGCTACATATGTATCGCCGTTCCTTGGGCGTCTGGATGATATTTCTGTACGTGGAACAGAACTGATCGAAGAAATCGCTGAGATGTTTGCAGCGGCCGGAGATATTGATACACAGATCATCTGCGCGAGCGTCCGTAACCCAATGCACGTTACAGAATGTGCACTTGCAGGTGCTGATATTGCAACTGTTCCTTACAAAGTAATTGAACAGATGACACATCATCCGCTTACAGATGCTGGTATCGCAAAATTCCAGGCTGATTACAAAGCAGTATTCGGAGAATAAAATTTACAATCGGAATAATTTACTGTCGGAAGAGCATTAATTTGCGCTTCCGACAAAGTGACTAAAAATAAACTATTTCAGGAGGCATATTTTCATGAACAAGTCAGAACTTATGAAAACTGCAAATGAAATCCGTAAGAGCATCGTGACAGCAGTACACGCTGCCAAATCCGGACATCCGGGCGGATCTCTGTCAGCAGCAGACATCTACACATATTTATATTTTGAAGAGTTAAATATCGATCCTAAGGATCCTAAGAAAGCAGACCGCGACCGTTTCGTTCTTTCCAAAGGACATACAGCTCCGGGATACTATTCTGCACTGGCACACAGAGGATTCTTCCCGGTAGAAGACCTCAAGACACTTCGTCATACAGGATCTTACCTTCAGGGACATCCGGATATGAAGCACATCCCGGGTGTTGATATGTCAAGCGGATCTCTGGGACAGGGAATCTCAGCAGCAGTAGGTATGGCTATTTCTGCAAAACTGAGTAATGATGACTATCGTGTATACACACTTCTCGGAGATGGAGAAATTCAGGAAGGACAGGTTTGGGAAGCTTCTATGTTAGCAGGATTCAGAAAACTGGACAATCTGGTAGTAATTGTAGATAATAACAACCTTCAGATTGACGGACGTATTGATGAAGTTAACTCACCATACCCGATCGACAAGAAATTTGAAGCATTTAACTTCCACGTAATCAATATCGATGGACATGATTTTGATCAGATTGCAGCTGCTTTCAAAGAAGCAAGAGAAACAAAAGGAATGCCGACAGCTATTATTGCCAAGACCATAAAAGGTAAAGGTGTTTCTTTCATGGAAGACCAGGCTGGATGGCATGGAAAAGCTCCGAATGATGAAGAATACAAGATCGCTATGGAAGATTTAGAGAAAGCAGGTGAAGCATTATGTCAGAAGTAAAGAAAATCGCAACAAGAGAAAGCTATGGTAATGCTTTAGTTGAACTTGGAAAACTGCATGATGATGTAGTAGTACTTGATGCTGACCTTGCCGGAGCTACAAAGACAGGAATGTTTAAGAAAGCATTCCCGGAAAGATTTATCGACTGTGGTATCGCAGAAGGCAACATGATCGGAGTTGCAGCTGGTATCGCTACAACAGGCAAAGTTCCGTTTGCAAGTACATTTGCAATGTTCGCAGCAGGACGTGCATTCGAACAGGTTCGTAACTCTGTCGGATATCCGAAGAACAATGTTAAGATCGGTGCTACACATGCAGGTATTTCCGTTGGTGAAGATGGTGCTACCCATCAGTGCAACGAAGATATCGCTCTTATGAGAACAATCCCAGGTATGGTAGTGATCAGCCCGGCAGATGATGTAGAAGCAAGAGCAGCTGTATTTGCAGCATATGAACATCAGGGACCGGTATATATGCGTTTCGGAAGACTTGCAGTGCCGGTAATCAATGATAATCCGGATTATAAGTTCGAGATCGGAAAAGGAATCGTACTTCGCGAAGGTAAAGATGTAACAATCGTTGCAACAGGACTTGAAGTGAGCGAATCTCTTGCAGCAGCTGAAAAGCTTGCAGCAGACGGAATCGATGCGAAAGTAATCAATATCCATACGATCAAACCTATTGATGAAGAACTTATTGTTGCAGCAGCAAAAGAGACAGGAAAAGTTGTTACCGTAGAAGAACATTCTGTTATCGGTGGACTTGGAAGTGCTGTATGTGATGTGCTTTCTGAAAAACTTCCTACACCTGTTCTGAAGATTGGTGTTATGGATACGTTCGGGGAATCTGGTCCGGCAGTTGAACTGATCAAGAAGTACGGACTTGATGCAGACAGCATCTGCGAAAAAGTAAAAGCATTTGTAAAATAATAAAAAAGGATTCTGAGAATCTATAATAAAAATGCCAGAACCGGTGTAAATCGGGACTGGCATTTTTGTTATGGATGAAAGGAAAGTTCTTGATCCGCTGTGGGAGTGAGAAGGATACAGCACCAGACCAGTGGCACTATAACCAGTTATATTTTGAGAGTGGCATATTTCCCGTTCTAGGAAAATATTTTCCGTATAATACAGCTTACAAGTCCAATTCCGCATAATGGAAGAAGGATTCCTTTCAGACTTCCATACAGCTGCAGACCGCCGGCAAGACCGGTCAGTGGTGATGGAGAAGAAGGAATTAGATTCCAGAACATTCCGGCAGCAACTACAGTTATACCGATGAACAGGAAAGAGAAAAGCCCCCGTCCGGTATCGACACGCTTTGTTCCCCTGTCTCCATAAGCACATGGTCCGGTCAGCGCCCACAGGAAGAAAATAATCTCCATAATCAGCAGAAATGCTGCGACGCCAAGGAAGGCACCGAGCGTATAATTCTTGGCATTTACCGCTGTGGCAAGTGAACCATATACCGGATAACAGCTCCAGAAATTCTTGAAAATATTAAATGCAATTATGGCGATCATCAGAAGCGTTACGCCACGGGCTCCGGTCTGCAGGAGTTTGCCGGTTATTTTTGCGCCTGTCTGCACAGTCTTTTTCACCGGAGTGGTGATGATCGAAGCGGATGGAGTGGAACGTTTTTTCCCGGAAGCTTTTGAACTGCCGTTTCCAGAGTTTCCGGAAGTACGTTTCCGGGCTTTTTTAGACCGCTCCTTTCGTGAATCCTCTGAAGGATCTTCGATGGAAGAGTGTTCCTTCTTTTTTACTTCCTCACTTTTGTTAGTTTTATTTACATCTCTTTGAGATTTCTTTTTACGCCTTTTTACGGTATCCCGATCCGGTACGTCAGCCAGATCAATGATATCAAAGTCAGTATCGTCTGACAGGTCTTCATAAATCTGTTTCATGTTACAATCAGCCTCCTCATTTTTGTTCCGCCCTATTTTATACCAGGAATTTGAAAGAAACAATATGAATCACAGAAACATCACAAAATCATAAGGAATTCTTTAGAAAAGAATGAGGTGGAACAAAAGAAATTTTGGTATACTTAAAGTATGCCGGGAAAAGGAACACGGCAGAAAAAAAGAGGGTAACCAGAATGGAAAAATTACAGAAAACGATAACTGAATTAAATGATAAATTAAAAAAGAAAAATAAAACACCGGAGGAGCAGGATGAAGAATTTGAACAGTTTTATGAATGCATCAAAGATATTGCAACCCATCCGGTAGTGCTGAGAATGAAGCTTTATCCGCATCATGGAGTGACAAACTGTTATCAGCACTGTCTTCATGTTTCTTACTATAATTATATCTGGTGTAAGGCACTTGGACTGGATGCAAGGTCAGCAGCGCGTGCGGGAATGCTGCATGATTTGTTTTTGTACGACTGGCATACCCATGCAAAGCGGACAGGGGATCATTTTCATGGGATGACGCATCCGAAAAGAGCGCTCATGAACGCAGAGAAATTTTTTGATCTGAATAGCATCGAACGGGATATTATCATCAACCATATGTGGCCGGTCACACTTTTTTCTGTGCCGCGGACAAAAGAAGGATGGATTACGACACTTGCTGACAAGTATTGCGGCAGTTTTGAGACTACACAGCGGAAAGAGAGCGATCCGGTAAAGAAAAAACGGGGAATGGACAGGATTGTCGAACGATTTTCCTATTTAGTAGACACAAAGCGATAAAAAGTGTGCTTTCCATATGATACGATAGCCTAAACTACAAAATATGCAGAATGAGGTGAGAGTATTATGGAAAACAAATTTCCAAAAAATGTACGTCAGATAGGAAATGTGAGTGATACTCCGAAGATTTACGTGGAAGATTATGTAGATACATTTCTGAATCAGATTTGTGATAAAGCAGATAAGGAACAGGCAGGTGCATTTCTGGTCGGTAAAAAAGAAGTAACAGAAGGACAGGAGTGTCTCTATATTTTTGGCGCGATCTGCATGGAATTTTCCGGTGATGAAAATGAAATCATTTCACAGGAGAATTTTGAAAAAGCAGAGCAGGAGAAAAAGGAATATTTTGAAGATGGTACGATGATTGGCTGGATGCTCTGCAGACCGGGCGTGCGAATGGTGATAGATACGAAGATATTCAATACCCATGAAAAATATTTTTCCGAAAAAAATACTATTTTCATATTAAAAGATAATGCAGAGGTGGAAGAACAGTATTATTGTTACAAATATAAAGAGCTGATGCAGATTGGCGGGCATTATGTTTATTATGAAAAAAATGCTGCAATGCAGAGTTATATGATTACGGCACGGAAAAAGATTGGCGTGACACCCAGCGAAGTTGTGGAAGATAAGGCTGCAAAAGATTTTCGCAACCTTGTAAAAGAAAGATTTGAGGCGCAGGAGCAGAAGAAAACTTCCAGGCTGACATACGTGGCGAGCGTGTTTCTGGTAATTGTGGTTCTGATCATGGGCGTGACAACCCTGAACAATTATGGGAAAATGAAAAGTGTCCAGTCATCCCTGGAATTTATACGTAATTCGATCATGAAGCAGGGCGAGGAAAAAACGCAGAAAACCAGTGGCGCAGTAAAAGCAGCAAATGAGCAACAAAATGAGAATACCGCTCAGTCAGAGCAGACGAATGATTCGCAGACAGAGGAACAGCAGGATCCGATGCCACAGCAGGGAGAGGGCTCTGATTCTGCTTCGACAGAGGAAGAAAAGGTCGATGATTCTTCGATGAGCACAATGCAGGAAATGAGTGAAGATATTTATATTGTAGAAAAAGGCGATACGCTAGCCAAAATCAGCAAGAAAGTATACGGGGACAGTGGACATGTAGATGCGATCTGCAGAATGAACGGGTTGTCGGACGGAAACCTGATTTTTATCGGACAGAAATTGATTCTGCCGTAGTTTTCTGTACATATGAATAAAAACTGTGGTATACTAACAACAAACTAACGACAGGAAAAGGACAGGTTATGGATGTGATAGTAAAGGTACGTGATCCGGACGAAAACCTGGAAGAGAAGATAAAGGCGTACAAAGTAAAAAAGAGAATAAAGACGACGGTAACGATTTTGGCGTTTGCGTTTGCACTGATCAGCAGCTATCTGCTTGTGAAATTGCAGACATATACAAGCTTACGGACTCTGCAAAGCTATAAAAATAAAGAGACAGAATCAAGTGATCTGAAATATTTGCAATATGCAGATGGAATGCTCAAATACGGACGGGATGGAATTGCGTATATCAATAAAAAAGGTGTAGAGCAGTGGAACCAGTCTTATCAGATTAAGGATCCGGTTATCAATGTGTCGGGAAAAGCGATGGCGGTCGCAGAGCGCGGTGGAAATGATATTTATGTTATGGATGAAAAAGGCGCGAAGGGAGAAATCCATACGAATTATCCGATCGAGAAGATAGCTGTTGCGGAAAATGGAATTGTCAGTACGATTTTAAATAACGAAAATTCACCAATGGTTGTGTGCTATGATGCGACAGGAAATGTACTGGTAGAGCACAGAGCTTCACTTACCGGAACCGGATACCCGATTGGAATCGCACTTTCGCCGAACGGAACGAGACTTCAGATTTCATATTTGTGTGTAGCGGATGGTGTCGAGGCAACAAGAGTCGGATACCTGAATTTTGATAATACAGAAGAAGCAAACAAAGAATATCAGGTTGCTGATGATGTTTACAAAAACACAATTGTTCCGACTTCGTTTTTTATAGATGAGAAGAAGTCTGTTCTGGTCGGAGACCAGTCGTTTATGATCTATAAGGAAACGGACAAGCCGAAGCTTTCTAAAACAGTAAAGCTGGATAAGCAGATTAAAAGCTTTTTCCATGACGATGAATATCTTGGGTTCATACTGAAAGAAGAAAGCGGAGAATATGAGCTTCGCCTGTATGATATGGAAGGAAATCAGAAATTATCTAAAACATTTACCGGGGAATATGGAAATGTAAAGATTGCAGATGGAAATGTTATCATGTATGATGGGACTTCCTGCCTGATTTATTCCAAGCTTGGTGTGAAGCAATTTGAAGGAACGACAGAATATGAGATAAAAGAAGTAATTCCGGTTTTCGGAATCAATAAGTACCTGGTGATGAATGCAGACGGACTTGCAGAGGTACGGCTTGTAAAATAGGAGTAGAGTATGGAAGTAAATATTTTATTGGTAATTGTCGGGGGCATTATAGCAATAGGAGCCATTGTAGGATTTGCCAAAGGTGCTGTCAGGATTGCTGTATCGCTTGGGGCGACGATCCTTACACTGGCGGTTGTGTATTTTGCAACGCCGTATGTCAGCAAAGCAATTTATTCGCTTACACCGATTGATGAGATGGTAGAACAGCAGTGTATAAAAACGATGACAAAAGCCTTCACGGGAGAAGCGGATACAAATTCGGGATTTACGGAAGAGCAGGTACGGGGAATCCTCTCAGCGGCAGGTGTATCTGAGCAGACATTGGAAGCAGCAGGAATTACTGTGGAAGATATTGTAAATGGTAATGTGTCAGATGAGATGCTGCAGCAGTATGGAATTTCACCAGATATCTTCGATGGACATGTGTCAACGGAAGAGGCAGAGCAGTCGATCATGGAGGCTGAGGTTCCAAAGCAAATGCAGATAGTGGCAATCGAGGGGGCAGATCTTCCAGATGTATTTAAGAATCTTCTTCTGGAAAATAATAACAGTGAAGTTTATCAGAAGCTTGGGGTAACGACATTTGCGGAGTATGTAAGCAAATATTTTGCAAAGCTGGTTATCGAGATTGTCGCGTTTCTGGTAACATTCCTGTTTGCAACCATTGTGATAAGAGCGGTTGTGTTTGCGCTTGATTTTGTGACAGCACTTCCGGTTCTGGGAATTCTGAACAGGCTGGCAGGAGTTCTGGTAGGGTCGACGATTTCATTTATTATAGTAGGGATCCTGTTTATCGTAATTACGCTTCTGTATACAACAACGATAGGAAAGCAGGCAATGGGAATGATCAGAGAAGATCAGATCCTTAGTTTTTTATATGATAATAATATAATTATGAAAATTGCAACAATGTTGAGATAAAAGACTTGACAATAGAAACTGATAATGGTATTATAAAAATCTGTCACGGAAAAGTGATGGATTTTTATTTATAATAAGGGATGTAAGGTAGCCTTTGAAAATAAAAATAAAAACCTCAAAAAATGTGTTGACAAAACAAAATACACATGATATTATATAGAGGTTGTCGCTGATAAAAATAGAAAGCGACAAAAAATAATTTAAAAAAGTT
>NZ_JAQDGZ010000024.1:0-42898 GCF_027663865.1 Coprococcus sp. AF99-45
AATCGAGTTTTTTCACATCCCCACAAAAATTTATTATTTTTTATTGTCCTCTTGACGGGGAGCATACCAGAAATGATCTGAAAAGTATGGTTCCTTTTTGAAAAAGCGAGGGAGAAAGAAGAGACTTTCCCTGTGAAGTTTCTGATAAATATCAGGAAATCTTACACCGGCAAAGATACCACTTCTCGATCAGTCCGATCAGAGCATAGAGCAGCATGGCGATCACGCAGAGGATGCAGATGCTCATCAGCAGCCAGTCGAGCTTGAAGACCTGACTGCCGTAGATGATCATATAGCCAAGTCCTTCCCTGCCGCCGATAAATTCTCCGATGATCACGCCCACCAGACAGAGCCCGATATTGACCTTCATGGTGCTGATGATCGCCGGAATGCAGCTTGGGATCACTACCTTGGAGAGGGCATGGAGCCGGTTTCCGTGAAGAGTGTAGATGAGCATGATTTTATCTGGGTCTACTTCGGAAAATTCGGAATAGAGGTTCAGTATGCTCCCGAAGATTGCAACAGACATTCCGGCAATGATAATTGTTGTGCGGTTTGCGCCGAGCCAGACAATGAGAAGCGGAGCAAGCGCAGATTTTGGCAGACTGTTCAGGACGACCAGATAAGGCTCCAGGATTTCCGAAAGCTTCCGAAAGAGCCAGAGAAGGACGGTGACAAAAAGGCTGAAGAAGATTACCAGGATAAAACTGACCAGGGTTTCGTAAAGAGTCACTCCGATATGACGGAAAATACTGCCGTCACCGGTCATTTCCAGAAAACACAGGGCAATCCGGGAGGGGCTGCTGAAGATGAAGGAGTCGATGAGTCCTGTATTTGCCGAAAATTCCCAGAGGAAGAGAAAGGCAAGCAGGATGGAGACTCTGGAAACGGCAACGATCCGTTTATGTCTGCGGTGCATATTCAGGTAATGCAGCTGGTTTTTTGAAAGTTCATTCATCCGGGTTCAGCTCCTTCCAGATCAGATTGAAATAAGTCTTAAATTCCGGGGCATTGCGGCGGGCAAGCGGGGAAAGTCCCGGATCAGAAAAGGAAACATTGACCGTCTGCCCAATGGTTGCCGGACGGCTTGTGAGAACAAGGATCCGGTCAGCAAGACTGACCGCTTCGGCAAGGTCATGGGTGACAAGGATCGCTGTTTTTTTCTCTTTTTTGATAATCTGCCCGATATCATCACTGACATTTAACCGGGTCTGATAATCCAAGGCAGAAAAGGGTTCATCCAAAAGCATGATATCCGGCTTCAGGACCAGCGTGCGGATCAGCGCGGCTCTCTGGCGCATTCCCCCGGAAAGTTCGGATGGTTTTGCATTTGCAAAGGCATTCAGGCCGTATTGTGTAAGAAGGGCTCTTGCCAGTGCGCGGGAACGGGCAGTCAGTGCATGCTGAATCTCGAGACCGAGAAGAACGTTCTGATAGATGGTACGCCACTCAAGAAGTTCATCCTTTTGCAGCATATATCCGATGCCGGAAGTATTGTCCGGATGATAGCTGCCGTTTATTTTGATGAGACCTTTTTCCGGGGTGAGAAGACCCGCAATCAGGTGGAGCAGTGTAGATTTTCCGCACCCGGAGGGACCGACCAGAGCAATAAATTCCCCTTCGCGGACCGAAAAGGTGATGTCTTTCAGGGCGTAGGTTTCTCCTTCCAGTGTATGGTAAGCATAATGAACGTTTTTCAGTTCCAGTTCATATTGCATGATAATCCTCCAGATACAGAAACGATCATAAGTCTTTTACTTACAGTTTATGAGAAATAAAAAAAAGCGTGTGTGCATCTGGCTGGAATGGAGCGGAAAAAGAAAAACAGAGCAGAAAAGATATTGTGCGAAGAGAACAGCTGCACTATAATAAGAAACAAATCTGCAATATGAGGAGAGATGAACAGATGCAGAAAAAGAATTACCAGAAAGAACTGGATAAAAAGATAGAACAGATCGTATCGGAAAAGAAGGTTCCACGTCTGTTCCTTCACAGCTGTTGTGCACCATGCAGCAGTTATGTGCTGGAATATCTGTCGGAATATTTTGAGATTACGGTCTTTTATTACAATCCGAATATTTTTCCGGAATCCGAATTTGAAAAACGGATCCACGAACAGAAGAAGCTGATCCGTGAGCTTCCGGCGAAACATACGATCCATTTTCAGGCGGGAAATTATGACAGTGAAAAATTTTACGAGATGGCGAAGGGACTGGAGATGATTCCGGAAGGTGGAGAGCGGTGCTTCAGGTGTTATGAGCTCAGACTCCGGGAAGCTGCGAGATTTGCAAAAGAAGGCAGATATGATTATTTCACCACAACCCTTTCCATCAGTCCGCTGAAAAATGCACAGAAGCTGAATGAGATTGGTGAGCGGCTTGCCGGGGAATATGGAGTGGCTTATCTGGTTTCAGATTTTAAAAAGAGAAATGGATATAAGCGTTCAACCGAGCTGTCAAAGATTTACGGACTTTACCGCCAGGACTATTGTGGCTGTATTTATTCCAAAAATCAGAGAGAACGGGAAAAGAAACTTCGGGAGGAAGAGGAAAGTTCTGTGAAAAGTTAAGAGGGGAACTTTACAGAATCCGACATTCTATGGTACACTAAAGCACAGAATTACGTTGAAGAAAAGAGGGAAAGCTATGGCACAGTTATGGGGAGGACGTTTTACGAAAGAAACCGACAAACTGGTTTATAATTTCAATGCGTCCATTTCATTTGATAAACGATTTTATGAGCAGGATATCCAGGGCAGCAAGGCGCATGTTATGATGCTTGCAAAGCAGGGGATCCTGACAGACGATGAGAAGCAGCAGATTCTGGACGGACTGGAAAGCATCCGCAGGGATGTAGAGAGCGGAAAGCTTGAGATTACAGAGGAATACGAAGATATCCACAGTTTTGTAGAGGCAAATCTGATCGACCGGATCGGGGATGCAGGAAAGAAGCTGCATACCGGAAGAAGCCGTAATGACCAGGTTGCACTGGATATGAAGCTTTATACAAGAAGTGAGATCACCGCACTGCAGGGACTGGTTGTGGATATGCTCCGCGAACTTCTTGCGATCATGAAGGACAACACCGAGACGATCATGCCTGGATTTACCCATCTGCAGAAAGCGCAGCCGATCACACTGGCACACCATATGGGTGCTTATTTTGAAATGTTCAAAAGAGACCATATGCGTCTGAAAGATATTTACAAAAGAATGAATACCTGTCCGCTTGGATCCGGAGCACTTGCAGGAACTACTTATGATCTGGACAGAGCATACACCGCAGAGCTTCTCGGATTTGACGGACCGACACTGAACAGTATGGATTCGGTATCGGACCGTGATTATCTGATCGAGCTGATGAGTGCTCTATCTACGATTATGATGCATTTAAGCCGCTTCTCAGAAGAAGTGATCATCTGGAATTCCAATGAATACCAGTTTGTCGATATCGATGACAGCTACAGCACCGGAAGCAGTATCATGCCACAGAAGAAGAATCCGGATATTGCGGAACTTGTTCGTGGAAAGACAGGACGTGTATACGGTGCACTGACTTCGATCCTGACTACAATGAAAGGAATTCCGCTTGCTTACAATAAAGATATGCAGGAGGACAAAGAGCTGGTATTTGATGCCATCGATACCGTGAAAGGATGCCTGGCTTTATTTACCGGAATGCTCGCAACCATGAAGTTCAACAAAGAACGTATGCTGGAAAGCTGCAGACACGGATTTACCAATGCAACAGATGCAGCTGACTATCTGGTAAATCACGGGGTACCGTTCCGTGATGCACATGGAATCGTAGGAAAGCTGGTACTTTATTGCATCGATAAGAAGATTGCGTTAGATGATATGTCACTGGAAGAATATAAGGAGATCTCTCCGGTATTTGAAGAAGATATTTATGATGCGATCAGCATGGAGACCTGTGTCAATAAGAGAAATACGATCGGTGCACCTGGACCGGAAGCTATGAAAAAGGTGATCGCGCTTCACGAAGCGTATCTGGAAGAGTGCTAATCGTTATAAGGAAAATGAGCATTGCTGGTCACAGGTACTGGGAACAGTAACATGAGCGTTAATAAGTAGACATAGTTTTTCAATTGTCAGGGTTGAAAAATGTCGGAAAATGCGCTATGATATACAAATCACGCGTACAAATGTACGCATTAAAAAGACAAAACAGGAAATGAGGACATAAAAATGGATCAGAAATTAAGAGTAGGTATTCTTGGTGCAACAGGAATGGTAGGACAGAGATTTATCTCTCTGTTGGAAAATCATCCGTGGTTTGAGGTAGTAACACTTGCTGCAAGCCCGCGTTCCGCAGGAAAGACATATGAAGAAGCAGTCGGAGACCGCTGGAAAATGGACACTCCGATGCCGGAAGCAGTCAAGAAGATCGTTGTACATAATGTCAACGAAGTAGAAGAAGTTGCAAAGACAGTTGACTTTGTATTCAGTGCAGTTGATATGTCAAAAGATGAGATTCGTGCGATCGAGGAAGCATACGCAAAGACAGAGACACCGGTTGTATCTAATAACAGTGCCCACAGATGGACACCGGATGTACCGATGGTAATCCCGGAAGTAAACCCGGAACATTTTGCAGTCATCGAAGACCAGAAAAAGCGTCTTGGAACTACAAGAGGATTTATCGCAGTAAAACCAAACTGTTCGATCCAGAGCTATGCGCCTTGCCTTGCAGCATGGAAAGAATTCGGACCGAAAGAACTGGTTGTTACAACCTACCAGGCAATTTCAGGTGCAGGAAAGACCTTTAAAGACTGGCCGGAAATGGTAGAAAATATCATTCCATTCATTGGTGGAGAAGAAAAAAAGAGCGAGCAGGAACCGCTTCGTGTTCTCGGCAGAGTTGAAAATGGACAGATCGTAAAAGCAGATTCTCCGAAGATCACATGCCAGTGTGTACGTGTACCGGTTCTTAACGGACATACCGCTGCCGTATTTATCAATTTTGAAAAGAAACCAACCAAAGAGCAGCTGATCGAAAAACTGGAAAGTTTCAAAGGCTTCCCGCAGGAAGCAGAGCTTCCGAGTGCACCGAAGCAGTTCATCCGCTATATGACAGAAGACAACCGTCCGCAGGTGAAACTGGATGTAGATTATGAGAACGGAATGGGAATTTCTATCGGACGACTCAGAGAAGATTCCCTTTACGATTATAAATTTATCGGACTTTCTCACAATACAGTCCGCGGTGCGGCAGGAGGAGCTGTTCTCTGTGCTGAGACACTGACTGCAAAAGGTTTTATCACAAAGAAATAGCTTTTGCAGGAAAGTTTAAAAGAAGTTAACTTTTCTTTCTTCTGATTCAGTGGTAGAATGAAATTATACCAGTGTAAAGGAAGAGTGAAGGTGGGCTAATATGAAAAAAGAAATGCAGAACTATACACAGAACAGAGAACTGTCCTGGCTGAAGTTCAATCAGAGGGTACTGGAGGAAGCAAAGGATTCTTCAGTACCCCTTCTTGAAAGAATGAAGTTTGTATCCATTTTTACAAGCAACCTGGATGAATTTTTTATGATCCGCGTAGGAAGCCTGTATGATATGTCGCTTACGGATAACAGCACGATCGACAGCCGTTCGGGGATGAATCCGAAAGAGCAGCTGGATGCAATCTTTGCGGCTGTAGCACCATTGTATAAAGAGCGGGACAAGACTTACTCGGAAATCAAGAAGCTGCTGAATCCATACGGTGTCTGTGGACTATCGATAAAAGAGCTGGAGCAGCAGGAAAAGAAGTATGTGAAAAAGTACTTCAAAGACCAGATCCTACCGATCCTGTCTCCACAGATCGTGGATGCCAATCATCCATTCCCACATCTGCTCAATAAGGAACTGTATGTGATCGCAAGTCTGAAGCAGAATGGAACTTCCATGATTGGAATCGTACCGGTTCCACAGTTTGTGTCAGATATTTTATATCTTCCGGGCCATGATATCCGTTATATCCGTATGGAAAAGGTGATCATGGAATATCTGGATGTGGTGTTCGACAAATACGAGGTATCGAACAAGAATTATATCTGCGTGACAAGGAATGCAGATGTGTCGCCGGACGATGAGGCACTGGAGATCAATGATGATTTCCGCCTGCTGATGCAGGAAACCCTTCACAAGCGTCGCAGAATGGCAGTAGTCCGCATGGAGACAGCGGAGCCGCTGGATAAGGAACTGGAAAAGTATTTCTGTGACAAATTTAAGATCACACCGGCACAGATCTACCGGACCAAGATGCCGATGAAGCTGGATTATATTTTTTCGATTATGGATAAGGTTCCGGCATCGCTGAAACGTTCTCTGATCGACGAACCGTTTACTCCGCAGCCGTCCCGCTATCTGACGGATGGAAAAGTGATTCCGCAGGTAAAGAAAAAAGATATACTTCTTTCTTATCCGTATGAGAGTATGGATCCGTTTCTGCGTATGATCAAGGAAGCGGCTTATGATCCGACCGTTCTTACGATCAGGATCACAATCTACCGTCTGGCAAAGAAGGCACGGCTGGTAGAGTACTTATGTGCAGCGGCCGAGAACGGCAAAGAGGTTACGGTTTTGATCGAGCTGAGAGCCAGATTCGATGAACAGAACAATATTGACTGGTCCGAACGTCTGGAAGAAGCAGGATGCCGTGTGATTTATGGATTTGAAGGTTATAAGGTGCATTCCAAGATCTGTCTGATCACTTACCGGAACCGCAACAATATCGAGTACATTACGCAGGTGGGAACCGGAAACTACAATGAAAAGACAGCGACGATGTATACGGATGTGTCGCTGATCACAGCGGATAAGGGAATCGGAGAGGATGCAGCCGTCTTCTTCAAGAATATGTCCATTGGCAATCTCAATGGAAGCTATCAGCACATTATTGTTTCACCGACCAGTCTGAAACCAAAGGTGCTTTCACTGATGGACGAGGAGATCAAAAAGGGAACGAACGGACGGATCATCATGAAGATGAATTCTGTGACAGATGTAGATTTTATCCAGAAGGTTTCCGAGGCATCGAATGCAGGGGTGAAGGTGGATCTGATCGTCCGTGGGATCTGCTGTATTCTTCCGGGAGTCAAAGGGTACACAGAGAATCTCCGTGTGACCAGTATTGTCGGACGTTATCTTGAGCATCCGCGTATTTTCCTTTTTGGAACCGGAGCGGATCAGAAAATCTATATCGGTTCCGCAGATATGATGACGCGTAATACGGAAAAACGCGTGGAAGTGGCATGTCCGGTTTACGATGAAACTATCAGGAAACAGCTGACACATATGCTGAAGATCATGCTTGCGGACAATGTAAAAGCGCGGGAATTAAAGAGTGACGGCAAATACTACATGAAAGAAAAAGGAACTTCAAAAGTCAATTCCCAGGAATATTTTATGCGTGAAGCAATCACCGTCAGACATCCGGAAGGACGGACAAAACAAAGCTTCGTTGATAAAATCCGGAAGATTTTTCGAAGAAAATAATTTGTTTTATGTTCTGAATATGATATGATAAAAAAGTGGAGCTGGTATCAGCTTCACTTTTTAAACGCTGTGAGAGTTGCTATAGCGTGAAAATACAGGAGTACAAAATTATTATATGGGTAAATCGGTATATATTGCAGAAAAGCCGAGTGTGGCACAGGAATTTGCCAAGGCACTGCATTTGAATTTGAAAAGAAAAGACGGATATCTGGAATCAGATGAGGCGATCGTAACCTGGTGTGTTGGTCATCTTGTCACGATGAGTTATCCGGAAGTATATGATGAAAAGTATAAGAGATGGTCTTTGCAGACACTGCCATTCATTCCGCAGGAATTTCTCTATGAGGTGATACCGGGAGTAAAGAAGCAGTTTGAGATCGTAAAAGGAATACTGACCAGGAAGGACGTAGACCGGATTTATGTCTGTACCGACTCGGGAAGAGAAGGGGAATACATTTACCGTCTGGTGGAACAGATGGCAGGCGTAAAAGGGAAAGAACGCCGGCGTGTGTGGATCGATTCCCAGACGGAGGAAGAGATCCTCAGAGGAATCCGTGAGGCGAAGGATCTGTCAGAATACGATAATCTGTCAGCTTCGGCTTATCTCCGTGCGAAGGAAGATTATCTGATGGGAATCAATTTTTCCAGACTTCTGACACTCAAATATGGAAACAGCATTTCAAATTATCTTGGGAATAAATACACGGTTGTATCTGTCGGACGTGTGATGACCTGTGTCCTTGGAATGGTCGTAAGGCGGGAACGGGAGATCCGTGAATTTGTTAAAACGCCGTTCTATCGTGTGATCGAATCGGTAAATGTAGACGGACATACTTTTACCGGTGAGTGGCGTGCAGTGAAAGGTTCGGCTTATTTTGAGTCTCCAAAGCTCTACAAAGAGAATGGATTTAAAGAGAAAGAGGAGGCCAAAAAGCTGATAGCTGTTTTGAAAGAGGGAACATCCCCTCTTACCTGCCGGATTGTATCCATCGAAAAGAAAAAAGAGAAAAAGAATCCGCCACTTCTGTTTAACCTTGCAGAACTTCAGAACGAATGCTCCAAACGGTTCAAGATCAGTCCGGATGAAACGCTCCGCATTGTGCAGGAACTTTACGAGAAGAAGCTTGTCACCTATCCGAGAACAGACGCCAGAGTGCTTTCGACGGCAGTATCAAAGGAGATCACAAAGAACCTGAACGGGCTGAGTAAATACCAGATGGCTGCACCATATATGCAGGATATTCTGCATTACGGAGCATATAAAAATCTGGCAAAGACGCGTTATGTCAATGACAAGCAGATCACGGATCATTATGCGATCATCCCGACAGGACAGGGACTTTCAGCATTGAATTCGGTATCTGCAACAGCTCATCATGTGTATGATGTGATCGTCCGGAGGTTTCTGAGTATCTTCTATCCTCCGGCAGTTTATCAGAAAGTGGCGTTGGTAACACAGATCGGAAAAGAACAGTTTTTCTCCAACTTCCGTGTACTTGCGGAAGAAGGATATCTGAAGGTGGCAGGGGTCCCTGCACCAAAGAAAAATGCAAATGGAAATGACGCGGAAGGAGATGGAAGTGATAACAATGTGGATCTGGATGTCGCATTTTTTGCATCCATCCAGAAGTTAAAAAAAGGTGATATCCTGGATGTGAAATCACTGGATATCAAAGAGGGAGAAACTTCACCGCCGAAGAGATACAATTCCGGTTCCATGATCCTTGCGATGGAAAATGCAGGTCAGCTGATCGAGGATGAGGAACTTCGTGCGCAGATCAAAGGAAGCGGGATCGGAACCAGTGCGACCAGGGCGGAGATCCTGAAAAAGCTCTTCAATATCAAATATCTGGCATTGAATAAAAAGACGCAGGTGATCACACCGACGCTTCTTGGAGAAATGATCTATGATGTGGTGTTGAATTCTATCCGTTCACTTCTGAATCCGGAGCTGACGGCAAGCTGGGAAAAGGGGCTTAACTATGTGGCAGAGGGAGAAATTACATCGGATGAATATATGACAAAACTGGATCATTTTATTGTCAGCAGAACCAACGGAGTACTGGGACTGAATAACCAGTATCAGTTAAGAAGCTGCTATGACAGGGCAGCAGCATTTTATAAAAAAGAAACCAAAGGCAGAGCATCGAAAGGAAAGAAAGAATGAAAGAAATGACGGTTAAAGAAATGTATACGCTGGAAGAGACGATCGCAAAGGATTTGTTTGAAGGAGTGACCTACCCGTGGGAAGTACTTCCGAAAATCAGCAGTTTTATCCTGGAACTGGGTGCGTCTCTTCCGGAAGAAGAGTATGAAAAACGTGGAGAAAATGTGTGGGTTGCCAGATCCGCAAAGGTTGCACCGACTGCATTTATCGGCGGTCCGGCGATCATCGGAAAGGACGCAGAGGTAAGACACTGTGCGTTTATCCGTGGAAATGCGATCGTAGGAGAAGGGGCAGTTGTCGGAAATTCTACCGAGCTGAAAAATGTGGTCCTCTTCAATAAAGTACAGGTTCCACATTATAATTATGTGGGGGATTCAATCCTTGGATACAAGTCACATATGGGAGCAGGTTCTATCACATCTAATGTGAAATCCGATAAAAAACTGGTGGTTGTAAAGACGCCGGAAGGAAATATCGAGACCGGTATGAAAAAGTTCGGCGCGATGCTGGGTGACCATGTAGAAGTTGGATGTGGAACCATTCTGAACCCGGGAAGTGTAGTAGGACCGCATACCAATATTTATCCACTTTCTTCGGTGAGAGGATTTGTGCCGGGAGGAAGTATTTACAAATGTGCAGGTGAAGTAGTTGAAATGAGACAGGAGTAATGTCGGATGAAGCTTACAATACTTGGAACGGGAAATGCAACAGTAACGGAATGCTATAATACATGTTTTGCCCTCTCGGATGGAAACAGGCATTTTCTGGTGGATACCGGCGGCGGAAACCGTATTTTAAAGGTGTTAAAAGACACCGGGATCCAGCTGGAAGACATTCACGATATTTTTATTACCCATGAACATATCGATCATCTTCTGGGCGTGATCTGGCTGATACGGATGATCGGGCAGAAGAAGATCGGCCAGGGAAAATATGAGGGGAATCTGCGGATCTACTGCCATGAAGAGCTGGCAAGATCAATCCGCATGATCGCAGAGCTTACAATCCAGAAAAAGGTGACGAAATATTTTGATGACCGGATTCTTTTTGTGCCGGTGCATCACGGAGAGACAAAGGAAATCCTTGGCTGTCCGGTCACTTTTTTCGATATTTTTTCCACGAAGGCAAAGCAGTTCGGGTTTACGATGCTGCTTCCGAACGGAGTGAAGTTTACCTGCTGCGGTGACGAACCGTACAATGAGAAAGATTATGAATTTGTGAAAGGCAGCGACTGGCTGACCCATGAGGCGTTCTGCCTGTATGGAGAAGCAGATAAGTTCAAGCCTTATGAAAAACACCACAGTACTGTGAAAGAAGCATGTCAGCTTGCCGAGGAGCTTCAGATTCCGCATCTGATCTTGTATCATACGGAAGAGATGCATCTTAAGGAGAGGAAAGAGCTTTATACGCGGGAAGGACGGGAGTACTATCACGGGAAGTTGTTTGTACCGGATGATCTTGAGGTGTTTGAGCTTTAGATTGCAGGACGGGCGGTCTGCGGGAAAATAGAAGACGGACGCGCTTTTAATAAAATAAACCGGACAGATTTAGTTGTGCAGGGCATTCCGATGAGTCTCCGAATGCGAAAATTATGTCAGCAATGGCTTCCGAGAAGAAGTGTTCTGGTTGTGGGGGAAGGGGGAGATGTGGTATGATGGGGGAGTCAGAAGCTTTGAGGATCTGGGCGAGAAAGGTTTTCGGGAGGGGTTCGGTTTCTTCTCCGGGGAAGGTGAGACGTGTGGATCTGATTTAAAAATGTAGTTGACAAACCAGAACATATGTACTAATATAGAACCAGAACAAACATTCGTTCGATGGAGAGCGTGGGCGAAGAATCTGGGATAAGGAGATTAATGATGGCGAATAATACAATGAATGATGAGAATAAAAAGAAAGCATTAGACGCAGCAATTGCAAAGCTTGAGAAAGATTTTGGTAAGGGAGCAGTTATGAAGCTGGGTGATCCGGCGGCACAGGTGCATGTTGAGACGGTTCCGACCGGTTCTTTGAGTCTGGATCTGGCACTTGGTGTTGGCGGCGTTCCGAAAGGACGTATTATTGAAATTTATGGACCTGAATCAAGTGGTAAGACGACAGTTGCATTACATATGATCGCAGAAGTACAGAAAAGAGGCGGCATTGCGGGATTTATCGATGCAGAGCATGCACTGGATCCGGTATATGCGAAGAATATCGGTGTAGATATTGATGAACTTTATATTTCACAGCCAGACAGCGGAGATCAGGCATTGGAGATTACTGAGACAATGGTACGTTCCGGTGCGATTGACATTATCGTAGTCGATTCTGTTGCAGCACTTGTTCCGAAGCAGGAGATTGAGGGTGATATGGGTGATACACATGTAGGTCTGCAGGCAAGACTGATGTCACAGGCACTCAGAAAGCTGACACCGGTTATCAGTAAATCAAACTGTGTTGTAATCTTTATCAACCAGCTGCGTGAGAAGGTTGGCGTTATGTTCGGTAATCCGGAGACAACAACGGGTGGACGGGCACTGAAGTTCTATTCATCTGTCCGTATGGATGTCCGCAGAACTGAGACTCTGAAGCAGGGCGGAGAGATGGTTGGTAACCATGTCCGCGTGAAGATCGTGAAGAATAAAATTGCACCTCCGTTCAAGGAAGCAGAATTTGATATCATGTTCGGAAAAGGAATTTCCAGAGAAGGAGATATCCTGGATCTTGCGACGAAGATTGATCTGGTCAATAAGAGTGGTGCATGGTATGCATACAACGGAGAAAAGATCGGTCAGGGACGTGAGAATGCAAAGTCTTATCTGACAACACATCCGGAGATTATGGAAGAGATTGAAGAAAAAGTCCGTGCGCATTACGGAATCGGTGCAGAAGGGCAGGAAGCAGAAGAACCGGCACAGGCTGCTCCGGCAGATGCTGAAGAAGTGATGGATGAGGAAGAATAAAACATATGATGAGAATTACCCGAATCGAGCCAGTTACAAAGACAAAGTATCGGGTATCTGTTGATGAGCAGTTCGCCTTTGTGGTTTACAAAGGCGAACTGTCCCGTTTTCACCTGAAAGAAGAGTGTGAATTGACAGAGGATACTTATGCAAAGATCAAAGAAGTCCTTTTGAAGCGGGCAAAGCTTCGTGCGATGCACCTGCTGAATGACATGGCAAGAACTGAATCCCAACTCAGAGATAAATTAAAGCTGGGCGGCTATCCATCGGAGATCACCGAAGCGGCGATTGCCTATGTGAAATCATTTGGATATATCAATGATGACGCCTACATTCGGAACTTTATAGACAGCAGGAAAGATAAAAAGAGCAGACGGGAGATTTATGCCCTTCTGAGACAGAAGGGCGTGGATATGAACCGGGCAGAAGAGATCATGGAAGAGATGTATGAAGAGCATTCCGATCAGGAAGCAATCCGGGAGCTTCTTCGCAAAAAACACTGGGACTTTGCCTGTACAGATCCGAAAGAAAAGCAGAAAATATATGGATATTTGGTGCGGAAAGGATTTCGTTACGAAGATATCCGTCAAGTAATACAAGTTTGCGATTGGAATGCTTGACATATTTGTGAAAACAGTATAGAATTTAAGTGTTGTATTTGTACAATGAAAACTAAATAAGGAGGTGCTCCTGTGCTGATACCTATAATTATTGCTGTAGTTGTTACGCTTATAGTAGTAATGCCGGTTACTTATTTTGTTACTGTTTCCAAGTTGAAGAACGATGCAAATTCTAAAATTGGGAACGCTGATGTAAAAGCAAGAGAAATTATTGATGATGCTTTGAAGACAGCAGAGACAAAGAAGAAGGAAGCACTTTTGGAAGTAAAGGAAGAGTCCATCAAGACAAAGAATGAACTTGAAAAAGAGACTAAGGAACGCAGAGCTGAACTTCAGCGTTATGAAAAGCGTGTACTTTCAAAAGAAGAATCTCTGGATAAGAGATCTGCGGCAATTGAGCAGAGAGAGACTGCATTTACTGCAAAAGAGACAGCGATGAAGCAGCGGGAGGCTGAAGTTGAAGAACTCAGCCAGAAAAGAGTACAGGAACTAGAAAGAATCTCAGGACTTACCTCCGAACAGGCAAAGGATTATCTATTAAAAACTGTTGAAGAAGATGTGAAACATGACACTGCCAAGATGGTGAAAGAGCTTGAAACACGTGCAAAGGAAGAGGCTGACAAGAAGGCGAAAGAGTATGTTGTCACCGCAATCCAGAGATGTGCGGCAGATCATGTGGCTGAAACTACGATCTCGGTAGTTCAGCTTCCAAGTGACGAGATGAAGGGTAGAATTATCGGACGAGAGGGACGGAATATCCGTACTCTTGAGACACTGACAGGAGTAGAGCTTATTATTGATGATACTCCGGAGGCAGTTGTTCTTTCCGGATTTGATCCAATCCGAAGAGAAGTGGCAAGAATTGCACTGGAGCGTTTGATCGTAGATGGACGAATCCATCCTGCAAGAATTGAAGAGATGGTTGAAAAAGCGCAGAAAGAAGTAGAGACTATGATGCGCGAAGAAGGAGAGGCAGCAGCACTTGAAGTTGGTGTACACGGCATCCATCCAGAACTGATTCGTCTTCTTGGACGTATGAAGTTCAGAACGAGCTACGGTCAGAATGCACTGAAGCATTCAATCGAGGTTGCTCAGCTATCCGGATTGCTTGCGGGCGAGATCGGGCTGGATGTCCGTATCGCAAAGCGTGCAGGTCTTTTACATGACATCGGTAAATCGATCGATCACGATGTAGAAGGTTCACATGTTCAGATTGGTGTAGACCTTTGTAGAAAATACAAAGAGTCGCCGCTTATTATCAACGCGGTAGAAGCACATCATGGTGATGTAGAACCACAGTCTCTGATTGCAGGCGTTGTTCAGGCAGCAGATGCGATTTCGGCTGCAAGACCAGGTGCAAGAAGAGAAACCTTGGAGACATACACAAACAGATTAAAACAGTTAGAAGATATTACCAACCAGTTTAAAGGGGTTGAGAAGTCATTTGCTATTCAGGCGGGTAGAGAGATTCGCGTAATGGTAGTTCCAGAACAAGTATCTGATGATGATATGGTATTGCTGGCAAGAGATATTTCAAAACAGATTGAATATGAATTGGAATATCCAGGTCAGATTAAAGTAAATGTAATCCGGGAATCCCGTGTTACAGATTATGCTAAATAACACGATAATCAGAAAACGACAGCCGTCCAAAAGATTCGGTCTTTTGGATGGCTGTATTTAATTTACGCGAGCAACGAGCCAAAGTCCGCGCTTGCACGAGACTTGGCGACTGCCGCGATAACTTGAGAAACTCACGGAGCGTGTTTCTCATAGTTGTGTGAAAAGGAAGAGGAAAACGGATGAAAAAAGAAATCAAACGTGTAAAAAGAGAAAGGGTATATCAGGGAACAATTGTTGATGTATACAAAGATTATATGGAGTTTTCCAATGGAAATCATGAGGTGTGGGACTATATCCACCACAAAGGGGCTGCTGCTGTGATACCTGTGATGGATGACGGCAGACTCCTGATGGTAAGACAGTACCGGAATGCACTGGACCGCTTTACACTGGAGCTTCCGGCAGGAGGGCTGGACCAAGCGGATGAACCGGGACGAGACTGTTCAGCAAGAGAATTGGAAGAAGAGACCGGATATCACAGTGATGATCTGGAATGGCTGATCACGCTTCGAACAACTGTAGCACTTTGCAACGAAAAAATCGAAGTTTATGTTGCACGAAACCTGATCCGTACCCATCAGCATCTGGATGAGAATGAATTTGTGAATGTAGAGGCACATACGGTTGAAGAATTAAAGCAGATGATCTTTGAAGGAAAGATTGAAGATTCCAAGACTGTAGCTGCTATCCTTGCCTATGATGCAAAGTATAACAGATAAAGTGAACGCATAATTGACAACTCCGGTCATATAATGAACTATGTGAAATTATTGGAGGCCGGAATGTGGAATTTTATCGGAAGAAATATCAGCTGCCCATGCTATATCTGATCGGTTTTGGAATGGGTATCTTATATGCTAATTTTATTGCGAAAAATTATGTTACGATGACTGGAATTTTCCATGAATATTTTCTAAATCAGTATACACAGGTGAAAATCATAAATGAAGATTACCTGTGGTACCTGCTCAGATGGAGAGTGATGCCTCTGGCGTTAGCGGTCTGTGTGGCAAATCTGGGGTTTCGCAGACTGACAGCAGCCGGAATCCTCCTTTGGACAGGCTTTGCAGCCGGGATACTGTCTGTGGCGGCAGTTTTAAGGATGGGCCTTTGCGGAATGCTGTTGTGTATTGCCGGTATTTTCCCGCAATATATTTTTTATGTACCGGCATATCTTCTATTGATCCGGTATTATTATCGTTATCCGCAAAGTGAATGGAATGGAACAAAAACAGGATTTACTGTTATGATGATCGTGGCGGGAATTTTGTCTGAGGTATATTTAAACCCCGAGATTGTCCGCTGGTTTGTGAAGGTTCTTACATAGCAAGAATGTGTTCGCCACATTTTAGCGTCAGGTGATAGAAAATGGCAGAAATCCCTCTTACTGAACAATTCGGTAAAGAGGACTTTCTGCCGTTTTTTATCGCCCTTGTTTTATCAGGAGAAACATGCAGCAGCCAAATGTAAGAAGCTGGCTTGCAAGCAGTGCCCACAGATAGCCAAGAATCCCGAACTGCGGAATCAGAAACAGAACACCACAGATTCGTACTGCCAGGGTAAACAGATTGATCAGAAAAGTTTTTCCGGCAAGATCCAGACCATTTAACACACTGATCAGTGCGGTGTTACTATAAAGAAAAGGACAGATAAATGCTAGTGTTAAGATATAATTTCCGGCTTCTGGTGTATGAAAGATCCGTCTGCTGATAAAGCCGGATGCGATAAAGAAAAATAGCAGGCAGGCAAAACCAAGAAACAGGCAGAAAAAAATAACTTTCCGTAAAAGCTGCGGAAGAGCATGCTTTTTCTGAGCATCCGGCATACTGGCAACTTCGGGGAGGAGCATTGTGGAGATGGAATTGGTGAGGGCAGATGGAAATAAAATGCAGGGAAGGGCAATTCCGGTCAGAATTCCGTAGGTGCTAAGAGAAGCGGAGATACTCATTCCATACTTTTGCAGGGCAAGAGGAATAGAAATTGCTTCCAGACTCTGAAAAAGATTCAAAAGGACTCTGCTTGCGGTCAGTGGAAGGGCAGAAAAAAGCAGGGGAGGAACAGCAGAAAGAGCCGGCTCCCGGTGTGGGGAGAAAGGTTGCCCGGCAGTTCTGAGCTTATGGATGCAAAGAAAAGTGGCTGCAATTTCACCACCGACAATTCCGAGGACAGCAATTGCGACAGATGGTGTAAAAGCGGTATGAGCATCGGCTGTATAGAGGAAGATAACAAAAAAGATCCGGACCAGCTGTTCAAATAATTGGGAGAGGGCAGGAAGCCGGATCTGCTTGAGCCCCAGAAAGTAACCACAGCTGCAACTGTGCAGAGCTGCAAATGGAAGTGCATATGCTATCAGGAAGATGAGAGAGGCGCATCGGGGATCACCAAGTATGACTGTGGTGAGGAAAACAGCATTTTTCTGCAACAGAAAAAGACAGCAGATGGAAAGAAAAAGAGAACAAAGCAGTGCTGCTTTCAGGTAAGAATAAGCTTTTGCAGACTGCTTTTTTGCAGAAGAGGCGGCAACCAGGCGCGCCAGAGCCGTCTCGATCCCTGCTGAAGTTGCAGCATAAGCAAGTGTGTAGACAGGGAAAATCAGCTGATACAGACCGATTTCTTCTGCAGGGAAAGATCTGCTGAGAAAAATACGGTAAAAAAATCCCATTACACGGGTGAGAATGCCGACTACAGTAAGGATAAAAGTTCCTTTCAGGAGAAAATGTTTTTGTGACATAGCAGCTCCAAAGGCATTTTTGTTTTAAAATATATGCAAGAAAGAGCCTTGACAGAACATAACAGAGGTGATATCCTCAATTTGCAAGAAATCCTAGTAAAACAGTGGGATATAAAAAATAAAGAGAAGGTGATGGATTGAAGATCTCAACGAAGGGTCGTTATGGTTTGCGCGCCTTTATCGATCTTGCGTGTTATGGCGCAGAAGAACCGGTTTCCATCAGCAGTATATCAGCCAGGCAGGAGATATCGGAACGATATCTGGAACAGCTCATGGCGAAGCTGAAAAAGGCAGGTCTCGTCAAGAGTATCCGTGGAGCGGGAGGAGGATATCGGCTGGCAAAGGATGCGGCGGAAGTTTCTGTTGGTGATGTACTCAGAGCACTTGAAGGAGACCTGGAACCTGCGACTTGTGCAGCACTTCATTCGGAAGACAGCTGCGAGATCCAGGGCAGCTGTATCACGAAATATGTCTGGAAGAAAGTCAATGAAAGCATGGCACAGACGGTAGACAGTATTATGATAAATACCCTTGTGGAAATGAATAAAGAAATAAAGAAAGAAGGACAAAAAGATGAGTAAATTAATTTATTTGGATAACGCAGCAACAACAAAAACTGCACCAGAAGTTCTGGAAGCAATGCTGCCATATTTTACAGAGCAGTATGGCAATCCTTCTGCGATCTACAGCTTCGCATCCCATAACAAAGATGTTGTGGCAGAACAGAGAGAAAGAATCGCAAACGCACTCGGTGCAAAGAGCAACGAAATTTATTTTACAGCCGGCGGATCAGAGTCTGACAACTGGGCACTCAAAGCAACCGCTGAGGCTTATCAGAATAAAGGAAAACATATTATCACAACCAAGATCGAACATCATGCGATCCTGCATACAGCAGCTTATTTGGAAGAGCGTGGGTTTGAAGTGACTTATCTTGATGTGGATGAATACGGAAAAGTAAATCCGGCAGATGTGGAAGCAGCAATCCGCCCGGATACCATCCTGATCTCTGTAATGTATGCAAACAACGAGATCGGAACAATTGAACCGATCAAAGAGATCGGTGAGATCGCCCACAAACATGGTATCCTGTTCCACACAGACGCCGTACAGGCTTTCGGACAGGTCCCGATCAATGTAGATGAATGTCATATTGATATGTTAAGTGCCAGCGGACACAAGCTGAACGGACCAAAAGGAATCGGATTCCTCTATATCAGAAAAGGCGTGAAAATCCGTTCCTTCGTTCATGGTGGGGCACAGGAAAGAAAACGTCGTGCAGGTACAGAAAATGTTCCGGGTATTGTTGGAATCGGTACAGCAACAAAACGTGCTATCGCTACGATGGAAGAACGTACAGCAAAAGAGCGCGAGATGAGAGATTATCTGATTAAACGTGTGATGGAAGAAATCCCGTACACCAAGCTGAACGGACATCCGACAGACCGTCTGCCAAATAACGCAAACTTCTGCTTCCGTTTCATTGAGGGCGAATCTATGCTGATCCGTCTTGATATGGCAGGAATTTGCGGATCCAGTGGATCTGCATGTACATCCGGATCTCTTGATCCATCCCATGTACTTCTTGCAATCGGACTGCCGCACGAGATTGCGCATGGATCTCTGCGCCTGACTCTGAATGAAGAGATCACAAAAGAAGACATTGATTATGTAGTAGATCAGCTTAAGACAATCGTAAGCGATTTACGCGGAATGTCACCGCTTTATGAAGATTTTGCAAAAAAACAGAATAAATAATTCGATAGAAAATACAGCTTTAGGAGGAATTTACAATGTATACAGAGAAAGTAATGGATCATTTTCAGCATCCACGTAATATGGGAGAAATCGAGAACGCAAGCGGAGTGGGTACTGTTGGTAACGCCAAATGTGGTGATATCATGAGAATCTACCTTGATATTGATGATAACGGAATTATTAATGATGTAAAATTTAAGACATTCGGATGTGGCGCGGCTGTTGCAACAAGCAGTATGGCAACAGAACTTGTAAAGGGAAAACATATTTCAGAAGCAATGCAGGTAACAAACAAAGCCGTTATGGAAGCACTTGACGGACTGCCGCCGGTTAAGGTACACTGTTCTTTACTGGCAGAGGAGGCAATCCATGCAGCGCTGTGGGATTATGCAGAGAAGCACGGGATCAAGATCGAAGGACTCCAGAAGCCGAAGAACGATATCAGTGAAGGTGAAGAAGCAGAAGAGGAAGAGTATTAGAATTTTCTGCAGGAGAAAAGAGAATGGCAAAAAAGAAAGTGGTAGTCGGAATGTCAGGTGGTGTCGACTCATCGGTAGCGGCATATCTTCTGAAAGAACAGGGATATGATGTGATCGGTGTGACGATGCAGATCTGGCAGGACGAAGAATCGAAAATACAGGAAGAAAACGGCGGATGCTGTGGACTCAGCGCGGTAGATGATGCCAGAAAAGTTGCGGCACAGATCGGGATTCCGTATTATGTGATGAATTTCAAGAAGGATTTTCAGGAGAAGGTAATCGATTATTTTGTGGATGAATATTTGCATGGCCGGACACCAAATCCGTGCATTGCGTGTAACCGTTATGTAAAATGGGAATCTCTTCTTACACGGAGCATGGAGATCGGAGCAGACTATATTGCAACAGGTCACTATGCGAGAGTAGAACAGTTGCCGAACGGACGCTATGCGATCCGGCATTCGGCAACCTGGTCAAAAGACCAGACCTATGCGCTTTATAATCTTACCCAGGATCAGCTGAGAAGAACGCTGATGCCTGTCGGTGAATACGAAAAAGACCAGATCCGCGAGATCGCAAAAGAGATCGGATTGCTGATTGCGAACAAACCGGACAGTCAGGATATCTGTTTTGTATCCGATGACGATTATGCATCTTTTATTGAAGAAGAAAGTGACCAGAAAATCCCGGAAGGTAATTTTGTAACACCGGACGGAAAGATCCTGGGACGGCATAAAGGAATCATCCACTATACGATCGGACAGAGAAAAGGACTTGGACTTTCTCTTGGGTATCAGGCATTCGTGCTTGAGATCCGTCCGGATACGAATGAAGTTGTGATAGGGACGAATGAAGATCTGATGACGACGCGGGTCCGTGCAAATAAGCTGAACTTTATGACAGTAGAGGATCTGGAAGGTGAGATGCGCGTATTTGCCAAAATCAGATACAACCATAAAGGGGACTGGTGCACAGTCCGCAAAACGGGAGAAGATGAGATAGAGTGCATCTTTGAGACACCGCAGAGAGCGGTTACACCGGGGCAGGCACTGGTACTGTATGATGGAGATTATGTACTTGGAGGCGGAACAATTCTGGGATAGCTCAGAATTGTTCTGCTTTTTGGTATATTGGGACCGTACTGCAATCCAACAAATGATTTGCGGGAAAGCCGGGTGGATTTACACATGAAGAATGACAAGGAGGAAAAATTATGAGAGCGGACTGCCATATGCACACTTATTTTTCCGGAGATTCAGAGGCAAAACCGGAAGATATGGTTCTTGCAGCAATCGATAAAGGACTGGAAGCAATCTGTTTTACGGATCATGAAGATATTGATTATTTTTGTGATGATATTGAATTTGTGTTTGATCCGGAAACCTATTTTAAAGAGCTTGGAGCACTGAAGGAAAAGTATAAAGAGAAGCTGGATATCCGGATCGGTGTGGAGTTTGGACTTCAGCCACACCTTGCGAAGAAAGCAAAAGCATTTACCGCGGCAAATCCGTATGATTTTGTGATCGGATCCATGCATGTGGTTGGTGGGAAGGATCCTTATTATCCTGAGTTCTTTGAGGGGATTTCGGATGAAGAGGCCTACCGGATGGCACTTCAGGAGACAATAGCCGATATCAGGGCTGTAGCGGATTTTGATGTGCTCGGACATCTGGATTATGTGGTACGCTATGGAAAACATCGGGAACAGGAATATTCTTACGGCAGATTTGCGGATGAAATAGATGAAATCCTGCGGTATCTTATCGAACACGGAAAAGGGCTGGAAGTCAATACGGCAGGACTGAAGTATGGCCTTCCTTTTGCACACCCGCATCCGGATGTGTTAAAAAGATACAAAAAGCTGGGGGGAGAGATCATCACCGTCGGCGCAGATGCACATAAACCAGAGCATGTAGGGTATGATTTTAACATAGTTGACAATATTCTCGAAGCATGTGGTTTTAAATATTATGCAGAATTCATAAAAAGGGCCCCGGTTTTCAGAAAAATAAAGTGAAAAAAGGGGATTGAATTTTTGTTCTGAATTTAGTACAATAAATTACAGTTGATAAATCTTAAACAATGATAAGATTTATCAAGAAAAATGTAACTGTTATATACAGTAATACAATTTATCTTTAGGAGGACTAAATCATGGCAGTAAAAGTAGCAATCAATGGATTTGGACGTATTGGACGTCTTGCATTCAGACAGATGTTTGGAGCAGAGGGATTTGAGATCGTAGCAATCAACGACCTAACATCTCCTAAGATGCTGGCTCACTTATTAAAATATGATTCAACACAGGGAAAATATGAATTAGCTGATAAAGTATCTGCTGGAGAAGACTCCATCACAGTAGACGGAAAAGAAATCAAAATCTACGCTAAAGCTAATGCAGCTGAACTTCCATGGGGAGAAATCGGAGTAGATGTAGTTCTTGAATGTACAGGATTCTACACATCTAAAGCAAAAGCTCAGGCACATATCGATGCAGGTGCTAAACACGTTATCATTTCTGCACCGGCAGGAAATGACCTTCCTACAATCGTTTACAATGTAAACCATACACAGCTTACAAAAGATGACGCAATCATTTCTGCAGCTTCTTGTACAACAAACTGTCTTGCACCAATGGCTAAGGCTCTTAATGATCTTGTACCGATCAAATCTGGTATCATGTGCACAATCCATGCTTACACAGGTGATCAGATGACTCTTGACGGACCACAGAGAAAAGGTGATCTGAGAAGATCTCGTGCAGCAGCAGTAAACATCGTTCCTAACAGCACAGGAGCAGCAAAAGCAATCGGACTTGTTATTCCGGAACTTAACGGAAAACTTATCGGATCTGCACAGCGTGTACCAACCCCTACAGGATCTACAACAATCCTTACAGCAGTAGTTGAAGGTGAAGTTACTGTAGAACAGATCAACGCAGCTATGAAAGCAGCTTCTAACGAATCATTCGGATACAACGAAGATCAGATCGTTTCTAGCGATATCGTAGGAATGAGATTTGGTTCTCTCTTCGATTCTACTCAGACAATGGTACTTCCGCTTGACAACGGAACAACAGAAGTACAGGTTGTTTCTTGGTATGACAATGAAAACTCTTACACAAGCCAGATGGTAAGAACAATCAAACACTTCGGAACATTACTTTAATCCGTAACGTTTGTTTGGACAGGCTGAATTGATTCTTACTGGAATATTCCAGAGTTAGACTCAAGCAAGGGTCCGGTCTACATGGACCGGGCTCTTTTATTTAACAGGAAATTCTGATGGAGCTTCCTGCTAAATAAAAGGCACTATGTGCCCAAGATGTGTATTCGTGTGAAAACGCAGATTGTCGCAAGCAACTGCGCTCAGCACGGAAATGTGCCCGGCACATTCCATTTAAACGAAATGTAAACAGGAGGCAGGATTATGCTTAACAAAAAATCTGTAGATGATATCAATGTAAAAGGGAAAAAAGTCCTTGTAAGATGCGATTTTAACGTACCGCTGATCGATGGAAAGATCACAGACGAGAACCGTCTTGTTGCAGCACTTCCTACAATCAAGAAACTGATCGCTGACGGAGGAAAAGTAATCCTCTGCTCACATCTTGGTAAACCGAAGGGAGAACCGAAACCGGAGCTTTCTCTTGCACCGGTTGCAGTAAGACTTTCAGAACTTCTCGGACAGGAAGTAAAATTCGCAGCAGATCCTGAAGTAGTAGGACCAAATGCAAAAGCAGCAGTTGAAGCTATGAAAGATGGAGAGGTAATCCTTCTTGAAAATACACGTTACAGAGCAGAAGAAACAAAGAACGGAGATGAATTCTCTAAGGAACTCGCTTCTCTTTGTGATGTATTCGTAAACGATGCATTCGGAACAGCTCATCGTGCACACTGCTCTAACGTTGGTGTTACCAAATATGTTGATACAGCAGTTGTAGGATATCTTATGCAGAAAGAAATCGATTTCCTTGGAAATGCAGTAAACAATCCGGAAAGACCGTTCGTTGCAATCCTTGGTGGAGCTAAAGTTTCAAGCAAGATTTCTGTAATCGAAAACCTGATCGATAAAGTAGACACTCTGATCATTGGTGGAGGTATGTCTTATACATTCAGCAAAGCACAGGGCGGAACCGTTGGAAAATCTCTTCTTGAAGAAGATTACTGTGAATATGCACTGAACATGATTCAGAAAGCTAAAGACAAAGGCGTAAAACTCCTTCTTCCGGTAGACAACGTAATTGCAGATGATTTTTCAAATGATGCAAATATCAAAGTTGTTAAAGCTGGCGAAATTCCGGAAGGATGGGAAGGACTTGACATCGGACCAGAGACAATCAAGATCTATGCTGACGCTGTAAAAGATGCAAAGACAGTTGTATGGAACGGACCTATGGGTGCATTCGAGATGCCGAACTTTGCAAAAGGAACAGAAGAAGTCGCAAAAGCACTTGCTGAGACAGATGCAGTAACAATCATCGGTGGTGGTGATTCGGCAGCAGCAGTTAACCAGCTCGGATACGGCGACAAGATGACTCACATCTCTACGGGTGGCGGAGCTTCCCTTGAATTCCTTGAAGGTAAGGAACTGCCAGGTGTAGCAGCTGCTAACGATAAATAAGCAGCGTCTGTAATTAAGATAAAATAAGGGAGATTATTGCAATGGCAAGAAAGAAAATTATTGCAGGTAACTGGAAAATGAATATGACACCTTCAGAGGCAGTAGAGCTTGTGAATACACTCAAATCTCTGGTTGTGACAGAAGAGGCTGACGTGGTATTCTGCGTACCGGCAATCGATATCATTCCGGTTGTAGAAGCTGCAAAAGGAAGCAACATCCAGGTCGGAGCAGAGAATATGTACTTTGAAGAAAAAGGTGCATACACAGGAGAAATCTCTCCGAACATGCTTACAGATGCTGGTGTTAAATATGTTGTTCTCGGACACTCTGAAAGAAGAGAATACTTCGCAGAGACAAACGAGACTGTGAACAAAAAGATGCTGAAAGCATTTGAACATGGACTTACACCGATCATGTGCTGTGGAGAAACTCTTGAACAGCGTGAACAGGGTGTGACAATGGACTTCATCCGTCAGCAGGTTAAAGTTGGATTCCAGAATGTAACAGCAGATCAGGCTAAGACAGCAGTTATCGCTTATGAGCCAATCTGGGCAATCGGAACCGGTAAGACAGCTACAACAGAGCAGGCTCAGGAGGTTTGCAAAGCTATCCGTGAATGTATCGCTGAAGTTTATGATGAAGCTACAGCAGAAGCAATCCGTATTCAGTACGGCGGATCTGTAAATGCAGCTACAGCACCGGAATTATTCGCTCAGCCGGATATCGATGGTGGACTTGTAGGTGGTGCTTCTTTAAAACCAGATTTTGGTAAGATTGTAAACTGGAAATAGTCAATTATACCAAGGCGCAGGCAGAAATGCCTGCGTTTTTCAGCTGTCAAAGTTTTAACAAGTGCTTGCAAGCATATATAAAATCATGTACAATATTTAACTGAAAGAGAAATCAAACGCTTTAAGACAAAATGAAGGAGTGTAAGACGATGAGTAAAAAACCAACAGTTTTGATGATCTTAGACGGTTACGGTCTGAGAGATGAAAAGAAAGGCAACGGTATTGCAGAGGCAAACACACCGGTTATGGATAAATTAATGGCTGAATATCCGTTTGTAAAAGGAAATGCAAGCGGACTTGCTGTAGGACTTCCGGACGGTCAGATGGGTAACTCGGAAGTAGGTCATATGAATATGGGTGCAGGACGTATTATTTACCAGGAGCTCACCAAGATCACAAAAGCAATCGCTGATGGTGATTTCTTTGAAAATAAGGCACTTCTTGCAGCCTGTGAAAATGCGAAGAAGAACGGTACAGCTCTTCATCTGATGGGACTGGTATCTGATGGTGGTGTACACAGTCACATTACACATATTTATGGAATTTTGGAACTTGCAAAGAGACAGGGGCTGGACAAAGTATATGTTCACTGCTTCCTTGACGGACGTGATACACCTCCGGCATCTGGAAAAGAATATGTTGAACAGTTAGAAGCAAAGATGAAAGAAATCGGTGTAGGTGAAGTTGCAAGTGTTTCCGGACGTTACTATGCAATGGACCGTGACAACCGTTGGGACCGTGTAGAAAAAGCATACGCAGCACTTACACGCGGCGAAGGTGACACAGCAGCATCAGCAACAGAAGGAATCCAGGCTTCTTACGACAAAGAAGTAACTGACGAATTCGTAGTACCATTTGTAGTGACAAAAAACGGTACACCGGTTGCAACTGTAAAAGACGGAGATTCTGTGATCTTCTTTAATTTCCGCCCGGATCGAGCAAGAGAAATCACCAGAACATTCTGTGCGGATGATTTTGACGGATTTGACAGAGGAGAACGTATCAAGACAACTTATGTATGTTTTACAGAGTATGATGAGACAATTCCAAATAAAATGGTTGCATTTGTAAAAGAAGGCATCACGAATACATTTGGCGAATTCCTTGCAGCAAACAACATGACACAGGCAAGAATCGCTGAGACAGAAAAATATGCACATGTTACGTTTTTCTTCAACGGCGGAGTAGAAGAACCGAACAAGGGCGAGGACAGAATCCTTGTCAAATCTCCAAAGGTTGCAACTTACGACTTGAAGCCGGAAATGAGCGCATATGAAGTATGTGACAAGCTTGTAGATGCAATCAAGGCTGATAAGTACGATGTGATCGTAATCAACTTTGCTAACCCGGATATGGTTGGTCATACCGGTGTAGAAGCAGCAGTGATCAAAGCAATTGAAGCTGTTGATGAATGTGTAGGAAAAGCAGTTGATGCAGTGAAAGAAGTTGGTGGACAGATGTTTATCTGCGCTGACCACGGAAATGCAGAACAGCTGATCGATGAAGAGACAGGAGAACCATTTACCGCTCATACAACGAACCCGGTTCCGTTCATTCTTGTAAATGCAGATCCTGCATATAAGCTTCGTGAAGGCGGATGCCTTGCAGACATCGCTCCGACGCTGATCGAGCTGATGGGAATGCAGCAGCCAGCAGATATGACTGGAAAATCATTATTAGTAAAATAGTAAATATATTTGCCCGGAATCATGAAAATGGTTCCGGGTGTTTTGTGTATACGATGAGCCAAGTACAGAGTTGTGCTTGCACAAGAATCTGTACTTGACGAATGTACATCACCTGGCTGTTAAGCGAGATGGTGTACAAAGTATACGAATCGAGTAGGAGTCAGCCTACTCGATTGTCAGAAGAGCAAAACATACTGCAGGAGAAAAGAAAATATGCTGCATATAAATCTGATCTACTCTTTTTGAAAAGCATCGAAATGGAAAAATGCATGAAATGAAAAACAAAAATTCAAAAAAACACATTTAAATCAACAAAAATCACGATATGTCATATTTATATGCAAGAATTGGTTGACGAAAAATCATTTTTCCTATATACTTACTACTTGTAGTGAGTTTTGATGTTGTCAAAACAGCTGAAAGAAACTGCAGATGGCAGATTTCGGAAGTATAAAGTACGGCAGGAAACACACAATGATTAGTTGATGATTATGGGAGGTTTTCAAGATGACTGCATATAGAGATATGAGTAGAGAAGAACTGCTTGAATTAAAGAGCAGACTGGAAAAAGAATTTGAAGATGTTAAAGGAAAAGGTCTGAAACTGGATATGTCCAGAGGTAAACCGTCCAAAGCACAGCTTGATCTTTCTATGGGGATGATGGATGTACTTAAGAGCACATCAGATCTTGTCTGCGAAGAAGGAGTAGATTGCCGTAACTATGGAGTGATCGACGGAATCAAAGAAGCAAAACAGCTTCTTTCTGATATGATGGAAGTACCGAAGGACAATATTATCATCTTTGGTAACTCCAGCCTGAACGTAATGTATGATACTGTTGCAAGAGCGATGACACATGGTATCATGGGAAGCACCCCTTGGGCAAAGCTTGACAAGGTAAAATTCCTTTGCCCGGTACCTGGATATGACAGACATTTTGCAATCACCGAACATTTTGGAATTGAGATGATCAATATTCCAATGACGTCGGATGGACCGGATATGGATCTGGTAGAGCAGTATGTGGAGAATGATCCGGCTGTAAAAGGTATCTGGTGTGTACCGAAATATTCTAACCCACAGGGAATCACTTATTCTGATGAAACCGTACACCGTTTTGCGAAATTAAATCCAGCGGCAGAAGATTTCCGTATTTTCTGGGATAATGCATATGGAATCCATCATTTGTATGAGGATAAACAGGATTATCTGATCGAGATTTTGATGGAATGTAAAAAAGAAGGACATCCGAACATGGTTTACAAATTCGGTTCTACTTCCAAGATCAGCTTCCCGGGTTCTGGTATTGCAGCAATTGCAGCATCCGATGAAAACCTTGCGGAAATCCGCAAGATGATGTCCGTACAGACCATCGGTCATGATAAATTAAACCAGCTCAGACATGCGCGTTTCTTCGGTGATATCCATGGAATGGTTCAGCATATGAAGAAACATGCAGATATCTTAAGACCGAAATTTGACACCGTATTAAGTGTACTGAAAAGTGAGCTTGGCGGACTTGAGGTTGGTTCCTGGATGGCACCGCGAGGAGGATACTTCATTTCCTTCGATGCGTTGGATGGATGTGCAAAAGCAATCGTAGCAAAAGCAAAAGAAGCCGGACTGATCTTGACAAAAGCGGGAGCAACCTTCCCATACGGAAAGGATCCAAAAGACAGCAATATCCGAATTGCACCGTCCTTCCCGACACCAGAAGAACTGGAAGTTGCAGCACAGGTATTCGTACTCAGCGTAAAACTGGTAAGTATTGATAAAATTCTTGGCGAAAAAGTAGAAGTCGAAGAAGCTTAATATATGTGAAAAACAGTGGATTTTCCCGAAAAGGAGTCCGCTGTTTTTTTAAATAAAGGTTGTGTGGTCGATTTTACAAAAGAAAGTCCTGCAATTTCCTAAATCCTAGTTCTCACCATCCAAAAAACTTTTGCATATGTAAAAAAAGTTACCAATACACAGACCAGAGGAATCCAAAATATTCGCCACACATGCATTTGCACTATGGAGTCCAAGACTCAGGAATCGTGGAAGCCTTTGCTGAACACGATCCCCGCCCCAAGAGGCTTGAACGGAATGGTTAGTGCCACTCAATGCGTGGGGAATATTTTGGATTCCTCTGGTCGTCCCATTAGAACCTATTATTTTTACATATCCAAAAGTCTTACATCTTCTTCTGCGCAGTCGAAAGCATCAGTTTGATGCGGTTCAGCTGGTTTACTTCGCTTGCTCCCGGATCATAATCGATTGCAACGATGTTGGATTCCGGATGACGGCGGCGCAGTTCTTTAATAACACCTTTCCCGACTACGTGGTTTGGCAGACAGGCGAAAGGCTGTGTGCAGACAATGTTTGGTGCACCGCTGTGGATCAGCTCC
The DNA here is from genome assembly GCF_027663865.1 of Coprococcus sp. AF99-45. NCBI lineage: Bacteria > Bacillati > Bacillota > Clostridia > Lachnospirales > Lachnospiraceae > Coprococcus > Coprococcus sp. AF99-45. Next base: position 29,313 of record NZ_JAQDGZ010000024.1, read on the forward strand.
AGCATTTCTCCGGTAAGGAACCATCCTTCACCGGTCTGGTTTCCAAGAGAAACAATTTCTTTTGCCATCGAAGCCAGGTGTTCAATATGTGATGGTGGATCAAAGCGTTTACTTGCTTTTAATGCATCAACGGCAGGCTTGCGGAACCATTCCAGAGCCTTGATTCCGAGATTACCCATGCGGGCGGTTGATTTCTTCATGCCGAGATGTTCTGCTTTAAAGTTTGTATTGTAGAAGCAGTAGAGCAGGAAGTCGGTCAGATCCGGAACCACGGCTTCGGCACCTTCCTGTTCAAGAAGATCTACCAGGTAGTTATTGGCAGCTGGAAGGAATTTAACAAGGATTTCTCCGACAACTCCGACACGTGGCTTTTTGACATCTTTTAATGGAAGAGAATCAAAATCTTCTACGATCTGGCGGCAGAGACGCTTAAACTCGTGTCTGCTTGGATAACCTTTCTTGATAAATTCGATAACTGTCTTTTCCCATTTCTTATGCATGGTATTGGCAGAGCCTGGAACAGCTTCATATGGGCGGACACGGTACAGGCAGCGCATGAAGAGATCACCAAATATCAGACCATACACACCTTTCAGTACAAGTGGAAGGGTGATCTTGAATCCAGGATTGCTTTCAAGCCCGCTTAAGTTGATTGAAATAACAGGGATATGTCCGTAACCGGCTTTTTTAAGAGCACGGCGGATAAATCCGATATAGTTGGAAGCACGGCATCCGCCACCGGTCTGCGAAATAATGACAGCCAGGTGGTCGGTGTCATATTTGCCGGAAAGGATAGCCTCCATGATCTGTCCAACTACCATCAGAGACGGATAGCAGGCATCATTGTTTACATATTTAAGGCCCATGTCAACTGCATGCTTGTTATCATTTTTCAGTACTTCCAGTTTGTAGCCTGCTTCCTGGAAGGCTGGCTCAATCAGTGAAAAGTGGATCGGTGACATCTGCGGACACAAAATGGTATAGGTTTCCTTCATTTCCTTTGTAAAAGGAATTTTTTCGATATTTGCCGGACGAATGGTGCGCTCCATATGCTTCTGCTCGCGGACGCGGATGGCGGCGAGAAGAGAACGGATACGGATACGTGCAGCACCCAGGTTATTAACCTCATCAATCTTAAGAGAGGTATAAATCTTGTCGGAACCGGTCAGAATATCTGCAACAGCATCGGTTGTTACGGCATCAAGACCGCATCCGAAAGAGTTCAGCTGGATCAGATCCAGATCATCTCTTGTCTTTACAAAATTGGCTGCTGCGTACAGTCGGGAATGATACATCCACTGATCCATAACAATCAGCGGACGTTCTACCGGATTCAGATGGGAGATAGAATCTTCCGTCAGAACGGCAAGTCCGTAGGAGGTGATCATCTCCGGGATACCGTGGTTGACCTCCGGATCGTAATGGTATGGACGACCGGCAAGTACAATGCCGCGGGTTCCTGTCTTTTCCATGTAAGCGAGTGTTTCTTCACCCTTTTTGCGGATGTCCTGACGGCATGCAGCAAGTTCTTCCCATGCAGCATGAGCGGCATTTTTGATTTCTTCTGCTGGAAGATTCTTTGCAGAAGTAAATTCACGGACCAGTCCGTCTGTGATTGTCTTTTCGCTTGTGAGGGCGAGGAATGGATTCATGAAATCTACTTCACCGTGTACGATTGGATCCATATTGTTCTTGATGTTCTCCGCGTATGAGGTGACGATTGGGCAATTATAATGATTGTCGGCATCGGCAAATTCACCACGTTCGTATGGTATACAAGGGTAGAAGATAAAGTCTGCACCCTGGTTGATCAGCCACTGTACATGTCCGTGCGCCAGCTTTGCCGGATAACACTCGGATTCGCTCGGAATAGATTCAATACCAAGTTCATAAATCTTATGTGTAGAAGCAGGAGAGAGTAACACATGATATCCCAGTTTTGTGAAGAAAGTAAACCAGAACGGATAGTTCTCATACATGTTGAGAACTCTTGGAATACCAACCGTTCCACGTTTTGCTTCGGATGGATCTAATGGCGTGTAACCAAAATAACGTTCATTTTTATAAGCGAAAAGGTTTGGCACATCACTCTTTGCTTTCTCTTTTCCAAGACCGCGCTCACAACGGTTTCCGGAAATAAAACGACGTCCGCCACTGAATTTGTTGATGGTCAGACGACAGTTGTTGGTACAGCCGTTACATTTTGCCATTGAGGTTGTATAGGTAAGTTCATTGATTTCATCAATGGAAAGCATGGTTGTATTTTTACATTCTTTGAAACCATAGCGTTCTCTTGCAATCAGTGCAGCCCCAAAAGCACCCATGATTCCTGCAATATCCGGACGGATTGCCTGACATCCGGCGATGGTCTCAAAGCTTCTGAGTACGGCATCATTGTAGAATGTACCACCCTGTACAACAATTTTTTTACCAAGCTCAGATGCATCGGATACCTTGATAACTTTGAAAAGAGCATTTTTGATAACCGAATAAGCAAGTCCGGCTGAAATATCGGATACTTCAGCACCTTCTTTTTGCGCCTGTTTTACCTTTGAGTTCATAAATACGGTACAACGGGTACCGAGGTCAATCGGATGTTTCGCAAAAAGTGCTTCATGTGCAAAATCCTCTACGGTGTAGTTCAGGGATTTGGCAAAAGTCTCGATAAAGGAACCGCATCCGGAAGAACATGCTTCGTTGAGCTGTACGCTGTCTACAGTCTGATTCTTGATCTTGATACACTTCATATCCTGACCACCGATATCGAGGATACAGTCTACATCCGGTTCGAAGAAAGAAGCGGCGTAATAGTGAGATACGGTTTCAACTTCGCCTTCATCCAGAAGAAGTGCGGCTTTAATGAGCGCTTCTCCGTAACCGGTTGAGCAGGAGTGAACGATCTGTACGCCTTCCGGAAGCTGGCTGTAAATATCCTTGATCGCACCGATGGTCGTACCAAGAGGATCACCGTCATTGCCATGGTAGAAGGAGTACAAAAGAGTACCGTCTTCTCCGACCAGAGCGGCTTTCGTGGTGGTAGAACCGGCATCGATTCCAAGGTAGGCATTACCGCGGTAGCTGGCAAGATCACCAACCGGCACCTGATGCTTTGCATGGCGGTTCTTAAATTCATTGTAATCTGCTTCGCTGGAAAAGAGCGGCTGCATACGCTCAACTTCAAAGTCCATTTCAATATGGGCATCCAGCTTTTTCTGCATCTCACCAAGAGAGGTGACTACATCCTTTTTAGAGTTCAGCGCAGAGCCGACGGCTGCAAAAAGATGGGAATACTTTGGTGCGATAATGTGTTCGTCATCCAGCTTGAGAGTACGGATAAACGCTTCTCTCAATTCAGAGAGGAAATGAAGCGGTCCACCGAGGAAAGCAACATGTCCGCGGATTGGTTTTCCGCAGGCAAGACCACTGATGGTCTGGTTGACGACTGCCTGGAAAATAGAAGCAGACAGGTCTTCTTTGGTAGCACCGTCATTGATCAGCGGCTGGATATCTGTCTTGGCAAATACGCCACAGCGGGCTGCAATCGTATAAAGTGCTTTGTAATTTTTGGCATATTCGTTCAGACCGGTTGCATCTGTCTGGAGAAGGGACGCCATCTGGTCGATGAAAGATCCGGTACCTCCGGCGCAGATTCCGTTCATACGCTGCTCAATATTTCCATTTTCAAAATAGATGATCTTGGCATCTTCGCCGCCCAGCTCGATCGCTACATCGGTCTGTGGTGCATAATCCTGAAGAGCGGTGGAAACGGCAACAACCTCCTGGACAAAAGGTACGCCAAGATGCTTTGCCAGAGTAAGACCACCTGATCCGGTAATCATTGGAGATACCTTGATCTGACCGAGCTTGTAGATAGCACGACCAAGCAGATCAGAAAGGGTTTCCTGAATATTGGCGAAGTGACGCTCGTAATCAGAAAACAGAACATCATTATTACTGTCCAGAACTGCGATTTTAACAGTTGTAGAACCGATGTCAATCCCCAGGGTATGTAATTCTGTCTGATTCATGATTTAACTACTCCTTATTACAATTAAAAAATTTGTCTGTGTTATTACCTATTAAATGTAGTTCGCAGAGAACTACAGTATCTTACATTATACGACAGAACCAACGAAAATACAAACAGAAGTTATGTATGGCATTGTAGAAAAAAGTGCCTGGAAGTGAACAAAAGATGTAAATTATGTGAAAAGAGAGTAAAGAGGTGGAATGGAATTGACAAAGTAAAAAGCAGACGATAAAATAACATACGTGGAAGGAGGTTTTGAATGAAGAACTGGTTAGATAAAATGGAGCGCAGGTTCGGGCGCTATGCAATTAGAAATCTTACGATGTATCTGCTTGCAGGTTATGCAATCGGATATCTTTTGAGTTTTACGATGCCACAGCTTCTTACCTATTTTACACTGGAACCGGCACTGATTTTGAAAGGGCAGGTGTGGCGACTTCTAAGCTGGGTGATCATCCCACCGAATGACAATATTATTTTTGTTATCTTTATGATGCTGTTATACTATTCCCTTGGTAATACGCTGGAAAGCTACTGGGGGGCATTTCGTTACAATGTTTACATTTTCTCAGGAATATTATTTACAGTTATTGGAGCTTTTATTGTGAATGGACTGATCGGAGGCATTACCGGATTTGGAAGCCTTTACAGTACTTACTATATCAATATGTCCATTTTCCTTGCATGTGCATCCATCATGCCGGATTATCAGCTTTTGCTTTACGGCATTATCCCAATCAAGATGAAGTGGCTTGCAGTTCTGGATGTGGTTCTGCTTGCGGTAGACGCAGTGCAGGGCGGTCTGATCATACGGATCGTGATCATCGCATCGCTTTTGAACTTTATTATTTTCTTTTTCTGCAACCGGAATCTGCGTGGACACAGTCCGAAACAGGCTGCCCGCAGAAAGAAATTCCAGAAGCAGATAAGCCGTCCGCAGAATCAGTATGCAGGCGGTGCAAAGCACAGATGTGCAGTGTGCGGTCGTACGGAACTTGACAATCCGACACTGGAGTTCCGTTATTGTTCAAAGTGTAACGGGAATTATGAATATTGTCAGGACCATCTTTTCACACACGAACATGTGAAGTAGAGTTCTAACATAGAATCAAATTGAATAATAAGAGGAGGAAACAATGAAAAAAACCAAGATTGTTTGTACAATGGGACCAAACACCAACGACAGAGAAATGATGAGAAAGCTGATCCAGAATGGAATGAATGTGGCACGTTTCAATTTCTCACATGGTGATCATGAAGAACAGAAGTTCAGAATGGATATGCTCAAAGAGCTTCGTGAAGAGGAACATACAAACACTGCAATCCTTCTGGATACAAAGGGACCGGAAATTCGTACAGGAATCCTGAAAGATGGAAAGAAGATTACTTTAAAAGAAGGAGAAACCTTCACTCTGACAACAGAAGATATCGTAGGAGATAATAAGAGAGTATCTATCACATATAAGGGACTGGTACAGGATATTTATAAAGGCTGTACCATTCTGATCGACGATGGCCTGATCGGACTTCGTGTAGAGAGCAAGACAGAGACAGAGATTGTCTGTTCTGTAGTAAATGGTGGAGAACTTGGCGAAAGAAAAGGTGTTAACGTACCGAACGTAGCCATTCGTCTTCCGGCTATTACAGAAAAAGATAAGGATGATATCCGTTTCGGTGTAGAGCAGGATATTGACTTTATCGCAGCATCATTTGTAAGAAATGCAGAGTGTGTACTTGAGATCAAGGCATACTTAAAAGAACTCGGCGCTCCGTATATTCCAATCATTGCAAAGGTAGAGAACGCAGAAGGTATTGAGAATATTGATGAGATTATCCGTGCGGCTGATGGTATCATGGTGGCACGTGGAGATCTTGGTGTAGAGATCCCGGCAGAGGAAGTGCCACATCTCCAGAAAATGATCATCCAGAAATGTAATGACAACTTTAAGACTGTTATTACTGCAACACAGATGCTGGATTCTATGATGCGTAATCCGCGTCCGACAAGAGCAGAAGTGACGGATGTTGCCAATGCGGTATACGACGGAACAGATGCAGTTATGCTTTCCGGAGAGACAGCACAGGGGAAATACCCTCTGGAAGCACTCCAGATGATGGTTCAAATTGTAGAGACGACAGAGGAACATCTGGACTATGATTCCATTCTTGTTAAAGCCGGAGATCATCTGAAGTCAGGTGTGTCCAGTGCAATCGGATATGCTTCTGTACTTGCGGCAGCGAACCTGAATGCAAGATGCATCATCACTCCATCTGTATCCGGTGCAACAACAAGGGTTGTATCCAACCTTCGTCCGAGACAGGAAATCCTTGGAATTACACCGAACGAACGTACCCTTCGCCGGATGTCGATCTACTGGGGCGTAAGAGGATTGAAGTCTCTGGAATTCCATACAACAGATGATATCTGCAGTGGGGCAATTGATCTTGCACAGGCAAAGAAATGCGTGGACAGTGGAGATATTGTTGTCCTGACAGCTGGTATTCCTTCACCGAGCGTACAGCGTGAAAAGGGTTCTGTAAGTAATATGATGCGTATTGCAACCATCGACTAGACGAAAGAGAGATGAACAGAATGAAAAAAGAACCATTCGTAACAAAGACACAGTTAGATGAAATCGTAAAAGAATATCCGACTCCGTTTCATCTTTATGATGAAAAAGGGATTCGTGAAAATGTAAAAGCACTCAAAGAAGCCTTTGCATGGAACAAAGGATATAAAGAATATTTTGCAGTAAAGGCAACTCCAAACCCATATATCCTCAATATTTTAAAAGAATATGGATGCGGATGTGACTGCTCTTCCTATACAGAGCTTTTAATGTCTGAGTCTGTCGGACAGGTTGGAGAAAATATTATGTTTTCTTCCAATGATACACCGGCAGAGGAATTTGCACTTGCTGATAAGCTCGGCGCGATCATCAACCTGGACGATATCACACACATTGATTTTCTGGAAAAGACGATCGGAAAGATTCCGGAGACAATCAGCTGCCGTTATAATCCGGGTGGACTTTTCAAAATTTCCAACAGCATTATGGATAATCCGGGAGATGCCAAATACGGTATGACAACTGAACAGATTTTTGAGGCATTCAAGATCCTGAAGTCCAAAGGCGCAAAAGAGTTCGGTATCCATGCATTCCTTGCAAGTAATACTGTAACTAATGAATATTATCCGACACTTGCACGTACTTTGTTTGAAGTAGCAGTTAAGCTTCAGAAAGAGACCGGTGTACATATCAAGTTCATCAACCTTTCCGGTGGTGTGGGAATTCCTTACAAACCGGATCAGGAACCGAACGATATCAAGGTGATCGGTGAAGGTGTAAGAAAAGTGTACGAAGAGGTTCTTGTTCCGGCTGGAATGGGCGATGTGGCGATTTACACAGAGCTTGGCCGTTTTATGCTTGGACCTTATGGATGCCTTGTGACAAAAGCAATCCATGAAAAGCATACGCACAAAGAGTACATCGGTGTAGATGCATGTGCCGCAAACCTGATGCGTCCGGCTATGTATGGTGCCTACCATCACATCACTGTCATGGGAAAAGAAAATGAACCATGCGATCATACTTACGATGTGACTGGTTCTCTGTGCGAGAATAATGATAAATTTGCAATCGACCGTCAGCTTCCGAAGATTGACATGGGAGATCTGCTTGTGATCCATGATACCGGAGCACATGGATTCTCTATGGGATATAATTACAATGGACGTCTTCGTTCCGCAGAAGTTCTTCTGAAAGAGGACGGAGGTACACAGCTGATCCGCAGAGCAGAGACGCCGATGGATTACTTTGCAACTTTCGACTGCTTCCCGGTTTATGAGGAACTTAAGAAGAATACGGAAGAAGCGGATAAGCTTGGAAAATAATTTCAAATAGTTTATTTTGAAAAAATACTTGCGAACCGAAGATAAGTATGATATGATTATTTTCGGTTCGTGATTAAAAAACATGAATTTTATGCCGGCATGTCGGAATGGCAGACGAGGCAGACTCAAAATCTGTTGCGGGTGACCGCGTGCGGGTTCAAGTCCCGCTGCCGGCATTTCTCATTTTGTTCTGGAATCCTTATTTTATAAGGGTTTCGGAACTTTTTTTTGTTTTATAATTCTGATTACCTTTGATTACTATTTTGTTATCCTTGTGCTATCAACTGTTTATTTGCTTTAGATACCATCTGCATTTTGTAATCAATACTAGACATATCATAAGTATAGTATTGTTCATTTACTCGCTCTGTGTTTCCAATCATTGCACAACACGCTTCTCTAGGGACACCAGACGCTATCAATTCAGAATTTAATGTTCTTCTTGCAGTATGGATACTTTTAGTATTTGTGAACTCTTTTCTAGCTGTTCTATGTTTTACATAGTCAGAAATAACTCTTGCATGGATTCTTCCGTTTTCATTTGAAAAAACATATTCTGTTAGATATCCAAACTTTGTTTCAACTGCTTTAATTCGTTTTAACAAATTATGTATTTCCTCTGTTAATGGAAATATTCTTATTTTTCCATTCTTAGGTGTTGAGATAGAATACTCATTTGTTAAACGGTTACGCTTTTCGCTATGTCTGATATTGATTACTCTATGTTTGTAATCTATATCTTCCCACATTAAACCAGACAATTCACCAACTCTCATTCCCGTAAGTAATGCCAATTCAACCGCATACGGAACGATATAGTTCGGTGTTGTTTCATATTTCTGTTGCAAGTCTGCTAAAAGAGTTTTTTTCTCGTCCTGTGAGAATGTTCTTTCCTCTGTACCTTTTAACATCTGTTGTTTGCATTTTTTTTGAAATAGCGGTAAATCCACCCTGTCACAAGGATTACTCTTTATCAATCCATCTTTTATAGCTTTATCGAATATTCCTTTCATATATCCAAACATACCTTTTAATGCTCTGTATGGAATCTCTTTTTCAGTTAAAAGATGATTGATAAACGTATTTAAATAATCTGCATCTATAGTGGTAATATCTTTGTTTTCAATTTCACTATCTTTAAAAAATCTATTGTAGTCTGTTTTATATTTGTAAACTGTATTATCGGAAACACCTTTGTTCTTTTGGCGTTCAATCCAGACCTTATATCTTTCTTTAAATGATGTCGTTGAATTGTTTTTCCAATAGTCAATGATAACTGCTTCTAAATCTTCCAATTTCTTCTTTTTTATTTGTTTACGTTTTCCATTCAGTAATGGAAGATATGTTCTATAGTAGCCATCATTCCCACAAGAAATAGCATATGGATGCATCTTTAAATACTCTTTGTTCTTCATATCATTTGTTCTGCCTATTGCATCTACAAATTTTATTATAACATATTTCTCGCTTTCATCTAAATTATTTAAGTTTAATAAGTCCCTTTCCGTAAAATCTCTCATTTATATGCTCCATTTTTATTTCAAAAATACAATTCATCTTAGTTACCTCCTAACTTTCTGTATCAACAATTTTTTTGCTTTTTACTAAAAACAGGGAACAAAAACGCATAAGTTTTATTATTTCTCATACCTTTTGTTCCCTGTACTTTTGCTTTAAATCAATATTATTTTTGTTTTGTGTTCTCTTCCTCAGAGATAATAGCTATATACTTCTTTAAAGTATTTCTGCTTATGTTATATTTCCTCATTAAATCAATTTGTTTTATGCTTCTGTCTTTCAAAAACTGTTGTATATCTGCTTTTAGTTCATCTGACATCTTATCCAGTGAGCCTGTCTTACGTCCAGATTTCTTGTTGCTGGCTTGTATACCATCTTTAATACGCTTCACTATTATCTTGCGTTCCTGTTCAACTCTATCAAGTTCTACCATGAGTAATAGCTTAACTGTATTCTCCAATGTAATTCTTGCAATTAAATTTTGTTCTTTGGCGATATCTAACATCTTTTTGATATATGGTGTACTGACAGTAGGGTTATCGATGAAAATAAGCTCAACCCCGTTGGTGTACAGCTCCATATACTTTTGATATCCATTTTCTGTTTCTCTTGTGAATCTGGAAATATCCTTGAATACAATCGTATCACCTGTATGGACTAACTGTTCTAATTTTTTCCATTGTTCTCTGTTATCAAAAGACTTACCAGAGACATCTTCTTTTAATACAGCGACATATTCAAAACCGTGATTGTCTGCATAATAATCTAAAGCAACCGACTGTCTTATGTAGCTTTGTTTCTGGCGTTCTTCTTTTGTGCTAATCCTCATATAACCGAAATAGTTATGTTTCATAGCTTTGTTTCCCTCACTTGTATGTGTCATTTAATCTATTGTTTGCTTACAAGTTTATTATAGTGTCAATTAACCTATTTGTCAATATATTTTGACATATTTGTTTAAAACCTATTTTAGTTTAGATATTATGACATATTCCTATGTTCCTTTACTTCTTCCATAAGCATATATATAACTGCATCTTCTGGTAAGTGATTTAAGGCACTTTCCAAACCTTCATGTAATAATTCATAGCTTTTCTTATGAGATTCCTTATATGCATCATACAGGAGCTTATAAATTGCAAGGGTATCTTTTTCATGTTCGGTCATTATTTCCACCTCCTATTTAATTTAACTCGTCCATATAGTTGAGAAAGTGTTGATAATTGATATAATACTTAGCATTTATTTTTAAGTACGGGATTTTATTCTGTTCTATTATCAGATGCCTTAAAAACTTATACGGTAAACGTGTCTTGTTTGCTAGTTCATTCAGTGATAGAAGAGGGGGACAATCTGGAAGTCCCATAACAAAATCTTTTCTCTTTTGTAAACTCTGTTTTCTACGTGTGTTTGCAATGTCCTGTGCTGTTTTTTGTATTGCATTGGCTGTTGTTTTGTTCATCAGTTTTCACCATCCTTTTCTAACGCCGTTAATTTGTTTGACATCTGCATTTGAATATTACGCAACCCAAACCCGTTTAAATATGTTTTGGCAAGTTGTGAATTTTTTTCCTGTAGTACTGGTTGCATAGCCTGTTCATGAGCTACTTCATCTGGATTTCTGCCGTTTGCAACAATCACTTCTTTCTGATGTGCTGTAAAAAGTTTCTGGTATTGTGGAAGGGCGTATAACTTCTGTAACGCAATTGACTCCTGTCTTGATGGGTTCTTACACCAGTTTCCAACCCTACGTCTATCACTGTTTTCATTTATACCGTTATGTAATTGTGCCATCATTGAATATAAAATATTATTGCTTTCATATTCTAATTTCTGTAATTGGTCTGTAGATTCTTCAACTCGGACTGCTTTAATGTCAGCAATTTCCTTTTGTATTTTCTTCATGTTTTCGTCATTTTGTTGTAATAAAGAAGCTATCTTCTCAGATAACATTTTATTCAATCTGTAAATATCCAATTGGCTGTCCGTTTCATCTGCATAAGAATTGATAAGTTCCTGTGCTTTCTTATAATCTGTTCTATTTTTGATTTCACTAATAACACAAGAACAGTTATTATACATTCTGGATAACCTACAGTTTTTATCTTCGAGACTTTCCCGTTCCTTTTTCGCTTTCGGATTCCTCTCATAATACATTCGCTCGGCATTACTTGTATACATAATTGTCATGTTAATTTTCCTCCTTTTTATATACCTCTCTAAGCTCGTATTTGCCTGTTTAAGGGACTTTTTCTATGGGGTATATAAATTATCGCCCCAACTTTCATCATCCTCTAAATCGGCTTCGGTTTCTTTGATTTCTTTTTCAATCTGTTCTGTATTTATAGAATGTTTTTGTTCTACTATATTCAAATTTATAGACAGTTCCTTTTGTTCATTTTCTCTGTTTTGTTCTATTGATTTATATTCTTTACCGACTGTCTTATCCAATAAATAACAGTTTGCTTTTAATTTTGTATTTACGTCATATGCTGACTCTGCAATATGAATAACATTTTCTAAAGCTTGTAGGCTGTAGCCTTGCAGTCTGCTATCAAATACTTTTTTTCTTTCTTTCGTTCCTCTACAGAGGTTTGGTCTACCACGCTGTTTTTGTTTCATTGTTTTTGTCACCTACCTTTACATGTATATGTCTTTTCTTTAGAGGGACTGAAAAATTGAAAAACATACGAATTTTCAACGTTTCTCGGTTGTTACCTATGTACCAAAACGGACACGACTATCCATTTTTACTCGTATATTATCTGTCTACTGATTGAAACAAACTCATCAATCACACCCATGTTTATTTGTATTTCACCAGATTTTTGAACCCTCGCCCATGCTTTCTGCGCACTATTTAGTTTTGGATAATACATTTTACACGCACGTTTAAAAAGCTCATAATCAATCTCTATCAGATTTTTATTGATAAGGGCAACAGATAGTGGTTGTCCCTCATGTGCGACTAAATCATTGTAAATGACTTCAATCATCTCTTTGTATATTGGTACACTGTACCCATCATTTAAACTGTAGCGATCGTTGTTGTTCCAATACCTTGCTATGAGTAAATCTTTATAGTCTTTTCTATACCATTCCAAAAGAGAATGTATTGAAGTTGGAGTTAAAAACTCTGCAAGTGTTTTTCCAGTCTTAGCAACTTTTAAACCACGTGAAGAGTAGATAAATTCTATTCTCAATAAACCTCTGTCTGTTATATTTTGTTCCTTACTTTTGTTATACAATTTAAGCTTCACTCTTGAATTTGAAAGCTGTGCTGTTTTTATGCTTTCTATCCTTTGTCCAGAACATAGACATTTCACAGCTTCGTAGCGTTTCCCTGTTTGTTCTCCTGTTGCACATATGAAAAGCTTCTCACCTTTTGTCAAAAGGATTTTAGCAAGCAATTTTAGCATAGGTTCTGTCTTTGTTACGTCAGACAGCTCTGCTGTGGCGTTGACTTCACATGTGCGTACAACTGTTTCATATATTTCATTACCGAATATGGTTTTCAATTGTTTCTGTATATATTTCAATACACTTTCCATATGTTTAAAATCTGTTGTGGTAAAAGGTGTTATATTATCGTTTCTTAATACTTTCGGCAAACATAAATGTAATAAATAGCCATCTTTTACCGCTTTAAGAGTTCCAATCTCTTCACCATTTTTGTTTTTAAATGCATAGTAATTTTCTTCTAAAATGCTCGTTGTATTAACTTTTATATCAATACCGTCAATTCCTACATAGACTCTATTTTTCTTCTTTCTACCCATGTTTTTCTGTTCTACCTCCTTTTTCTTGTTTGCATAAAAAAAAAGAGCCATACTTAAAATACAGAGTTGGTAAGGCACTGTAGAAAGTATTAGCTCTTTTTAGAAAGATTTCATACGGAGAAACATCTTCTTTTGGCGTTTTTCGAGTTGGACTTTTTTGTTTGCTCTCTTTGCAAACACCAAAAATACAGAACAGCACTACCATGGATTCTGTTATTTTATTTATTTTGTTTTACGCAACCTTTTGTTTGGGAAATTGTGATACTGAATAGTATCCAAGATGTTTACTTTACTATCTAAAGAAAGATAGTATATTTTGAATATAAATGTATTATATCAGATAACAAAAAAATTGTCAATAGTT
>NZ_JAQDGZ010000025.1:0-41551 GCF_027663865.1 Coprococcus sp. AF99-45
TAATGTGTTTTGCTCATCTCTATTATTTCCTTTCAAAAATTCATACTCTTCTTTATTTTCAATTTCTGTAGCTAATGCATGAACAAAATTATTTCCAACGCCTGAAAAAGACTTTCCCTGTACTGTATCCACATATCTGTAATATAAAGGTGATTCCACCATCTTCCATGGCTTCTGTGACTCCATCAGCACTTCTTTTATCAACTGAATACATTTTTCTACATCCTTTCGATACACGGCAATCAATAGATATGGTACTACTTTACCGTAATCCCACAGACCAAATAATGATACCATATGTTCTGTGATTTCGGCAATCTCCTCTGCTTTACAATGATTTCCGGTTTCTTCTTCCATTTCTATCAACTTATACAGATAGTTTTGTATATTCGTAACTGTCTGCATCAGTTTTCCCTCTAAAAAGAACGCTGCAATATCTGTCCCTTCCTGGTGTGCTAGTACATTCGTTTTCATAATTGTGGCATCTATCACAGTATCTGGAATTTTATCCAAAAAGATATTTGCTTCTTTATATTTTTCCATTTGTATATATTTCGCTGCAAGCATAAAAATACTGGAAATCCTTACCTTTTCATTCGGACTTTCAGCAGTTCGTTCCAGCCATTCAACAATCACATTATTGCATTCCAACTTTTTCTCATCATCGACATCGGATAAAGTTAACGCCGCATTTAAAACAGTAGCAATTGAATAAATCAACGAATCACAATGAGGATATTCCTTTATTTTATTTTTTCCCATCTCAAAAGCTTTTATAAAGCTATCCAATGAAACTTCCGAAAGCTCATTCACAAATTGTCCAATCTCTTTTTCTGTCAATTCTTCACGAAATGAAAATAGTTCATTCATATCAATTTTTAATAATCGAGCAATTGCCGGAAGTAATGATATATCTGGATATGTGTTTCCTTTTTCCCATTTATTTACCGCAGGAGTAGCAACGTCCAAATAATCCGCCACCTGTTCTTGCGTTAATCCCGCAGTTTTCCGATAGTTTTTTATCTTCTCACCAATTTGCATTGTTCCTACCTCCTGTTTATATTCTCATTATAGTATTTCTAATATGTGTTTACAATTGAGCCTTCGTTTAATTATGGCTTCGATTTCTTAACTACCGGTTAAAATCTGCGAGAAAAATGCTCTATTTTATAATTCTACAAATCAAAATATACTTAAATTTAATTAATTCAAGAATACGTGCATCAGTACTCCAATTAAGAAGCAAATCATCGCTGTAACACCCGCACTGATAATAACCTTTAATATATTTTGATAAGGACGTTTTCCCACTTCAACTGCCTTATGAAGTTCATCCAATTTTTTTCCCTCCGTAAATGCAACAATTTCCTTATAGGTTTGTATATCATTTTTCTTTTTTAGTTTTTCAACCTTTAACGCCCAGTATATTGTAATAATAAATAAAATCCCAAACGGAATATACGCATACCTTCCGAGCCACATAAACAAAGGTACTGCCGATATAATCAACACGGCCAAATGAACTGTATAGATGGAACCATAATAATTAAACTTTTTAATTTCTTGCTCGCTAATAATTTCTTTCATTTTCTCTATATCTCCTTTAATTAATTGATCGAGAGACACATTAAACAATGAACTAAGAAGTAACAAGCTATGAATATCAGGATAACTCTTTTCGTTTTCCCAATTAGAAATTGTCTGTCTTGTTACATATACCTTTTCTGCCAATTCCTCCTGTGATAGATGAAGCTCTGTTCGGTATTTTTTTATCTGTATACTCAGCTCCATATAATTTCCTCCCTTCGCAAGTAATTTGTTCTCTTGATCTGAGCCAAGAATAATCATTTTTTCATTATCTGTCTATCAAAGATATTTTACTTAACGGAAAACACAATGTCAAAAGAGTTTTACACTACAAAACTCATACCTTTTCAGCAATTTTTATTTTCATCTTTGTAAAGAGCAGCCTTTCGACTACCCTTTCGACTCACATATATACTCTTCCAATTTTCCACCTCTTTTGTAAGTTCTTTAACCTGCACAGCCATTGCCGCAACCTTATTTTTTATCTGAAGAAACAGCGGTTTGATTTTTTTGTCCCGGTAGGTCGCTGCCCGTTCCAACGTACCAGCTTCCGGTAACAACATTTTAACTGTTCCATATTCTTTTATTTCCTTACTCACATTATCCATAATCGGCTGTAACTGTTCCCTGCGTTCTTCCAGGCTTTTTAATTGTTTTTCTGCTGTTTCTGCACGCTTTTCTGCTGCTTTTTTATCTCTGACCGCCTGTTCTTTACTTTCCTTCAAAAGCTGTATATCTTCTCTGGATTCTGCGATTTGTACGGCCAATCCTTCGTTCTCTGCTGAGGTGCCCGCAGTCCAAAAGAAAACTATCTGAATGCACTGGCTGATATTTTTGATGTCTCTCCGCATGCACTGGCTGTCCCGGATATTGACAGCTATGTAGGACTTATGCATACCTTATTTACATTAGAAGACCTTTACGGACTTCATGTTGGTGAGATTGACGGAGAACTCTGCCTCCGGCTGGACAAATCCAAAGGAACCACCTACCTTTCTATGTTTGATATGTTCCATGCATGGCAGGAACAAGCCGAAAAGCTAAAATCCGGAGAAATCACTCAGGAAGAATATGACCAGTGGCGGTATAATTATCCTAAAAACTACAAATAAAAACCAACGAAAAAAGACCTTACCAAATTGATTTCACTCAATTCAGTAAGACCTTTTTGTTGGTTTCACACATATTACCTGATAACCACAAGATTCCGGATAAATAATGCCAAAATCTCTCGTGTTATCATTTTGTTATCAAATAGAACTTTATCTGCCCTGAAATGCCCTGTTTATAAGAGATTTCAGAAAATTTTTATTATTCAAACTCCAGACAGACAGTACGGAGTATTAACGCATATAGACGATTTTAAAGGCTTTTTAACCAGTTAAGAGCAACATAGCCACATAATCTAAATTTTAAAAATGCAATAAAAATGCAATGAGTGACACGACTACTTGCTATACTTCCATCGGCTTCTTCTTGATACCAACACTATGAAAAGTCCGATTACAATTAAATATACTTTGAAAGGAAGATCACCATGAATTACAAATTAGAACTCAAACAAATCGTGGAATTTCCACGCTGTCGCATTTACCGTGACTTCATACAAACTTTAATCACTACCAAGAGCATCCGAACTACCGGGGGCTCTTTTCTTTTTTATTATCTGGTATTATGCTCCTATGCAAATTACCGCACATCCTACCGCCGGATGGAACACATTACCTATACCATTGGTCCAGGAGAGTGGATCTGCACAGTCACAGATCTTCAGGAATGGTTTCGCTGCCGTTTCCAACATCAAGCGTTGTCCATCCTTCGATTTTTTGAAGAGCAGAATTACATTACCTACTCTCTTCTCGGCAAAAACCGCCTGGTCAAATTCAAAATATCAGACTGGCCCAAAGACAATACCGTATTGGAATACAACTATCCCTGTAAAAAAGATACAGGGTTTTTCTTTTTCCCGATTGCCAAAGTTCACGAACTAATTGGCATTGGAAAATGCTCGGAAATGGATGTTATTCTGGATCTGTGGATTCATGCAGTTTACAACGATTCCTCTGTCCTGGGATCTGATTCCGGTCCCATTGTCTATTACCGGGATAATACCGGAAATCCCCTTACCAGCTTTAATGAACTGGGTGAAAGGTGGAGTCTGTCAAAGGCATCGGTATCACGACTCTTGAAGAAACTGGAGGAAAAAGAATACATTACACTTATCTCATTTACAGGAAAACACGGAAGCGTAATTTATCTCAACAATTACCTGTCCGTGATGTTTAATATCAGCGACGTTATGATTGACAAGGAGGAGATCGCTATGAAGATGCAATTACCAATCCATGTACCTGAAGAAATCACTATTGAGGATTCTGCTTCTGTTAGCGTTTCAGAAACTGTCACAGACTCACAAATCACCGTTACAAAAAATGATTCCTGCGTTCCAGATTCACACATGAAATTTATCGTGCAAAAAGTCGCAGAACTATTGGATTCACAAGGGATTCCATGTTGCCACTGCTCCAAAACCCGCTATATATTATCTCCATTATCAGCCTGCAAAGATATATTTAATACATTTACTCTAAATATTATCTGTCCCTACGGAAATGCCGCTTATCGGTTTGAGTTGTCCGTAAGTCCAGGGGATGAGTCTGCCCAAAAGATGCCTGCCGTGGCAGAGCCTTCTGCACTGAAAGGGGGGGAATAGACATGGCAAACCGCAATACACAGGGATTTCCTTCACCCGAAGAAGATCCACGTTTTCACGACACCTATCAGTTTTTACGCAGATACCGGGATGCAACCTACAGCCTGAAGGTAGTCGTACACCAGATGGAGCACCAGTTTAAGCTCCAATACGACAATGACATCGACAAATTTCTGGACTCCATCTATGCTGCCGGGGCTGATCTTACCGGAAGCGACATCGAACAACGGGCAAAAAGTATTGCCAGAAGCAACCAGATGCTGAAGCTTTTGGAATCATCCATCGATCTCCTCCGGAACAATCACAAGCATGGGGAACAGTATTACTGGATTCTCTACTACGCTTTTCTCTCTCCACAGGAAATGAAAAATACAGATGAGATATTGGATAAGCTGGCTCACCACATCACCAATATTTCCTACCGCACCTATTACCGGAAACGCAGGGCTGCGATTGAAGCACTCAGTACCATCCTTTGGGGATTTACTGCAAAAGAGACATTGGATACGCTCAACAAGTTCTTTCCAGAGTAATACATATCGCCTATCTCCTCGGCTTTTCGTAATATCATAAAAATGTTATACTAAAAAATGCAAAATATATATTGACTCTCACGGAACGTCATAGCGTACAGTTCTCTTATCAGGAACAGGAGGTCAGCAACTATGAGGACAGACAAAGAAATACCAGACCCTACAGGTATCAGCGTTCGCACGCCTCACTATTACGATGAAATCGGGCTTTTAAAACGAACGCAAAAAAGTGATGCGGGATACCGGCTTTATGACGATAGGGCATTGGAAATATTACAGCAGATTCTGTTTTTCCGTGAGTTTGACATTCCTTTGAAAGAAATCAAAGCTGTTCTGGAGAATCCTGCTCTTGAAAGGAACCAGATCTTGCAAATGCAGAGAAAAATGTTGGTAGCAAAGAAAGAACGTATGGAACATCTGATTGCCAGCATTGATGATATCCTGAAAGGAGAGAATAAAATGGATTTTGCGATTTTTAGTAAAACGGAAGTTGAAGAAATGTTCCAAACTATGTTTGAACATATGCCTGACAATATGAAAGAACTTGCTGTAAAAGAGTTTGGAAGCATTGAAGAATGGAAAAAGCATTATATTAAGACAGTTTCATCAGAAGAAAT
Organism: Coprococcus sp. AF99-45; assembly: GCF_027663865.1. Lineage (NCBI taxonomy): Bacteria > Bacillati > Bacillota > Clostridia > Lachnospirales > Lachnospiraceae > Coprococcus > Coprococcus sp. AF99-45. The sequence continues at coordinate 5,451 of NZ_JAQDGZ010000025.1, forward strand.
GCAGAAAGGCTATGCTAAAGTTGTTGAGTGGTATGGAGGAAAAGAGCAATTCCTGTCTGTTGCCAACAATCCTATTAGCAAAGAGGCTGCAGAAAGTTACAACCAACAATTTGACAATCTTTTATACAAATTAGCAGCTAAAAAAGTATGTTCACCAGATTCTTCTGAAGTAAGAGAACTTGTTTCCGAATACGGTTTTCTTATGAAACAACTTTCACAGATAAAGAAAGAACACGGTCTGATGGTTGCACAGGCTCAATATTACCGTAATGAAAAAATCAAACCTATGATAGATGAAAAATACGGCAATGGTACAGCCGAATTCTTCGCACAAGCTTTCGAAGCATTTTATAAAGACAAGTAATCATTAGAACTACACAAAAGCACAACAATACACCATGCAGGGAATCAAAATGGTTTCCTGCTTTTTTTATGCCAACCAGTGAAAATGGCACAGAAATGACCTGCTTCTGCGATTGAAGCGTAAAATTACCCATGCTACAATAGGTATTGCTTATAGTTTTCCTTATTTCCAGCACCCATAGATGGTGCTTTTTTTGTACCTGTAAATTCAATCGCTGACAGCAGGTTCTATGTACTTTGTACGTACACTATACTTACAATACCAAACGTATCCTGTACGTACAGCCATATGTATAAAGTTTCCTATTATATATAGAAGGGAGTCAATCATGAAAACAAGGAACGAAATCTATCAAGGAGAGGGAGCCAAGCTCTTACGGTTCATTACCACTTACCATACTCTGAGGTATGACCAGGTTTTACAACTTTTCTCCCGACATGAGCAGTCTATCAAGTCATTGATTACCAGCCTCATCAAACAAGGGCGCATCATTTACGATAAAGAGCATGACCTTCTTTGTGACAGCCAGCAGTCTGCTGAGAATCCTGACTATGCTATAATTACATGCTTCTGGGTACTGCTGGATTTTAAGAAAGGTGTTGTATACCACACCAGTGGCGAATTTCCAATCAAGCTCAATTTCTTTTCGCAAGATGAACAATACGAAATCATCTATATCGGTGAAGAACAGGAGGCTCTGATCAATCATGTGATGGAAAGTATCCCATCACATGGTTCCAAACGCCTGATTGTCTTAGAATCCGAAAGCCAGGCTGCCAAAATCACCATTGATGATGTAGCCGCTTACTGCCTTGTAAATGAATCCGGTGCTGTCAGTTACTACATGAGAAAGTAGGTTATTATGACGCAAAATACACCAACCATTTACCAGCGGCTTGAAAAACTGGAAGGGGAGCTGCAAAAACTGACGAATACCGTTTACGCTCTGAAGGTCACTGATATCCAGAATTATGATAAAAATTTTGAGGAACTGAGCGTCAGTGCTGCTCTTCGGGCGGAGCGGATTGCCTGCCAGATGCGTAACCTTGTCTGTCCGGCTCTCTCCCCAAATCAAGCAGCTTATCTTCCCAAAGCGGCAGATGCACAGGGAATGCGGATTGCAGAACAGCAGGGGATTCTCACCATTACGCTTCCCGGACTGCTTCCGAAACGAAGAGTCCACACAAACACTGCATTTCTCCATGAACCGCTTAATTATATGCTTCGGGAGTATGTAAAACAAAATGCCCTGCCCCTCTATCGTGACTGCGTGATATCTTTCAGTCAAATATATGACAGGGAACTTCCTCAAAGACGTATCCGGGATTATGACAATCTGGAGTTTAAACAGATTCTGGATACACTTTGTACTTATGTTCTGACAGATGACAGCGGCTTTTTCTGTGATTCCTACTACACGACACAGCTTGGCTTAAAGGACTGTACACTGGTATCGGTTATGGAAAAAGCTGACTTTCCGAAATGGCTGCAGAACCAGAAAAATCATCACGAAAGCATGTCGGAAAATCTCCTGACTTCTCAGGCAGAAATCCGACATCGGTAAGAACCACCGCAGGGAACTTTGTTTTCTTGCTTTTTTTATCTCCAAACCACCGGAGATTTACCCAAGTATAGGCTTGCATGGGTAAGAACTGAATTGAGGTGATGCTTATTTGATAAGACCTGACACTACGAAATACCGCTTACTGGAAATGATAGGGATGTGCGGGGAATTTCCCGCAGACCAGCTAAACAGACTCATCCCAAGTGCCTCCTATGCGGAAAAACTCATTACGGATTTGAAGGCGGAACACCTCATCCGTACCCACTACCGGGATGCTCTCAGAGGCTACCGTCTTACAAAAGCTGCGAAAGAGATGCTGTTATCTGTCTCGCCGCTACGCTTCCAGTGCTATCTGACCGGCAATACCGAGACGAACCTCATCCGAAGTGAAGTATCCCGACGTATCCGCTTACATCAGAAAGCCGAAACGTATCTGACACTCCTTCATGCCGGGATTCCCTTTTATCCGGATGTAAAACCTGACATCTTCTGTAATCACCGCGAAGCTGGTTCCATCGGTATGCGAAGCCTTCCTCTTTTTTACGCTTCCAGAGAAATTAAGGAATTGGGCCCGGAGACCACGAAGATTAGGAACTCCCGCAGCATGGGCATCCTGATGGCACCGCAATGTGTCTATGTCCTTTATAACACGGGAAACGGAGTCCTGAAATGGGAATATCGAACGGAAGTCCGCTTAAACGCCTTCCTGCAGCATTACCTGCAAGGCTACCCTTACAACGGACATCCACAGATCCGGGCAATCATGACCGGAACCGACATGGAAATGGCTTTCCGGCTGTTTACCAGTACCGGAGGCTACAAAAAGAGCCTGTTTATGCTGGACACCTCCTTCGAGCATTTCCATTACCTTCCCAATACTCCGGAAGGGGAAGTGCTTTTAAAACTGCTGGTTCACCCTGAGATCATGGAAAAGCTGGACAACCTCCTGCTGTCCGATCTGGGCTGCCGCAGCGATTCAATTCCACTGGAACATGATGCCACGGATGCTTCCGGGAACCCCATCCTTCTTGCTTATGATTTTGACATGCAGCGAATCAACCGGTTCAATACCGGCTTAAATGTATACGGCAGATCCGGGAACCTGATCTGTTTCGATTTTCAGATTCCGGTCCTGAAAAAATACTTAACTGCCACAATCCATTTCTCCAGTATTGACCTTTGCAAATTCAAAAGGGGGTTTTTACATGAACCGTAAATGGTGGAAGCTCATTTATATGCTTCCGATCACCTTCTGCACCCTCTATGCAGGAGGCTATGTTGCTCAATTTATCCGCAACTATCAGACCTGGGAATCTGCCGGCAATTTTGCCGGAAACGGAACTGCCCCGCAGATCCCCTCCCCGCACCCGCTCGCCTGTCTGGATGCCCTGACTGCTTTCCCGTACAATCTGTATGGGATTTTTCTATGTCTGGCAGCTTTTGGACTCCTGACCTTCCTTCTCATGCGTATGGGATTTGACCGAAACGGGGAAATAACAGACCGGGGCCGGAACCTGAATTATTCCACAAAGGGAACCTATGGGACTTCCGGTTTTATGACTTTGGAGGAAATGCATCAGGTACTGGAGCTTACGAATGATGTCAAGAAACACAAGGGAACCATTCTTGGAAAACTGAACGGAAAAGCCGTTTGTCTCCCGAAGGATACCCGCATGAACCGGAATATTGCCGTTTACGGTGCCAGCGGTTCCATGAAAAGCCGGGCCTTTGCACGCAACATGATCTTCCAGTGTGTTGCCCGCGGGGAAAGCCTCATCATCACCGATCCAAAATCGGAATTGTACGAAAGTACAGCCACTTACCTTGAGAATGCCGGATATATCGTGAAATCCTTTAATCTTGTAAACCCGGAAAACTCGGATAGTTGGAATTGTCTGGGTGAAATTGGCGGACAGGAAACCATGGCACAGGTATTTGCTGATGTCATCATCCAGAATACCGGTTCTGCCAAAGGCGATCACTTCTGGGACAATGCCGAGATGAACTTATTAAAAGCTCTGATTCTCTATGTGGATCAGGGATTCCCACCGGAGGCAAAGAATATCGGACAGGTATACAAACTCCTGACCATGAGTTCGGAAAAAGAACTGAACAGCCTCTTTGACCTGCTTCCGGTCTCCCATCCGGCAAAAGTCCCCTACTGCATCTATAAGCAGGCAAGTGACACGGTACGTTCCGGCGTCATCATCGGACTCGGTTCCAGACTTCAGGTATTCCAGAACAAGCTGATCCGCCAGATCACTTCCTATGATGAGATCAACCTGACGCTGCCGGGAAAAGAAAAATGTGCATACTTCTGCATCACTTCGGATCAAGACAGCACTTTTGATTTTCTTTCTTCCCTGTTTATGACCTTCGTATTTATCAAACTGGTCCGTTATGCAGACACCTATGGGGAAGATGGAAAACTGCCGGTTCCGGTACATATCCTGGCTGATGAGCTGGCGAATACGGGAGCAATCCTATCGCTCAACAAAAAGATTTCCGTGATCCGAAGTCGAAACCTCAGTATTTCCTGCATTTTCCAAAACCTGCCTCAGATGCAGAACCGGTATCCCTTAAACCAATGGCAGGAAATCATCGGGAACTGCGACACTCAGCTATTTTTAGGCTGTACGGATGAGGTAACTGCTACATTTATCTCTAACCGCTCCGGTGATGTGACCGTTGGTGTCAGCAGCGAAGCCAAACAATTAAATAGCTGGAGGGTATCCGATTATACACCGGAATACCGCCAGACCAGATCCATCGGGAAACGAAAGCTCTTAACTCCGGATGAGATCCTGCGGCTCCCGCTGGATACTGCACTGATTATCCTGCGTGGTCAGAAGGTACTGCAGGTAGAAAAATACGATTACACCCTGCACCCGGATGCCCAAAAACTCATTCCCCGGAAGGCTTCCGAACATATTCCGGAATGGAGAAAAGGAGCATGTAGTGAAGAATATACGTACACTCCAACTATTCCTGCTTCCCACCCAAAAAAAACCGCTTCTTATGGAAAGCAGAAAAAGAAAAAAGCTGAACCGCACTTTGACCAGCAAAGCGTTTATCAGGAACCTGGCTATCACGATTTCCCGGATGACTTCTCAGCAGATAACTATTCGGATCACACAGACATGGTTCCTTTAGATAAAGATTCTATCATGTCATAATTTGAAAGGAGACACTATGATGCCAAACGAAACAACCAACACACCTATTTTAACTCTGGATTCCGATGCGAAGCTGGAAACAGCCCAGTCCATTTCAGACCTTACCTGGCATGAGATCCAGAATGCCTACCGTACCCGCCGGATCTTAACCGGAATGCTTGGCGGTATCGAGAAAACAGAAAACGGCAGCCTCATTGCCGTGGTTTACTACAAGGATTTCCGTACTGTCATCCCAGTAACTGAGATGATGATCCATCTCATGCAGGATGAAGCACACGATTATGGGGAGCTTGCTCTGCGGCAGAACAAAATCCTCAACAATATGCTTGGATGTGAGATTGATTTTCTGATTAAGGGATTAGATCCGAAGACACGCAGCATTGTCGCCAGCCGGAAAGAAGCGATGCTGAAGAAACGCCAGATCTTCTATCTGGATAAAGATGCTTCCGGAATGCCGAAAGTTTATGAAGACCGTATCGTGCAGGCAAGAGTCATTGCTGTTGCGGAAAAGGTAGTCCGGGCAGAAATTTTCGGTGTGGAAACCTCCATTCTTGCCAGAGACCTGTCCTTCGACTGGATGGGTGATGCCAGAGAACGCTTCCAGGTAGGCGATCACATCCTGGTACGCATCCTGGATGTGCGGGCAGACTCACCGGAGCAGGTCATTGTCCACGCAGATGTCAAAAGTGTGGAAGGCAACACCAGCAAGGAAAACATGAAAAAATGTAAGATTCAGGGAAAATACGCCGGAACTGTGGAAGACATCCATAAAGGCACCGTCTTTGTCCGGCTCTCCATCGGTGTCAATGCCATTGCCCACTCCTGCTATGACAGCCGGACAGTCGGGAAAAAGGATCAGGTATCCTTTGTGGTGACGCATATTGATGAAGAGCGTAATGTTGCCCTCGGCATCATCACCCGCATCATCAAGCAGACCATATAAGGCTTCCACCTTATTTTTAAATAGCTTTTTTTCATATACAGCACCAATTAGTCCAGCAAATACTCACGATACAGCTACATAAGGTGACAGAATAAAGTATTTTTCAGACCATTACCTTATTGTACTGAAAACGGTAACGTGTTATACTGATTCGGTATTACTGAACCGGAAAGACGGATGCATTTCGATTTTGCCCTCTAGTATCCAAGGAGGGTGATGCCCATGAATACAATGGAAGTATTGACTTTACTATTGGTAATTTTTGCGGCTTTGACTTATATAGATCGACATAATAAGAAATAGCATCCACGACCCTAGGAAAGTTTTGGATGCTATGACTTATACATAGAATATAAAATTTAACTGAGGGCATCAGATTTTGCATCTGAATACCTTTCTTGAGTTCATTATACACTGGGGGATTTGAGAAATCAAGTCCCCCTTTTTATTATGACATTGATTAGTATCTGCATTAAACATCAGAAATTTATATTCTTACTCACTGAAACGAATTCTCTCTATCAATGAATCTTTCCTTACTGACTTTGCAATGAATATTGCCAATAACATCTGTATCACAAACAATGTTAAAATTATAATAATAGCTGCTGTTACCGGATAATGGTATGTGCTGATATCAAACATTCCTGTACGCTTTGCATATAAAAACAACGGATATCCTGCAAGACTTCCCACTCCGATACTGATAATAAGAGTGCCTACTGTATAGAATATACCTTCCAACTGGAGCATCTTCATCAACTGACGGTCCGACATTCCGATTGCCTGCATCATGCCAAGCTCCTTTTTTCGCACATGGACACTATTGATCATTGTGTTAATCAAGTTCATAATGCTGATTGCTGCCAGAATGATGATAAATGCATAACATGCACCTCTAGTCATCTGTATGGCATTTTCCCATGTATCGTACTCATTCTTCCAGGTACGCATCTGCAGTCTGCCTGATCCATCCACAATAGCCTGTAGAGATGCTTCCAGTGCCTCATCATAATCCTTATCTGCAATCACCTGAAAATAGCTGGAAGAATTATTTATGGTAAGTTTCTCTGCCCCTTCTTTTGCCATGATAAGACAGTTATAGTTTGTCAGACCTCTTCCATATTCACCAATTGCTGCCACTTCAATCTCTTTTTGAAAGGTATTATCTCCATCATGAATATTGAGTTTCAGCTTATCTCCCACTTTAATATCTGGATACCAGTGAAGTAGCGCGCGGTCCAGAATCACTTTATCCCCGGATTTCAATTCCTCGTATGTGACATTGCCTTCAGTGATTCCTTTTTTCAGCTCTTCTGCGTATTCTTCCGGCACTCCATTGATAAATTCGGTTCCAATTTTTTCTTCAAAAGGTCCTCCTGATACCTTCAACGCGGTAAACACATCTACCCGCTCAACACCGTCAAGCTCCTCTATCTGCTGCTTTAGTCCTTCATTTAATGGATTATTCTTTTGAACCTCCGCCCATTCATATTCAGGATGCTCTTTATTCCCGGATTCCACAATTGGAGAAATCTCATATTGCCCCACAATCGAACTCTTTGCACTTTCCATCGGATTTGCACAAGACAGCACCGTTGCTACCATCATGACAAATATTCCGGTAACGGCCATAGATACAATCGTGATAGTACTCTTCTTTTTATTCTCTGCAAGATTTCTCTTGGTCAGTCGTCCGATATTCAGAAATTGATATCCCTTCCTGCTGCTTTTCTGTCGCTTACTGCCTCCCTGGTAACGCATAGCTTCTATTTCTGATACCTTCGCCGCCATACGCATAGGCTTCATCAGTGACAGATACACTGTACACAGAGTCACTGCAATTGCCAACAGATAAATCCACCAATAATAAAGTTGGACTTCTCCTTTAGCTACAACCTTGTATGCCTCTGTTATAAGTACGTTTGAATCCTTTGCATGTTCTACAAACTGGAGAAGTACAACTTTCACAGCAACTGTTCCGATCAAAAGTCCTATCGGAATGGCAAACAACGCCACTCCCATTCCCTCTCTTAGTACGATTTGTCTAAGCTGCCGTTTCGTAGCCCCGATTGCCTTTAACTTTCCAAATTCCCGAACCCTCTGGTTCATAGATACATAATAAACACTATAAATTGTGATAATGCCCGCCAATACAACAATAAGCATGATTCCTACAATCACCGGAATTGTAGCCGGATCCACATAATTTGCTGCAAGATACTCTTTATTAATATTCATGTCATCCTCGGAAATCCCGAACTGTCTGGCAATATTCTGTATCGTCTCTGTATAATCTGCAGTCGTATTTCCTTTCTGTCCATTCACCTGAAGTAAAAACCGATATTTCACCTGTTCTACCGGTATCTCCGCTTTCAGAAAGGCCTCTGAAACCAATGATGTATATTGTTTTTGTTCTTTGCTGCTCTCATTATCTGCTAAAAAACCACAGATTCGAAAGTCTTTCTCCTTCGTATAATCCAGTCCGTCATCTTTCAGAATCTGATAAGGTACTGTGATAGTGTCACCGATTTTCCCATTCTGTCCTAATGCTTCCAGTATTCCTTTTGAAACCACAATATCATTTTCTTTCTGCGGAAGTTGCCCCTCTTTCAGCTTCACTTTATAAAGTTCCATCCCTGTTCTGTCCATATACATCATGGAAACCGTCGCATCTTCCAGATTCATGTACCCCGCATCGCTGCGGAGTCCGTAAGTTTTCACATCATGATGTGCCGCCAGTTTCATAACTGTACTCTCGTCCACGTTCCGATAAAGGGCATGCCATGTTGGATAAATCTTATTGATTACCGCAAAGTTCACTTCCACCATATCTTTTCCGATTGATGGGATTACGAACAGCAGTAATGTTGTCAGGATAATGGCAATTCCAATCAGTATGTTTTTGCTCTTATAATGCCGCATATTGCAATATGCAACTCTGGTCGTCATCTTCATTATCTTCTCACCGCCTTGCCATCTTCAATGATAATCATTTCATCCGCCATCTGGGCAATCGTTTCATCATGGGTAATCATGATAAGCGTCTGCCCGAAATCCGACACGCAGCTTTTCAATAGGCTCATAACCTCTAGCTCAGTCTGGGAATCAAGGTTTCCAGTCGGCTCATCCGCCAAAATTATCGCCGGTCTTGTCACCAATGCCCTGGCTATCGCAGTTCTCTGTTTCTGTCCACCAGACAAAGCAGACGGCATCGCATCTTTCTTATCCTGCAGTCCGATTTTTTTGAGAATATCTTCCACTTCCCGCGGCTTTACCTTGCGATTATCAAGTCCCAGCGGAAGAACGATATTCTCCCACACATTCAGCGATGGAATCAGATTAAAATCCTGAAAGATAAATCCTATCTTCTTTCTTCGAAACTGTGCCAGTTTATCATCTTTTCGAGAATAGATATCGGTTCCATCAATCCATACTTTGCCGGAATCCGGTCTGTCAAGCCCTCCAATCAGATGCAGAAGTGTAGATTTTCCGGAGCCGGAACGTCCTACGATAGCTGTAAACTTGCCTCTCTCTATCTGTAAACTTGTATGATCCACGGCTCTCACCTGATTCTCGCCTTCTCCATAATACTTTACTAGATCTTCTACTTTTAAAATACTACTCATATCTTCAAGTCCCCTTTCCATTTCATACCCCTACTATAACATTCCTGCATTACAAAACCCTTACAACAACCATAACAGTTTTGTAAGGGTTCCGACTATTCTCCTATTATGAGCGGCAGTGTCACTTTAAATATCATACCTTTCTCAGCCTTTCTTTTGGCTGCTATTGTCCCCCCCTGTTCTTCTATGATCTTTCTGGCAAGATACAGACCGACACCCGCTCCGTCTTTTACCTGTTCCTTTGCTTTCCTTCCCCGGTAAAATCTCTGATAGATCTTATGCAGTTCCTCCGCAGGAATGCCCATTCCTTCATCTTCTACTTCAATAAGCACATTGCTTGCTAGCTCCTGCGTCCTCACTGTAATCGTTGTATGTTCCGGTGAATATTTGACTGCATTCTCAAGGATATTCGTTAATGCTTCTACCGTCCATTTTGAATCATGGTTCACAACTATATCATCATCCATCTCCACCTGAATGGAAATATCTTTTCCTCTTGCCTTCATATAAATCTGACTGACAGCCTCTGTTAGCGTTTTCTTCAGGCTTTCATGAAGCGAATGTATCTGGATCATATGTGTTTCCAGCCTTGAAAGATTTACCAGTTCATTCAAGAGCTGTTCCAGTTTGGTAAGTTCCTGTGATTCCTGCTCCAGAAACTCCCTCTGTTCTTCTCCTGTAACCCGATTTTCTGCCACCAGCTCATGACTCATCCGGAGTGATGCAAGCGGAGTCTTCAACTGATGGGAAATATCTGTAATCAGACTCTTCGTACCATTTTCTTCCTGCTCCAGACGTTCCTTCAAATCTTCGAAATATTGCCCCAGCTCCTTTACAGATTCCCACACCTTTAACCATTGTTCCGATTCTGATGTTTCTTCAGGATATGTTTGGAATTTTCCTTTTCTGAATTCCTGCAGACATTCATATAATTGCTGTAATTGTTCCTCATCACCGTATCTGCTCCAGTTTTTTCTTCGGTCCAGGTACAAGAACAGGCTACATACTATGACTCCCACTAGTAATCCAATTCCCCAGATAATCCTTATAACCACATCTGAAGATCCACTCCCTGAGTGATAACCATAAGTTTCTTCCAGCATCTGTACGACTCTTTCTATCTTCTGATCGTCCCGGTCTCTTATAAAATCTACTGTTCCTGACTTTTCCCAGATTGCAACTATTTCCCCTTCCAGTTCAGGATGTTCTGCAAGGAGCAGTGCTATCTGCGTTGCTTTCGCATTTTCCTCATACTTTGTTATCAGATACATTCCTACTGTAAAAAATACTGCAAAGATTACATATACGATAAAATACCGTTTTAATTTTTGTTTACCTTTCCGGTCCATATATATCCCAGTCCTCTCACATTCGCTATCTCTTCTGTTCCAAGTTTATTCTTCAGTCTGCTTATATTGACAGTAACCGTATTATCATCGACAAATTGACCGTCTATATCCCATACATGCTCCAGGATACTTTCTTTTGAAACAATCTGTCCTGCATTCTCCCAGAGATACAGCAACAGAGAGAATTCTTTCTTACTTAAAGTAACTGGTTCATCCCCTTTATACACCTGCATCGTTTTCATATGCACCGTAATCTCTCCGGAAGACATAATCTGTGCCTGTACCTTAGAAAGCCGTCTCATCAATGCGTTCACCTTCGACACCAAAGCCATCAGTGAAAATGGTTTGGTAATATAATCATCTGCCCCTGTATCATAACCATTTACAATATCTATTTCCTGATCCAAAGCCGTAAGATAGATAAGATATGTATCTCCACCTGCACGTACCATCCTTCCAAAATCCAGTCCTGTACCATCCGGCAATGTAATATCGCTGATAACAAGAGCATAATCTCCTTTTTGAAATGCTTCTTTTGCTTCCTTTATTGTATAAACCTGACGAACCTCATACCCTTCCCGTGAAAGTAACAGGGCAATTCCCCGATTTAGATTCAAGTCATCCTCCAGTAATAATATTTTCTGCATCAAATACTCCACCTCTATTTGTAATAACCTGTTCTTTTATCATATCAGTCCTATCTTTTGTCTACAATAAAAATAAAATTAACATACATACTTTTCCTTCATATGTTCAAGGATTTCACCGGATACTGCTTCAGAAATCGATCAATCCATTTCTGATTGCTTCTCTGTAACATCCGAAGTCTGGATAAAAGCTGTAGACAACTGCAGCTCTATGTTACTAAAGTCCTATCCATCAATACAGGAGTTATAGAATGCCGTGAAGATACCGTCAAATTCCATTTCAATAATATGTAGGCTGTCCATTGTGTGCTCCAGATAAGTCAGTGTTCCTCTATCCAAATCTATACTCGGCTTTCCTAGTGAGTTTGCTATTACATCTGGATTTGTAATTCCAAACATCTCCTTTATATCCGGCATAAGATAATCCACGATATCCGGCAGCCTTTTCTCATACGCCTGTGCCAGTTCAACTGCATGCTTCTCATAATCGGAATGTATACTGTCACAGACAAATTCAATCCCGTTTATTTCCATCTTATAGTAATCATTATTCTCATCATAGACAAACGCTGTACCCTTACTTTTTTTATTTTTTTCCAAAATCCCCATGATATATCTACACTTTCCCGGTTCTTCCGCCATACACAGTCTAAAAAACTGTAACTTAATGCTTACGTTTGTAAAAAATAACTCCTGCCAAAATCAATAAAATAATTCCAACTACAATCATAAAAATAAAATTATCACCATTTAACTTCCCTGCTATGAAAATAGAAGTCGGGCCATCCGCACCACCAATAACAGAAACGGCTGTGTTTTCTTTCTGCTTCAGTACAATGCCAATGACTGCCAATACAATTCCTAAAATTCCGGCTATGATTCCCAATCGCTTTTTCATTGCTACCACCTCAAATCATTTTTATCTGCTCAATCAAATGTAAATTGTTATGCAAGTATTTCTATGCAAATGAAGCATAGATAACCCATATTTCTGCAAACATTACCAATAAAAGTACACCATCTATCATCCAATTAAACTGAATGTCCGTTAAGAAAGTTTTTGAATGTGTCAGGCAATATTTTACTTTTTCTCGTCCAGTCAAAAAAGTGATAAGCACTTGTAATATAGGAAATAAAAATATTTGTATTTTTCTTCCATAATCATCCGCAATCCCATTTGCAAAATGTACTGGAATAATACTCGGTAAGAAAAATATACTTACAAGAGCAAGCAAAAATCCTATTATACAAATTATCCATGTGAATTTTCTAGTATTGATAAATTTCATAACAATCCTTCTTTCTGCTAAATTCAAGTTTTTCCAATACATAACACGTACTTACATTATACTCCTCACCAATGCAAACCTCAATTTATTCTCCATCCTTTTCCCCGTTATTAAGCTTCGGGCAGTAAAATGCCTTTACTTCCACCCCATCTTCCTCCGACTCAATTTCCACATAATAATCCCGGATAAAGTATCCCGCATTATGCTCCTGAATGGCGTACAGCTCCAATGTCTGAAAATCCACCAGTACCAGATCACGGGGCTTGGGTTTTTGCGTTTCCTCACAGAATACCTCCATGCTTTCCACCAGCTTATCCAGGCATTCCTGACACAGATGGTTCTGTACTTTTTTCACATCGAAGATACTATCTTCCCCGTAATCCACCGATACTTCGGAAATCCCGTAATCCGACATCTGCTCCGTATGGAAAAAGCAGCCGCCTTCTCCTGTCCCGGTATAACCCATATGCCCGTTTCCCTGCGGGCCGGTAAGATTCCCGTCCTCATCATGATTCCGGATATGCATATCCATCACATACCAGTGATTGGTACAGATCACTCCCAGATCGTCAAACTTCCGGAAATAATCCATCATACTCCGTTCATCGCTTCCACACAGCCAGCACTGTTTTGGATCTTTCAGCTTGCTTTCTACTGATTCAGGCACCTTTCTTTCTACCGGGTGATATTCCTGCTCCTGTGTTTTTTCAAGATAACCTGTCAGATCCAGCCGGCTGATTCCCAGTCCGATCAGAATTCCTGACGCACATGCCAATAATCCCACATATCCCTTTTTCATATTATAGTCATCCTTTAAGAATTAGTTTTATAATGCTTTTAGGATTACTATATCAAATCTTGCAATCACTTTCATCATAAATCGCATATTTTTATGTGTTTTATTGCATATACAGCTTTCAAAAAAACTGCCTGCGGCAATTTCGCAGACAGCTTCTATTTCATCATCTCTTCAATTATCACATCCAGCATCCGAAGCACGCTTTCCTGCTTCTTCGGTGTGAGCCTTTCCAGCTTTCCTTCCACTACAGAAGTATGTTCCATTCTGGTAAGAGGAATCACTTCCTTCAGCACTTCATTCGGTTCCGCACCTAATACATTCAACAGCTTTACAAATGTTTCCATCGTAGGTGTTTTCACTTCCCGCTCAATCGCACCCAGATGGTTGGTACTGATATCCACCAGTTCAGCCAGTCTCTCCTGCGTAATTCCTGCCTCTTCCCTGTACCTGCGGATTGCCTTTCCCATTCCTTTCACACGCACACCTCCTCCTTCCAGTATTCACTAACGCTTAAAGCATTAGTCATGTAAATCCAGTATAATTGGTTGCAAATCACGCTTACAGTATCCATAAGGATTGCATTTATAACGCTTTTAGCGTTGGTCACATTTTTGGCACTCCATCGTCTGTAACTGGCACAGTCCTGCGATTGTAGCGGTAATTTACCCATGTTAAAATTGATATTGTCAAAATTATATGCAGAACGAAACGCAGCACTGCCGTATGGGAAGCCTCTCCTGCGGCAAATAAGCTGCGTTTTTTCTGTAAGATAGGAGGATCTTTACAATTTCATACTTTGATTTAGGACGCAGCCTGCATTGACCGGGCTGCGTCCTTTCTTGAGGCAGGAAAACCATAAGCAAAGGCAGGGGAGGTAATTCTCCTGCCGCTCTTATAAAAAGGAGGTACTTTTACGTGAAACACAAACTGAAAAACGCTCCGCCGGACACAAAACGGCATGTCAATTATGGCAGATGCCTGTATGCTGCATTTCTGGCTGTCACAGTCCTCTGCGGATACACACAGCCGGTTTTTGCCGCTACCATCTGGACCAAAGCCAATGAGATCATGAAGGATGTCTATAACCAGATTATCCTCATTTCCACCATTGCTGCAGTCGTAACGGCATCGGTTGCCCTTCTGATGATGAATTTTTCCAAAAGCGGAAAAACCGTGGACGAATCACGTGCATGGCTCAAGCGTATCGTCATTACCTGGGCGATCTTAAACGGGCTTGGCTTTATCATGGCTTACATCACCCCGTTCTTTGCAGGCGGAAAATGGAACGGATAGACGAAAGGAGATGCCACTATGGGAATACTTGACGGAATCGTGGAATGGATTGCCGAACAGGTCATGAACATTCTGGATCTGATCACCACTTCAGTCCTCGGTGCTCTGGGCTGTTCCATGGATACGTTTCTTCGCTACTTTCCTGCTGCCGAGACCATGTATCAGGTCTTTCTGGCACTGGGCATCGGGCTGATCCTCTTAAACTGGGTATGGCAGCTCTTTAAAAATTACTTTATGGGAGCCGGTATCGAAGCGGAAGATCCCATTAAGCTGTCCATCCGTTCCTTCCTCTTTATCTTTCTCACCTTCTATGCGAAAGATATTGTGGATCTGCTCCTGAAGATTTCAGGAACACCGTACAACTGGATTCTGACGGAAGACCTGCCGCCTTTAAAATTTGCGGATTTTAACTCCGTAGTCACAGTCATCCTGGGAGTCTGTGCAAATGGGGCGGTAGCCATCATTGCACTGATTCTGGTACTGATTCTGGCGTGGAACTACATCAAACTGCTCTTTGAAGCGGCAGAACGCTATATTCTTCTGGGGGTACTGGTCTACACAGCCCCGGCAGCTTTTTCCATGGGTGCCAGCCAGTCAACCGGAAATATCTTCAAAAGCTGGTGCCGGATGCTTGGCGGCCAGTTCTTTTTGCTTCTGATGAATGCGTGGTGCCTGCGGCTGTTTACTTCTATGGTCGGCACCTTCCTTGCCAATCCGTTATCCCTATAAGAAAGGAGGACCAAAATGAAACTTAGAAAGAAACTCATACCATTCCTGGTACTAACTGCCTGTCTGGTACTGTTTTGCTCCATGCCGGTCTTTGCAGCGGAGCTTACGGAAGCAGACGTGGAAGCGGCAGTTGCCAGTCAGGGAAAGGAAGCGGTAACCGGAAATGTCTTCGTCTGGTTCCTGTGTGCCATTGCCTTTTTAAAGGTATCCCAGAAAATTGATTCTTTTCTGGCATCGCTTGGCATCAATGTCAGCAATACCGGAGGAAACATGATGGCTGAACTTCTGATTGCAGGACGGAGCCTGACCGGTTCCATGCGTTCCCATGGTGGTGGCGGCTACCACAAAGCCTCTTCTCCCGGAAGTGCGGCTGTCGCAGGAAGCTTCCTATCCGGCGGGCTTGCCGGGGCAGTGGGAAGACAGGTACAAAGAGAAGCGGTCAATTCCGCAACCGGTTATACCGAACACAGCAGTATCGGAAACATGCTCTACCAGTCATCCCTGAACAAAGGCGGAGACTTTGCCAATCAGGTCATCAGCAACATTGCACAGGGAAATTACGGTCAGGTAGGTTCCATCAAGGGAGCAGACGCACAGAAAGCCTTTACTTCCTATATGGGCATCAATCCGGGCGGCGGTTCTTCCTATGATAATGTAGAAATCGGTGGCGGAAGGATCACCGGTACCGAAACCGGAAGCTCCGGAAACCGGGATTTTGCCCTGTACCATGCCGACCAGTATGCAGCTCCTACTCAGGGCTCCTACTCTACGGTACAGTCCGTGGATGGTTCCACCTGGTACAAGCAGTATGCACAGGATACGGTCGAAAAAACACCATATACTTCCGGCAGCGGCAAAGTAGCCTACAATGAATCCATTGTCCAGAAACTGCCGCCAGCCCCACAGCGAAAGGAGCGTATGTAACATGCCAAAAACAGCCTTGATGGGCAGTCCTCTTGCTGTCATCGGTACAGTATTCCGGCACAGGCGCACCCTTGCGAAAACTGGAGCAGCCGTCGGCGGTGTACTGATGCTTCCCATTCTGTTCCTTGTCATGCTTCCGGGACTCGTCTTCGGAGACCTCTCTGAAAATACCGGAGCACTGACCAGCAACACGGTAATCAGTGAAAATATCCGGGCTTCCAATCAGGCAATCGTGGAGGTGCTTCAGGAAAGCCATGATGCACTGCTTGCTAAGATCAATGCGGAAATTGCCAGACTCCCGGAAGGAGATACTGCCTCTATCAGCGATCCTTACGCTTCCAGTATCATCGTAAATGCGAACCAGCTCATCGCACAGTTTTGTGCCAGCCAGGATGACTATAAAAATATAAATATCAGCAAACTCAAAAGCCTGATCCGGGAAAACGAGGACGGGCTTTTTTCTTATGACGTTACTTCAGAAACGGCCACGGTGGAAGTTCCGGCGGAAGAGGAAAATGCACCACCCAGAAAGGTTACTTTTACCCGCCATACCTACACGGTCAGCTATGCCGGAGATGCCTACTTTGCAGATCACGTCTTTCATCTGACCGATAAGCAGAAAAAAACGGCAGACAGTTATGTGGAAAACCTGACCATGTTCTTTGGCGGCTCCGCTTCCGGTCTTGCCATGGCGGTAGGTGTCAGCGATGAGGTGCTGGCTTACCGGGCTACCATCCAGCAGGTCGCACAGAAATACGGCATGGAAGCTTATGTGGAACTCCTCATGGCAGTCATGATGCAGGAAAGCGGCGGGCGTGGAAGCGATCCCATGCAGGCGGCAGAAGGCGGCTTTAATAAGAAATACCCCCATGTCCCCAACGGCATCACCGATCCTGCTTATTCCATCGAATGTGGGATTCAGGAATTAAAGTATGCACTGGATAAAGCAGGATGTACCGGACCTACCGACCTGGACCGCATCAAGCTGGCGCTTCAGGGTTACAATTACGGCTCCGGCTATATCGACTGGGCAATGGAACGTGACGGCGGTTATACCAAAGAAAACGCCATTGCTTATTCGGATATGATGTGTGCCCGTCCGAACTGGCATTATGACCGGTATGGGGACAAGGAATATGTGGAGCATGTTCTCCGGTATTATCAGATTACCAATACCGGCGGAAGCTATCCGGCAAACGGAATGCAGATTCCGCACTATCTCCAGACCGATTACGGGAACATTCCTTATGGCGGCGGCTCCATCGCATCTTCCGGCTGCGGGCCTACCAGCTTTGCCATGATCGCCAGCTACCTGACCGGGAATACCATTACCCCTCCGGATGCGGTGGCATGGTGCGGGAATTCCTATTACAAGCCGGGAGTTGGAACCTACTGGAGCTACTTTCAGGCTGCAGCCAGTCATTTCGGCTGTGGCAGCGTCACACAGACCAGCAATGCCAATACGGTACTTCAGGCACTCTCCGAAGGCTGTCCGGTCATCTCCTCTCAGCGGGCAGGACTTTTCACCAGCGGCGGACACTTCATCGTACTCCGAGGTGTTACGGCAAACGGCAAGGTACTGGTCAATGATCCCAATGACAGTGACGCAAAGAACTATATTAACCGTGAATTTGATATGATGTCGGAAATCCATGCTACGGCAAATGCCTACTGGATCTTCGACAAAAAATAAAGGAGCCATTATGAACAGAACAAAAGTGATTCTTTCCATTTTTCTGATGCTGTTTCTGCTGCTTGCCGGACTGGTTCTCCCCAGTTTCTGGAAAAGCCAGAAAAAAGAAGCTTCCGGAAACAAAGGCAGGGAACCGGCAAAGGAAACAACAGAAACAAATTCTGATGCCCCCATGCCGGAATATCTGGATTTTGATGCTTTAAAAGCATTTTTCTCCGACAGCCAGATTGCTTCTCTCAAAGGGCAGTTTCCTGTCTACCTAAAAGAGTATGTCAAAAAAGAACAGACAAGCATCACCTTCCTGCCGGAAAAAACCAGCTACCCTACCGAAACAACCGTCTGCCTGATGTTTTCACTTTCCGATCAGGATACGCTTCCGGTTACCTACCACACCCCGACGGGTGTGTTTTTATTTGGAGAAGACGGGGTACAGGTCTCTGCAGATACGACTGTTTACGAAAAGCAAACCGATGATTCCCTGCCGTCCCTGACTTCGCAGGACATTGAACACCTGCAGGAAGGCGGGTATCCGGATACTTCTGACAGCCCGGAAGCTCCGGACACAGAATCCGGCAGTGCCTCTGTGCCTTCCGAAGATGCGAAAGATACGAAAAAGGAGGTGCAGCCATGACACAGCCAGAAGAAACACCGGTTTCCTTTATCCCTTCCAACTTCATTGAGAAAGGCAAGATCCTAAACGGAACTTTTGACATCCGCAATGCCATAGAAAGCATTGTTCTTTCCCTGGCAATCGGTATCCCTGTTTTCCACCTGCCGCTGTCCCTGACTGCCCGCATCATCATTCTCTGCATGACCGCACTTCCAGCGGCAATGGTAGCCCTGATTGGAATCGGCGGGGAGAGCATCACTGCCTTTTTGATGAATGCCCTGCGTTTTGTAGTGAACCGCAGGGTAATCTGGAGGTCCGACAGTCTTCCGGAAGGAAAGCCACGCAGGAAACCACGTTTCAAAGAGCCAAAGACAAAGAAACACCGGAAAGCAGAAAAAATGGCAGAGCCTTCCAAAGTAATGGCATCGGCTCCCCCACAGTCTGAACCGGACGCACCAGCTCCGCCAAAAAGTAAAAAAAAAGAACACCGGCAGTTTGATACCTCCACCAAGCGGGGCATCAAAAAACAGGCAAAGGAAGATATCCGTTATCTGAAGTGGGAGCAGAAAGAAGCCAGCCGACAGAAAAAAGAGGCGGCGAAACAGATAAAAATACAGAAAAAAACGGAAGCCCGGAGACGAAAGGAGGAAGAAAAACGGGCAGTTTCCGAAAAGCGGGCTGCAAAAAAAGAGCAGAAAAAAAAGGTGGTTTCCAAGGAGGACACCTCATCTGCCACGTCAAAACCCGTTTCCCGGAAAAAGCGAAAGAAAGACCAGACCTTGGAGGATTATCTTCCGGTGGAAAAAATCGCAAACGGAATCGTCTATACCACAGACGGACGGTACGTGAAGATCCTGGAGATTGAACCAATCAACTTTCTGCTTCGAAGTGCCAGGGAACAGCAGGGCATTATCTACAGCTTTATCAGTTACTTAAAGATCAGCCCTGTCAAACTCCAGATCAAGATGATCTCCAAAAAAGCAGACATCAATAAGCATCTGGAGCAGTCCCAGCTGGAGCTGGAGCGGGAAACCGATCCCCACTGTCAGGAACTGCAGCGTGACTACATCCAGTTTGTCCAGAACTTAAGTTCCAGAGAAGCAGTATCCAGACGGTTCTTTCTGATCTTTGAATATGAACCATTCAACGCAAACCGAAAGGAAGAGGAACGGGAAATCCTTGCTGCTCTTGAGACAGCCTCCCAGACCGCCAAAACCTTTCTATACCAGTGCGGGAATGAAGTGGTCTCCCATGACAATGAGGATGAATTTACTACGGATGTTCTCTACACCCTTTTAAACCGTACCCTTTGTACGGAGGTTCCGCTTTCGAACCGGATCAGCACTGTACTGTCCGCCTATACAAAGGAAAATCGCATGGAGGAACTGGATCACATCCGGATCAACGAGTTTCTCGCACCGGAAAGTGTGGATTTCAAGCACTCCCATTATGTGCAGATCAATGGGCTTTACCATTCCTACCTGCTTGTGCCGTCTGACGGCTACAAAAACCGGGTAACTCCCGGATGGCTGTCACTCCTTGTCAATGCCGGGGAAGGGATTGATATTGATTTCTTTCTCCAGAAACAGCCAAAGGACAAGATTCAGCAGCGTCTCGGTCAGCAGATCCGTATCAACCGTTCCAAATTAAAGGATGCGTCCGATACCAACACTGATTATGACGATCTGGATTCTGCCATCCGCTCCGGATATTTTCTGAAGCAGGGACTTGCCAACAACGAAGATTTCTATTACATGAATCTTCTCATCACCATTACTGCTTCCACGTTGGAAGAACTGCAGTGGCGGATTCAGGAAATGAAAAAGCTCCTGATCTCGCAGGATATGAACTTACACTCCTGCTACTTTTTACAGGAGCAGGGATTTTTATCCTCTCTGCCGCTGGCAAATCTGGACAAGAAGCTTTTTAAGCTGTCCAAGCGGAACGTACTGACTTCCGGGGCGGCAAGCTGCTATCCCTTCGTCAGCTACAGTATCTGCGATGATAACGGAATCCTCTTTGGGGTAAACAAGCATAACAATTCCCTGGTCATTGCGGATATCTTTGATTCCAGGCAGTACAAGAACAGCAACATCTGTATCTTAGGCTGTTCGGGAGCAGGAAAGACCTTCACCATGCAGACCATGGCACTAAGGATGCGAAGAAAAGGCATCCAGGTGTTCATCATCGCTCCGCTAAAGGGACACGAATTTTACCGGGCTGCAAGGAATGTCGGCGGAGAATTTATCCAGATCTCTCCTGCCAGTAAGAACTGTATCAACATCATGGAAATCCGGAAGGTAGACAATTCTGTAAATGAACTGCTGGACGGACCGACACTGGATGCCTCCGCACTGGCAGGCAAGATCCAAAGGCTTCACATCTTCTTCAGTCTGCTGATCCCGGATATGTCCCATGAGGAGAAGCAGCTTCTGGATGAAGCCCTAATCAAAACCTATGCCAGAAAAGGGATTACACATAAAAATGAATCCCTGACAGATCCGCAGCATCCGGAGCAGTACAAAAAGATGCCCATTCTGGAGGATGTCTACAATGTCCTGCTGGAAAGCGAGGATACCAAACGTCTGGCTCATATCCTGAACCGCCTGGTTCACGGTTCTGCTTCTTCCTTTAACCAGCAGACCAATGTGGACCTGACCAATAAATATACGGTACTGGATATCTCCGAACTGACCGGTTCCAGCGATCTTTTAACGGTCGGCATGTTCGTTGCCCTGGATTATGTCTGGGATAAAGCGAAGGAAAACCGTACCGAAGAGAAAGCCATCTTTGTCGATGAGGTCTGGCAGCTCATCGGTGCATCCAGCAACCGGCTTGCAGCGGAATTCGTACTGGAGATTGCCAAGATCATCCGTGCTTACTCCGGAGCCGGCATCTTTGCCACACAGGATTTAAACGACTTCTTTGCTCTGGATGACGGGAAGTACGGCAAGGGTATCATCAATAACTGCAAGACCAAGATTATCCTGAACATGGAGGATGAAGAGGCACAGCGGGTGAAGACTATCCTGCATCTATCGGAAACAGAAGTAATGAACATCACCCATTTCCAGCGGGGCAACGGTCTGATCTCAACCAACAACAATAACATCACTGTGGAATTTAAGGCTTCCAATCTGGAAAAGGAGCTGATTACCACAGATCGGCAGGAGCTTCTGGAAATCCTTGCGAAACAGAAGAAACAGGCTGTGTAACTTTTGGCAGCACTGACGCTGCCCTTTTCATTTGAACTTCAAGAAGGAGGAGACTTATGTTACAGACATACAAATCCTATACCAGACGGACGCTGGCTATGCTGCTGGCAGTCCTTGTCGCAGTCGGCGCATTGTTTTCCGGCAGTTTTCCGGTTCATGCAGCCGACGGCACCATCAGCTATAAGGCAGGTGCCAATATCCCTTACGGCAGCTATTTTACCTCCCGCATGAGCTTTGACGGGAGCAATACTGCCTACTGCGTGGAACCACTGAAGAAAACACCTTCCTCTGGTTCCTATTCCTATGACCTTTTAAGCCAGAACTCCCCGCTCAGAAAAGCGCTCTACTACTTAAACGGCGGTTACGGCTACGATAAAGTCGTCAAGGATAAATATTTCAGTGGCTGGAGTGATGATAACAGCTATGTCATCGGACATCTGGTTGTCGCTTACATCTATGCCGGTAATTCCGCTGACACCGGAGCTTTCCATGGCGCCCCGCAGTCCTATATTGATAAAGCACTGGAAGTAGCCAGTGCCATTCAGGGACTTCCGAACCCGCCGGAAGGCTTCCGGGCATTCATCGTTCCGGGACAGGGCAGCCAGACCATTGCCGGAAGCTGGTATCAGGTTCCAAACGGCTGGATCGAACTGAAAAAATCTTCTGCCAACGGAAGCGTATCGGACGGGAATCCGAATTACAGCTTAAAGGGTGCTGTGTATGGGATCTATCAGGGTGAGAAGCTCATCCAGAAACTGACCACTGATGAAAACGGGTATGCCAGATCCGGCGAACTGGAGGAAGGCGATTATACCATAAAAGAGCTCTCTGCTTCCAAAGGCTACATTGTAGACACCAAAGCTCACAAAGTCACCGTAAAAGCAGAACAGACTTCTGCTGCAAACGTAACAGATATTCCGCAGAATAATCCCATGAATCTGGTGCTTGAAAAGCTGGATGCCGAAACAAAGAAAGCCTCCCCACAGGGAGCAGCTTCCCTTGCAAACGCAGAATTTACAGTCAAGTTCTATACCGAGCAGTCTGACAGTGATCCTGCGGAAGCTGGAAAGAAACCGGCACGTACCTGGGTATTAAAAACAGATGTTTCCGGAAAGATGCATTTTACCAAAGATTCCTTTGTAAGCGGCGATGCCTTTTACTATACCAGTGATGGCAAGACCGTCTGTCTTCCGCTCGGTACCATAACGGTACAGGAAAGCAAAGCCCCTGCCGGATACCAGCTCAATCCAACTGTCTTCGTACAGAAAATTACAGGTGACGGTAAGCAGGAAATGGTTTCGGTATACCAGTCTTCTACCATAGAAGAATCTGTCATCCGTGGCGGAGTGAAGATCCAGAAACGTGACAGCGAGACCGGAGAAGCAAAACCGCAGGGTTCTGCCACTTTGGAAGGTACTGTCTTTGCGATCACTACGTTAAATGAAAATCCGGTATTAGTAGACGGAACATCCTACACGAAAGATCAGGTTGTCCTTACACTTACTGCCGATAAATCCGGTTCTGCTGCAACTGCAAAAGATGCTCTCCCATTCGGACATTACCGTGTGGATGAAACAACTGCACCTTCCGGTTATCTGAACAGCGGAAAGATCTCTGTAGAATTTGACATCACAGAACAGGGAAAAATCGTGGAACTGACTGCAAAAGACAATTCCATCTCCAATCAGGTCATCCGCGGGGATCTGGAATTTGTCAAGATTGCTGACGGCAGCCAGAACCGTCTGGCAAATGTGCCATTTAAGATCACTTCCAAAACAACAGGCGAAAGCCATGTGATTGTGACAGATGCCAACGGTTATGCCAGCACTTCCTCCAAATGGAACAAACATACCGCAAATACCAACCGGGGTGAGTCTTCGGAAGACGGCATCTGGTTCGGCACCTCCAAACCGGATGATTCCAAAGGCGCTCTCATTTACGATACTTACACTCTGGCGGAACAGCGTTGTGATTCCAACAAAGGCATGGATCTTTTAACCTTTGAAGTCAAGGTTTATAAGGATTCTGTTCTGATACAGGTTGGAACTCTGACCGATGATGCCATTGAGATCGGCACGACTGCTCTGGATGCCGAGACCGGTACACACATGAGCCAGCCGGCAAAAGAAGTGACCATTGAAGACGTTGTGGAATACGAAGGACTGAAAAAGGGCCAGAAATACAAACTGACTGGAACCTTAATGGATAAAAAAACCGGGGAACCAATCCTTGTGGATGAAAAACCGGTGATTTCTGAAACTGAATTTACTGCAAAGAAATCCTCCGGCTCCGTCAAAGTAACCTTTACCTTTGATGCAACTTCCTTAAAGGGAAAAACAACCGTTGTCTTCGAGGAATTATATCAGGATGAGATGCAGCTTGCAGTCCATACCGACATCAACGATGAAGACCAGACCATCTATTTCCCGGAAATCAAGACTACTGCGAAAGATGCGGACACGAACTCCAATATTTCCTGTGCAAAGGAAGAAATCACGCTGGTGGATACGGTTTCCTTTAAGGGGCTGGTTCCTAACCAGAAATATGAAGTGACTGGAACTCTGATAGATAAAGAAACAAAGAAACCAGTCGAAGCAGACGGAAAACCGGTGACAGCAAAAGCATCCTTCAAGCCAAAAGAATCCGCTGGTACGGTAGATGTTACCTTTACCTTTGATGCCAGCTCCTTAAAAGGGAAAACAGTAGTTGTCTTTGAATCCCTGGCTTACAAAGACAAGGAAGTTGCCGTACACACAGACATTGCGGATGAAGGACAGACTATTTACTTCCCGGAAATCAAAACCACTGCAACAGATGCTGCTTCCGGCACACACTATGCAAAACCGGAAAAGGAACTGACGCTTACGGATCTGGTGGAATACGAAAACCTGATCCCAGGCAAAGAGTACAAACTGACAGGCACACTCATGGATGCGGAAACCGAAAAACCGTTCGAGGTGGGCGGAAAGGCTGTGACAGCGGAAACAAGCTTCACACCGGAAGAACTAGGTGGAAGTGTCGAGCTTTCCTTTACCTTTGATGCCTCTGCTCTCTCCGGCAAAACACTCGTTGCCTTTGAAACACTTAGCTATGAAGAACACGAAGTAGCGGTACATGCGGACATCAAGGATGCCAACCAGACCATCTACTTCCCGGAAATCAAAACCACAGCCAAAGACGGCAGTGACGGGGATCAGGATGTCTCTGCTTCCAAGGAAGCGACTATCGTAGATACGGTCACTTATCATGGTCTGATGCCTGGATCTGAGTACAAAGTCATCGGAACCCTGATGAATAAGGAAACCGGAGAGGCTTTGTTAAAAGACGGAAAACCAGTTACCGCTCAGGCAGAATTTAAAGCAGAAAAAGCTGGCGGCTCTGTGGAAGTTACCTTTACCTTCGACGCTTCTGCTCTTGCAGGACAGGATGTGGTTGTCTTTGAAAAGCTCTACTATACAGACGGAAAAACCGAGCATGAGATTGCTTCCCATGAGGATCTGAAGGATGAAGGTCAGACCGTACACATGACAGAGCTTCCGAAAGAACCGGAGACGCCTCCGGTAGCTCCGCCTGTAAAGACCGGCGATGAGACGCCGCTTCTCCTGTATGCCGGAATCGCCATAGCTGCACTTGCAGGTGCAAGTGTCCTGGGCATCGTTTACTTCAAACGCAAAAAGAAACATCAGTAACTCATAACGAAGACTCCTGCAGGCAGCTCCCACATGGAACTGCCTGCTTCTTTAGTAGGTGATGAATATGAAACACCCCCACTGCAAGACAGATGCCAAGCACATCCGTCATTTTCTGAACCTCTGTGAAGGGAACTGGCACTCCTGTATCTACGTCTGGTGCCGCACTTGTAACGCACAGGAAAGCTGTGAGAACTCTGGCTTTTTATTCCATCCGGATGAAACGGGAAGCCCCTGCATCCTCCCTCTTTCAGATGCAGCGCTTTTGTTTCCCCGGATACCGGAGCCAACCGAATGTACCGGAAGCATGAGCATTGCTGCTTTTACAGAGCTTTATCTGCCCTATCTGGCCGCTCAGAAGCTGCCTTTAAAGCCATGTCCCATTCCGGCACTGCTCCGGCTTCAGGAGAACCAGCAATATGACTGGTAACAAAAAGTTGCACTTTCAGGCTCTTATACGTACAGGATATGTAAAGAAAGGAGGCACTGCCTATGTTAAACGTAATTTCAATCATCCAATGTATCGATCAGGTCTTTACGAACCTGATATTTATTCCCATGATTTTTGTCCTGTATGTGAAATTCCGTCCGAAAAAGCCATGGACCAGAAGGCGCAGGAACACTTACCTGCTCTGTCTGGTACTGATCAGCTTATTCCTGCTACGGATTTTCTGTGAGAAGTTCATCTTTACACCGGTTAATTATCCACGTTTCACAGACAGCGGCTTATTCCCGCTCATCCGGGCAATTTTCTATCCCGGCATCTGAAAAATGGGGATTCGTGCCATTTAGTCCGAATCTGGGATCAGTATCCGCTTGCGTCCTATGGGAATTCATCACCTGCTTACTTACAATATAAGTATACAGTACGTACCTCTTATCTACGTACACATTAAGTATTCTTTATGTACATGCGAGGTGAAAATAGATGAAAAAGATGAAAAATATCCGCTGCCCTTACTGCGGCGGAACAGCCATATTAAGAGATGCATCCTTTGTCTACGGAGAGCAGTCTCACGGAGGACAGGTTTACGTCTGCTCCCACTATCCATCCTGCAATTCCTATGTAGGGGTACATCCGGGAACCAAGATACCAAAAGGAACGCTCGCCAACCGGGAGCTTCGTCAAAAGCGGATTCAGGCACATCGAATTTTCGATCAGATCTGGCAACAGGGCATCCTCTCCAAACCGGAAGCATATCGCTGGGTGGCAGATAAGTTCTGTCTGACAGATAAGCAGGCTCACATCGGACAGTTCAGCAACTATATGTGCGACCAGCTCATTCGGGAATCCGCAGATGTTTTAAAGAACAACCATATTCCCTTCTGCCTCCGGGCAGCCAGCTGAAAGGCGGTGATTGATGATGACCTTACCGCTAAATAAAAAGCAAAAACAACTGGTGGAAAAATCCATGGATCTGGTTCCAATCATGATTCATTCCATGACTCGCACCGCTACCTATGTAACTGAGGAAGAACAACAGGAATTATGTCAGATTGGATATCTTGCTTTGTGCCGGGCGGCTGTCGGATTTGAGGAAGGAAGATCATTCCAGCCTTATGCCAAAACTATCATCCGTCATGCCATCTTTGATTACTGGCGGAAAATTGCCCGTGACCGCTCCATGCTCTGTTCTCTGGACGAAGCATCATCTGAAGATGAACATCTCCATTATCGTGATTTGTTTTCCTACGAGGATACACAAACAACTCACC
The DNA here is from genome assembly GCF_027663865.1 of Coprococcus sp. AF99-45. Lineage (NCBI taxonomy): Bacteria > Bacillati > Bacillota > Clostridia > Lachnospirales > Lachnospiraceae > Coprococcus > Coprococcus sp. AF99-45. The sequence goes on from NZ_JAQDGZ010000025.1 coordinate 33,080, forward strand.
CGGAAAAGGACACAAATCAGACATTGCTTCTTGAGCATTTAACCCAGCTTGGCACCGGACAGTCCCCAACTATTCAGAAGGGAATTGTAGCCCTCTATCTGCAACATCAGGGATATACCAGCTTTGAACTGGCAAAACACTACCAAGTACCAGCCAATCGTGTACGGGCATGGCAGAGCAAAGCACGGAAACTATTACAGCAGGATGATGCACTCTATGCACTTCTGACTTAACTTTGAAGGAGGGAACTTTTATGCTGACACTTTATACTGCTGTCGGAACCTTAAAATTTCAAAAAACGACAGGCGGAAAAACCATTCCTCTTGTAATCAACAATAGACAAGAATATGGTCTATCGGATGACGAACTACTACTTTGGAGCTGTCTTGCTTTTCAGATTCTGACGCTCCATGAACTCCAGGATGCCTATACCCTGCGCCAGATTCAGAAAGAAGGTCCGAAGAACTTATCCTTCCAACACTATCTGAACCGACTTTCCTTACGTGGTCTGGTTGTAAGCGGAATTGGATTGACAGGGGTGGATGCCCTATATCGCCTTCTCGGCAGTCTGACCATTATTCCCTTGGAGGATACCTTTCCCATCCGGCTCTTTGGCTGCATTCAGCTTTATCTGGAAGGAAGTATTGGTGCAAAAGAGTTTGGCAGATATTTAAAGAAGAAACCCTCTTCACCGATGGAAGATACCATTCTGAAGCTGGCTGAAAAGGTTTCCCTCACGACCGCTGAGCTTATCACAAGCATGGATCAGAAAAAAGTAATCCACAACGAATCGGATATTATGGATGAGTTATACACAGAACCGGAGACAACTTACCAAACACTTGTGGATGATGTCCAGATTCACCATACCCAGTATCCAGTGCTGCAGGCTATTGCTAATTTGTACCTGAATAAACAAATCACATTTCATACATGTTAAAGGAAGGAACCTTATGCCAAAACCATTTTTCACAAAGCTGGTTGCCATCAGTGCAATCGGCTTTTTCTGTGTACTTTTTGGGTGCATCTTCGGGATCGCCACCCATGACCGGCTCTTTATCCTCATGAGCCTCCTCATCGGAATCTGCAGCATCTTGCGTGCACTCAGTTTCTACCACCTGATCCATACACATGCTTATCTGTCACTGGACGTAAGCTGCACGAAACGGGAACAGACACTCTTCGGGAAAAACCAGCAATATTGGTTTGCCAGTGATAACGGAAAGGAATACGCCTTCTCACTGGAAAAGAATATCAAACTCCTAGAGGGACATCGGTATCGGCTGTACTTCCGGAAACCACAGCAGGGAACAGGGCAATCGATGCCATGTGCCGGAGATATTCTCGGATATGAAGAACTCACCGATCAACTGCCGGAACTTCCGGATACATCCGTTTAGATAGAAAATGAGCCGCCCGTACTGCATCACCCCTACAGTTCTGGCGGCTCATTTTATTATAAATAACCTCTCTTATTTCTATCAAACAATAGTGTTTGTATCCGCTTCAATGCCATGAGCATTTGTTGATATGCGATAAAGAAGTAAAAGAAGTGTAAAAAATTTTGCCGTTCCTATCCGGCACTTGCGCATTGTGTCGGATAGGTCGGGCGGTTATTCGGGCAAGTCCACCTTGCCAACAAAAGAATAATAAATCTCAATGTCCTGTCTGCGGGTCTTGTTCTCGTCATAGCTGCACTCATGCACAACAATTTTCTCTACAAACTCCCGCAGCAGAGTAGGGGTAAGTTCTTCAAAGCTGGTATGCCGCCGGACAACATTCATAAACTTTTCTGCGTTCACGGTGGCTTCCTGTGCTTTGGAAAGCTCCGCTTGGATAGCGGCGGCTCTTTCTTTCAGTTCCCGTTGCTCTGCTTCATAGTCTGCCGACAGCTCTGTGAAACGCTCGTCTGATATGCGCCCGGTCACGCTGTCCTCATACAGCCGCTTGAAGATAGCGGATAACTCGGCTATGCGTTTCTCGGTGGCTTCCAGCTCCTTTTTCTTGGCGGCGTTCCTGCGCTTGCCCCCGTCCTCGTTCTGCTCAATCAAGAGCTTCATAAACCGGGCTTCATGCTTTGCCGCATAGCTTGTCACTTTCCGCAGATTGGAGAGTACGCCAGCGGTCAAGAGGTCGGTGCGGATAAAGTGCGCCGTACAGTCATGGGTGCGTTTCTTGTAGTTGCCGCAGATATAACAGTCCTGCTTGCGCTTGTCCGTCTGGTATCGCTGCTGATACATCACACTGCCGCAGTCTGCACAGAACAGTATGCCGGAGAACAAGCCTACTTCATCATAGCGGTTGGGGCGTTTGCGCTGCTTGCGAAGCTCCTGCACCCGTTCCCATGTTTGGGTGTCTATGATAGGCTCGTGGTGATTCTCGAATATCGCTTGCTTTTCCTCCGGGTTTTCTACGCTGTGCTTGACTTTGTAAGAGAGTTTTTCCGTCTTGAAGTTTACCAGGCAGCCCGTGTATTCCCGGTTTTCAAGGATGTGCACAACGGTATTGGTCGCCCACTTGCACTCATAGCCGGGGTGGTAGCGGCGGGTGCTGCCCGTCCTGCGGTATTCAAGCGTTCCCGGCGTGGGGATTTGCTGCTCTGTGAGCATACGGGCTATCTTGGTCGGACCATTCCCGGCAAGACAGAGGTTGTATATCTGCTTGACTACGGGTGCAGCTTCCTCGTCAATGATGAAATTTTCGTCCTCGTCCATGAGGTAGCCATACACAGGCTTGCTTGTGATGGGCTTGCCACTCATGCCTTTTGAGCGTTTTACTGCTTTGATTTTCTTGCTCGTATCTCTCACCAGCCATTCGTTAAAGATATTCCGCAGCGGGGCAAAATCATTGTCGCCCTGTGCGCTGTCCACTCCGTCATTGATAGCGATGAAGCGGACACCTTTCTGTGGGAAAATCATTTCCGTGTACATTCCCACTTGCAGGTAGTTTCGCCCTAACCTCGACATATCCTTGACGATAACTGTCCCGACTTTTCCGGCTTCAATGTCCGCAAGCATGGCTTGAAAACCGGGTCTTTGAAAGTTCGCACCTGAATAACCGTCGTCCGTGTACCAGCGCAGATTGGAAAAGCCGTTCTGCTTTGCATAGGTTTCAAGGATACGCTTCTGATTGGAAATGGAATTGCTCTCGCCTTGCAGCTCGTCCTCATGGGAAAGTCTTGGGTAAAGGGCGGTAATTGGTTGTTGGTTGGTCTGTCTTAACATAAAATCCTCCGTTTCCGACAGCCAGCCCCACTATTCCGTACCTTGATTGTACCACATGGGGCGGCTGTCTGTATAGCGGCAAAAGCGTCAAATCTGCTTCTTTATGGTCGGTCAAATCGCCGTTTTTTGTGTAGCAGCTTCCGCTTCCAGCACTTTCATCATCTTGTCGGCTGCGGTATCGGTTGCGCCCTGCTTGAAGAAGCCGGAAACGGTAAGGACGGAGTTGCCCATGCGGATTTCCGTTACACAGTCCGGGCGGCGGTCTGTTTTGGTGGTGCTTGTCTGTTTCGTTTCTGTCATAGGCTCTCCTTTCGCTGCTTCATCAGTTGCTTTAAGCGTTCCAGCTTTTCCTGTGCGGTTTCCTTTCGGAAGTTGCTGCCCGTGAAGCGGACGGGGGCGCACATGGAAGTCAGCCTGTCATAGATACGGGCGTGGGGCGTGTCCTGCGGGTGCTGCAATTCCTCCAGCGTGAGGTTGGTCGTGGCGATCAGCGGCTTGCCGCTTCGGTAACGGCTGTCAATCACGCTGTAAACCTGTTCCAGCCCGTACTCTGTCCCTCGCTCCATACCGAAATCATCAAGTATCAGTAGAGGATAGCTGCAAAGGCTGGAAATATATTCGTTCCTGCCCTCAAAGCTGGCGGCAAGGTCACCCAGTATCGTTGCAAAGTTTGTCATGCAGACGGCAACTTCTTTCTCCATAAGGGCGTTGGCGATACAAGCAGCGAGGTAGCTTTTTCCTGTCCCCACGCCGCCCCAAAACAGGTAGCCGATATTTTCAGCCTGCATGGTTTCCCAGCTCTCCACATAAAAGCGGGCGGTTTCGGTCTGTGGGTTTCTGCCGTTGTCATGCTCAAATGTCCAGTTTTGCATAGCGGGGTCGGTAAAGCCCCGGCGTTTCAAGTCCTCCACTTTTTCAAGGTGCTTCTGTCGGCTTTCAGCGGCTTCCCGTTTTTCACGGGCTGCCCGGTGGCAGTCGCACTCTGCCGGGTGTCGGTCATGCCCTAACCATTGGGCGGTTTCTTTTGAAAAATAGGCTTCTTTGGGCGTATGGCACTTGCCGCAGTATAAAAGCCCGTCCTCGCCTGTGTAGTCCTCCGCTTCGGCGGTAGTGGCTGTAATGTCCGTAATCATAGCTTCAATCTCGTTTTTCATAAGCTCTCGCCCTCCTTGCATGAATAATCGGGTATGCCCTGTTTCGGGGCAGCCTTGCCTTTGGCAGCGTCCTCCTGCGCCCACTTGTAAATGGTGGCTGCATGGCTGTGGTACTGCTTCCCGGTGGAAGCGATATGGCAGGAAAGCCGGTCAATATAATACTCCCACTTGTCGGGCAGCTCTGTTTTCAGCCCGGAAAGCTCTGTATCGGTCAGTATCACATTGTTGTATCTGCCATAAGCGGCGGGGGCGGGGTGCCCCGTTTTTCCCTCTCTCTCTTTTTCTATCTCTATCTCTTTCTCTAACTCTATCTCTATCTCTGGTGGACGAATGTCGGACAAATGTCCGCCTTTTGTCCGGGGCGGTAAAAGTGCCTTGTTTTCCAGCCTTGCAGCCCGTTTCCGCTCGGCTTCGGTAGAGGACTGTCCTATCATCAGCTCAATGTCGGTCATATAGAAAGCCCCGCTGTCAAGCTGCTCCACAAGCCCCAACTGCCGGAAAATCTCTAAAGCCCTCTCAACTGTCCCTATCTGGTGGCGGGTCAGTGTCGCTATCATCTGTGCTGTGTAGGGGATATGCTCGTCAAGCTGCAATTTCCCGCCGTTTTTCAGCGATTTTAAGTACAGCTTCAAGAGGATATTGGAATATAAAATCCCGTCTTTCATATCTTCCAGCAGCACAATGGAGTCGCTGTCAAAAAAGTTCTCTTTCAGCTTGAGGTAGTAATATTTGCGGTTATCTGCCATTGTCCCTGTCCTCCTTTTTCCGGCGTTTGGAGTAGTAGCGGGGGCAGAGTATGATAACCGCCCGGAAGCTCTGCTTGCAGCTATGGGTACAGCCCCGGCAGAGGTCGTTGTATGTGATACGGTCGCAGGTGGTATTCCCGACTTTTACTTGCCGCAGGAAAAAAGACCATTCCAGCCGCCGTTTCTTGCTCATTCTTGGCATGGGTGCGCTCCTTTCTGCCGTTTCCGCTGGTGTGGCGGTATCGGCGATAATTCTGTATCATCTCGGTATCATTTTCGGGGTTTTTCTGCCCTGTAAGCCCGTTAAAAAATCCTTTGGTATTGCGGATAGGGTACGGGGCAGCCCCCTTGTTCTGTATGGGTTCGGGTACATTTGGGGGCGGTTTTTATCGCTCCTGTTCCTGCCTTTTCACAGGCTTGCGCTCCCGGCGTAAAATCTGGTCGATATTGCCCTTGACAGTCTGTAAGCGGCGGTATTCCTCCCGTTTTGCCCGGTAATCGTTGTAGCCGCTGTTTTTCTCTTTGATAAGGACTTCAATCTCTGCTTGCAGGGATTTATAGCTCGGCAGCTTGGAAATGCCGTTCTCCCTAAAATAACGGGCGGCTGCGTCTGCTATGATAAAGTCACTTTCGTGCTTCTGTCGGTAGGCTGCTTTTGCTTTGGCGTTTTTCTGCTGTTTCAGCCCGTCCCGGACAGGGCGGGTCTTGGAATAGGCAAGTACCTGCCGTTGCAGCTCCCTTTTTCCGTTCAGCGTCTTTTCCACCTGCTTCAGCTCTGTAAGGCTTTCCTGCATGGCGGCATAAGCGGCAGAACAGGCTTCGTCCAGTTCCTCCGGGGAAGAAAAGCCATACTGCTGATAGGCGGTAACGGTAGCCGCCATTTGCTTTAGGTTGTGCTTTGCCGCCCAGCGGTCATAGCCCACGCCCTTGCCCTCGGCTCGCTTGGCTTCCCGGTCAACCATGCGCTGCAAGGTGTTGTCTACCGGGGTGGTTTTTTTGGCTTTTTCCTCCCGCAAGCGTCCCTTTTGGGTGTGGGGGTATTCGGGTATGGCTGTGGTCTGTTCGGCGGCTCTGTGGGCGTTCTGCGTGAGCAGGGCAAGGACAGCAGCCTTGTCAAAATCGTCCCCCAGCTTCCGGGCTGTGATAGGCTTTGTCCTGTCCGGCGTGAGGTAGGAAAGCCGCCCCCGGCTCTCCTTGACGGTCACGCCCTGTTGCAGAAGTAAAGCGGAAAACTCGTCAAAGGTGGTGGCTTCGTTCATGGCGTTCCGTATGGTCTGCCGTAACTTCGCCTTGTCGGTTTCAAACTTGGTCTGCCTTACAGGCTGTCCGGCGGCAAGAGCAGCGGCATTTTCTTTATCAAGGGCAAGCTGCCCTTTCTTCTGCGCCCAATACTCACGCTCGGTAATGCGGTTTTTGCTGCCATTGAGCAGATCAATCTGATAGAGATTTTCCCTGTGGCACATCTCCATGACTTCGGCTTTGAAGTATTCCATAGCAACGTCCGTACAGCGGTGCTTGCACCCGGCACGGGTATCGGCTGGTCTGTCCATGTAGGACAGCAAGGGTACTTCTTCAATTCTCAAAGAATTGATAACGATATGAACATGGATATTGCCGCTGTGGTTGTGTCCGTCCGAGTGGGTGCAGACAATGGCTTGGTGTCCGGGGAAATGCTCGGCACAAAATTTCTCGCCCAACCTCTGCGCCCGGTCTACGGTCAATCCGTTGTCCGTTGCGTCCCGTGGGTCAAAGGAAATGATATAGTGGTGACTTTTCACATCTTCCCGTTTTTGGTTCTTGCCGTATCGGAGATTGGAACGCATACACGCAACGGCAAAATCTTCTTCGCCGCAGTTCAGCGTGGCTATCCGGTAGTCCTCCCGGAGAATGAGCCGCCCGGCTTCATCAAGGGTGGGTTTCATGGTAAACTCGTCATGCTCAAAGGTCAGGTATTGCTCGGCTGCACCATAATCAGCGTTTTTAGAGCTGATATGTTTGAATGTTGCCAACAGCGTCACCTACCTTTCGCAAGACTTCAAACTTCAAAGCGGCAAGGTCGGAAATGGCGGCTCGCACTTCAACGGACAAGGCGTTATACGGTGTGCCGTATTCGTTGAGAGAACGGGCGATCTGATTGAGGTTGCCGCCGATTTTTCCGTATTCGGCTGTCAGCTTCCCGACAGCAGACAGCAGTTCATCATTGACCGGGGACACGGTAACAATGGGGCGAATGGTCGCCCTTGTTATGGCTTGCCGGATAAACTCGGCTTGGCTCATGTCATAGTTCTTTAGCCGTTCCGTGAAGTCGGCATATTCTTCCTCTGTCATGCGTGTCTTGACAACACGGCTTCGGTGGGGCGTATTGTATCGCTTTCCTATGGGTATCAACTCCTTTCACTTATCATCTTTTTCGGGGCAGTTTTGCAAGGTGTTTTTTTAGCGGCGTATGCCGCATAGCAGGGTTTGGGGAAGGCACTCCCCAACAAGATTTACCAAAGGGGCAAAACCGCAGATATGCGGATTTTGGCACCGTGGTAGAATCTTGCTCTAAGAAACTGCCGGACTGCCGCTCACTTCCTACTGCCACTTTTTCGGGAAATCGCAACCAGCTTTTTTTCACACATAGAGCGTTGGGCTGGCTGCGTTTTGCCCGCTGTATGAAAAAATCAGCGGCTTTTTCCGGCTTCATTCCCTAATACAGAACATTTTGAAATTTGCCAAACGGACAACAAAAAAGCAGCAAATCTTTTTCGGATTTACTGCTTCATGTGCCGCTGCGTGGCGACGGTTATTCAGTTGTAAATAATAAAAGAGGGCGGTAGCACTTTGGGCTATCGTCCTCTTGGCTGCTTATCAGCAAAAACGGGCGAGGCTGTCAACGGTGGGCGAAGCCCACTTGCTTGCCGTTGACTGGCTCGGCTGGATTTGCTATCTGCTCGATAAACTGAAATTTGCTTAAAAGTCAACAGTAAAAATCACTTGGCAATTTTCTTTCAGTGCGTTTTCGTAAAAAGCAAGAATTTCTTCGCTCCAACCTAAAGTGTGTTCTAATCCATCATCGTTTTTATACATAAAATTTTCATCATCAATATTCCAAAAGTTCTTTTGTATTATTTCTTGCAATTTATTCTGATGAAGATATTCAACAATATCTCTGACATCTTGATGATTTTTTTTTAAACTATTTAATACTAATGTCTTTTATAATAGCTTTTCATATATTATATAATCAATCTTTATAAGTCCTTTTATAAATTTCTTTTCTACCATTTTCGATAAATTCCTGTTTAATATTTTTAATTCCATAAACAATAGTTTCAATAGGATAATATTCTTCAACTATATCTT
>NZ_JAQDGZ010000026.1:0-37460 GCF_027663865.1 Coprococcus sp. AF99-45
ATACGGTGTTTTTTGTTACCCAAAACTCATAATTCAATACATAATCACAGGTTAGTACAAATAACTTATGTGCTTTTTTGAAAGGCTTAGAAAGGGATATTTACCCCGATTTTCGCCCCGAGAAATGACACAAATAAGGATTAATGTATCTTTTCTGTGGTTTTTATATTTTCGGCAGGAAAACCTACTAATAAAAAGTCAAGTACTTTTTGAAGAAATTTAAGAGTTGAAAAATAGGCACAAGAAATAGGCTACCCAAAACGGCTAGCTTAACGGAGGTGATAATCGTTTGATATTTAAGACCCTTCGATTTGAGATTGCTCTAAGTTGTGTAAGCACTCCTTAACCTTGCCATAGTAGATTCGTAAGAATTTATTGGTACCAGCGGTCATGTAAACAAGGTATGGTTTTCCTTCAGCGCGTTTTCTATCAAGGAACTGATAGACAGGTTCGTTTACAGGCTTGGAGAAAACTTAGAGGAACTCAAGGAAAACGGATTTTATGAGAAATGCTGCTGTTAAGGAAGGAGCAAAATTCATCGTAAGTCCTGGATTTGATACTGAAATCGTAAATTACTGTCTGGAAAAAGAAATTCCGATCTTCCCGGGATGTGTGACACCATCCGAAGTGGCACAGGCAGTAAAAAGAGGACTGAAAGTAGTTAAATTCTTCCCGGCAGAACCTGCAGGTGGAGTGGCTATGATCAAAGCAATGGCAGCACCATACAATCAGCTTCGTTTTATGCCGACAGGTGGAATCGGAACACAGAATCTGAAAGATTATCTGGGATTTGACAAGATCATCTGCTGCGGCGGAAGCTGGATGGTAAAAGCAGATCTGATCAAAAACGGCGAATTCGAGAAAATCTGTAATCTGACAAAAGAAGCGAAAAAACTGGCAAAGAGCATTCGCCCATAATGAAATAAGCCCTTTTATTAAGGGGAATACATGACCTCCGAGGAGGTACTAATCTATCCTTTATAATATACAAAAAAGAACAGAAAAGATTTTGGTATCTGAGAATCTTTTCTGTTCTTTTTGTTTTGATTAAGTAGCATTTCTGTTTTTCCTGACCTCGGTAGGTGTCATCTCGAAATGTTCAAAGAACATTCGGCGGAATAATTTATAATTTGTAAATCCATGGCGCTCCAAAATATCTTTGATGGAATCATCAGTCGAAAGAATATCCTGGTAAATATAAGAAAGTCTTAATTCGTTCTGATATTCCAGAAAGGTAATTCCCATACATTTTTTAAAGAAACGGCAAAAATAGCCGGATTGCAAATAGGCAACATTTGCAATTTCCTCAATACTGATATGTTGTTTATAGTTTTGACGGATGTAGTTTAAGATCGTGTCAAGTCTTGCGCGGTCTTTATCTCTCTGTGTCTGATTTCCATGAACAACACGGATACTGAAATTATGATATAGCTGGAAAAGAATTTCAAAGAGCAGACTGTTGAAACGCAAGATAAAGCCTTCCGGACGGATATCATTTGCAATCTGCATCTGAACCAGCGTCTCTTTGAAGATATCGAGTTTTGTACGGCGGACAGCACTTTCTTCCGGGTTTTCCAGATTGAATACCAGCTGGTCGGCATCCGGGAGATACAGAGAAAGAAAGGAGAGTGGTATCTGAAAGAGAATTGCTTTGTTCGGAGAGGTACACTTTGTAGAATGAATAATATCCGAATTGATCAGGATACACTCCCCGGCATGATACTCACGAACAGAAGATTCCATGATGACAGTCAGATTTCCTTCTAATAGATAAATGATCTCTATTGCATGATGTAAATGAGCCGGAACATAGCTTCCGGGATCAATAGAGGTTCGAAAATGGACACCCGTTGATTCTAAAGTAGAGATGACTTCATAAGAGAAGGAATGATTGTTTTCGTTGTTGTTGCTTTTCTTTTTGGGACTGAAAAGCAGATGAGGAGAATGCGTTGATGACATATTTGTTCTTCCTTCCTGTTTGTTTTAGAAAATACTTATTTTACTATATCCAAGTTTAACATATTTTCAGAGAAATAAAAAGAGAATATCGACCTATGTTTTGCAGAGGATAAGACCTATTCACACCAGATGGGATATGATACTATAATAGCGTAAACAAAAGGCTGTTCAGTGCGCAAAGAACAAAACAGATGAAAAAGATATGATGAAAGAGGAATGAAACGATGGAATCAAAGAGCAAATTAACCTTTTCAAAGGTGGTGGAAAGATTTTCCTACGGATGTGGGGATTTTGGATGCAATATTATTTATACGGCGATGTCGGCTTTCTTACTGTTTTATTATACAGACTATGCAAAAGTAAGTGCACTGGCTGTTGGAACCATCATGATGGTGTCGAGAATTTTCGATGGTATCAGCGATATTATCATGGGTGTGATCGTGGATCGTACAAAATCAAGATTCGGTAAAGCAAGACCATGGCTTCTTCGTATGTGTATCCCATTTGCAATTTCAGGGATTTTACTTTTTTCTGTACCGACAAGCTGGGCGGCAACACCGAAATTAGTTTATGTCTTTATTACGTATAATCTGGTATCCACTGTCATCTATACAGCAATCAATGTACCATATTCTGCATTGAACGCGCTAATGACACAGGATCCATATGAAAGATCGGTATTAAGTATTTTCAGAAACTTACTGGCCACAGCTGGAACGCTGATTATCAACACATTTACCTTGCCGTTAGTAGAAAAATTCGGAAATGATGCTTCTGCATGGACAAAAACATTCTGTGTATTCGGTCTGGTAGCGGTGGCAGCTTTCCTTATCAATTTCTTTGGAACAAAAGAACGTGTAAAACCGGCATCGGCAGGGGAAGACGGAAAAGTGGAAGATGTTCCGTTTAAAGAAGGTCTCAAAGCATTATTTAAAAATAAATACTGGATCATGATGACAGGCATGCTTGCATTATTTTTCTTAATGTATTCTGTAAATGGAGGAGCAACCGTTTATTATGCAAAAGATATTTTAGGTGACAGAAATCTGGTATCTACGATCAACGGAATTTTCAATGTAGTACAGATTCTTGCAATGTTCTTCATTGCAATGCTGGTAAAACGTCTTGGTAAGAAAAATGTATTTGCAATCGGTCTGGTACTTGATATTATCGGAATGCTGCTTCTGAATTTCGCGGGTGGCTCTATGGCAGGAATCGTGGTCTCCAGTGTTATCCGTGGAATCGGTAATGCGTGTGGTGGTGCAACCATGTGGGCTATGGTTTCGGATACGATTGATTATGGTGAATGGAAGACGGGGTATCGTACTGAGGGACTGGTAAACAGTGCATGCAGTTTTGGATATAAGATTGGAAATGGTATTGGTTCTGCACTTCTTGGAATGATCCTGGAGATTGGCGGATATGTAGGAGACGCAGCTGTTCAGAGTGCATCCGCACTCCTTTCAATCGAAGTCTGCTTCGTATGGATTCCGATTGCTGTCTATGCATGTGGTCTTTTGATTATGAAATTCTGGAAGCTTGATAAAGAATTCCCACAGATTATTGCAGATCTGAAGGCGCGTCAGACTAAATAAGAAACAGGAAGGATAAAGGCATTTGTGCAGGCAGATGTCTTTACGAATAAACGGATAAGAGAGGTAAGATGAATGAAAGTCAAAGGAGTCAATCTTGGAAACTGGCTGGTATTAGAAAAATGGATGAGCCCGGCATTATTTGCAGGGACAACTGCAGAAGATGAATATTATCTGCCGAGACAGCTGTCAAAAGAAGTGTATGAGGCAAGAATAAAGATCCACCGCGCGGAATACATTACAGAACGTGATTTTGTGACAATCAAGTCTATGGGAATGGAAGCAGTCCGTATTCCGGTTCCGTACTTTATATTTGGAGACAGAGAACCTTTTATCGGATGTGTGGAAGAACTGGATAAGGCATTTAACTGGGCAGAAGCATACGGACTGCAGATTTTGATCGATCTGCACACGGCACCCCTTGGACAGAACGGATTTGATAACGGCGGAATCTGTGGTGTATGCAAATGGGCACAGCATCCGGAAGAAGTGGAATTTATTCTTTCTGTACTGGAACGTCTGGCAAAACGCTATGGAAACAGAAAAGGCTTATGGGGAATAGAAGTAATTAATGAACCGCTTACAGAAAATATGTGGGACAGTATGAATATGCAGGAAAGATATCCTGCGTTTGATCCTGAGATGGCAGAAGGATCTGCACCGGTAACCTTTGCATTTCTCAAAGAGTTTTACAAGGATGCATATGACAGGATTCGCGAATATATGCCGGAAGAAAAGTATGTAGTCATCCATGACGGATTTGCAATAAAGGAATGGAAGGGCTACATGCAGGAAGAAAAATATAAAAATGTAGTTCTGGACACCCATCAGTATTTGATGATGGCCGAGATGGACAATTGTGAACAGACAGTTGAAGGCTATGTAAAATATATTAAAGAGGTTTACCAAAAAGATATTCAGGAAATGGAAGAATATTTCCCGGTTATCTGCGGAGAATGGTGTCTGTTTAACTCTCTGGCATGTGGCTGGGATACAAAAGGCGGACAGTCTGTGTTAAATGGTTTGGAGGGAGACGTGGAAAGTGCAGTAAGTGCAGAAGAGAAGAAGAAAATCTATCAGGCAGTGGCTGAGGCGCAGCTTGAAGCATGGAACACAGGAAGCGGATATTTTTATTGGAGTTATAAGCTATTGACCGATACGATCAATGATAAAGGATGGATCGGTTGGGACAGCTGGGATCTTGGAAGATGTGTAGATTTTGGCTGGTTTCCGAGAGTGTAGTGGAAAAATAAAATGATAATTTAGATGTTGGGGCAAAAAATCCCGGCATTTGATCATATAGGAGGAACGATCATGATTCATAATCCGATTTTTAAAGGTTTCAATCCGGACCCGTGTATTTGCAGAAAAGGGGACGATTATTATATAGCAGTATCAACATTTGAATGGATGCCGGGAATTCCGGTCTATCATTCAAAAGATATGAAAAACTGGGAACTATATACACACGTACTGACAGATGACGAAGAAGTGGATCTTAAAAAGCTTCCGTCGGCAAAAGGAATCTGGGCACCTTGTCTGACATATTGTGAACAGGAGGATCTGTTCTATGTGGTTTATGGAGTGATGAATTCCATGAACGCGCGATATTTTGATGTGGACAACTTTGTGATTACAGCAAAGGATATTCGAGGACCATGGAGCAAGCCGGTATATCTGCATTCAGCAGGATTTGATGCCTCCATGCTTCATGACGATGATGGCAGAAAATGGGTTGTATCCCTGGAGTGGGAAACCCGTGAAGGCTATGAAAAACCGGGTGCGATTTGTATGGTAGAATATTCACCGGAGAAAAAGGAAGTGATCGGTTATCCGAAACGTATCTGGAACGGAGGAACCGACCGCGGCTGTATCGAAGCACCACATCTGACCAAGAGAAATGGATATTATTATATTATGTGTGCGGAAGGTGGAACTGGATATAATCATTGTGTAACCATGGGACGTGCAAAAAATGTATGGGGACCATACGAGGGAGATCCGACAAATCCAATCGTGACAAGTGTTCCGGGAGTATCCTACGAAAGACAGGATCCGGATCATCTGAAACCAAAGTACTATAATCCGGAGAGCGTATTACAGAAATCCGGTCACGGAAGTTATGTGGAAACGCCACTTGGAGAGGTTTATCTGGTACATCTTTGTGCCAGACCATTTGCACCGGAACTTCGTTGTACTCTCGGGCGAGAAACTGCGATCCAGAAGATGAAATGGACAGAAGAAGGATGGCTTCGCATGTATGACGATGATAATCTTGCAAAAGAATATGTAGAAGAAAGCAAGCTCCCGGAATATCCGGTACCGCAGATTCCTGATTTTGACGATTTCGACGGAGATGAACTTGGAAACTGGTATTATGCCCCAAGAATCATGCCACAGAGATTTGCAGATGTGAAGGTCCGTCCTGGGTATGTGAGAATCCGAGGACAGGAATCCAGAACCTCTCTGAATAAAGTCAGCATCCTTGCAAGAAAATTGACCAGCGTATATGCGAAAGTGACGACCAAGATGGAATTCAAGCCGGAAACCCATCAGCACAGCGCCGGACTGATCATGTATTATGACAACATGAATTACATCAATCTCCGCAAATATTACAGCCAGACACTGGGACAGAGTGCACTTTCTATTATCCACTTGGAGAATGGAACTAAGACAGAGCTGCTGAATACCAGAATCCCGGTAGCGGATGTGCCGATCTATCTGAGATTGAATATTGATGGAAGAAAATCATGGTTCGAGTGGAGCTATGACGGAGAACAGTATGTGAAGATCGGTGGACCATTTGACACAACGAAATTCTCAGATGAATACTGCAAATACGGAGAATTTACAGGAACATTTGTGGGAATGACCTGTGCAGACAGAGTGTTACATAAACAATATGCAGACTTTGATTTCTTTGAGTATGTTGCGGATGAGGAGAAGGGGATGCCAAGATAAGTGATGAGATAGAAATATAAGTGTGTTTTTGTGAGATGATAAAAAGATCCTGCTAAAATCAAAGCTTGTTTAGGCAGTGGTTTTATACAGGATCTTTTTTAGAAAATGAGATTTTTCATTACTTACACGGTGTAATGGATAAAATAACCATAATGTGCTGATTATGCACTTTTTTCAATTTTCTCGATAATGTTATTGATTATGGAAATATCTGTTTCCAGTTCATCTGCTATCGTGTCTGGAGTTTTATTTTTGGCAAGTTTTTTTTCAACCATTTCGGTAAGCAGTTTTTCTTTTCCGGATTCTATTAATTCATCTAAAGCTGTACACATATTAAATTGACCTCCTTCTTTTTCTGACGCTGCATAGTTTATCAGTTCCTGCGAGCCGGTGATTGCGCCAATTACAATTCCTAACTCATTTGTAAGATTTTGATCTTTGTAGATACTTGTAATTTTGCCATAATTTTTGCCATAAATCAACCGGCTTACATCAAATATTGTCTGGACATCTTTATTTTTGAATTTTAGATTTTCGCTGTTTCTGAGCTGTAATAGGTTCATCTTATAATCGGGCACAAGATTCTCAAGATAGTCTGGCAGTTCCAGCATTTCTTTCAAACTGGTTGCCCCGTCCCATTCCTTTTCTCCGTAATAAATGCACAGAGTGATTACAGGATGCAGCCGGTCTGTTTTTTTGAATCTGGATAGAAATTCATCTTTTGTATTTGTGGTCTTTTCATCCAGATTCTTTTTTGCAATTTCATTATACTCTTTTAAGTATGAAAGTGCATCCTCTATCATATGTCTTAGTGGCATTGCATAGTGGATTTTCTGTTGGTTTTCAATACCCCAGATCACAAAATCCATTCCATAGGCTGTCTTTTTTACGACATCTCTCAGCCGCTGGATTGTTTCTATATGTCCGTTGAATTTCAGGACAGATGAAAGATCTACATCAGCTTCCCTGAGATCTTCCGGGTGCAGCTTTTGTTCCCCGTCAAACAAGACTGCATTGAACAAATCTGCGAAATGCGCATTGTCTTTCCAGAAATTTTTCAGGACAATATCCGCTTTCGCTGTGTTTCTCGGTGACATATCATTTTCCTCCTTTGTTTTTTGTGTTTGGTATATAAGTATAAAACCCGTTGTTATTGAAAGCAATCTCGAAAAATTTCGTTTTGAATGGAATATCTTTGGTGTCCGGGATAAGACATGAAAATATTATTTTATACTCAAAACTTTTTTGAGAATAACGAGTAAAAAGATTCAGACTTCTTCAGAAAAACTCACGATCACAGTTGGATATCCGCTCTGTTTTAGTCTTCGTTCCATCATGGCAGCATCATTCAATACATCGAACTGACCGACCAGAACCCGGTCATACTGGCTGCTGTCATCAATCCGGGCAGGGAAATCCATTTCGGTCAGTTCATTAAGAAGCCGTCTGGCATACGCCGGATTTCGGAATGCACCGACCTGCACACTGTAGGTTACAGATGGAGAAGAATTAGGAAATTCGGAGTCTGTATTTTCATCAGACGGATTCATGTGAGCAGAGTCTGACGTACAAGGAGAATCAGGGACTGAGCCTGAATTTGTCAGGGTACCAACATCTGATTTTGCAGAAACGTCAGCAGGAGAAACGGAATCAGAAGTATCTGCGTCAGAAGAAGTCCTTCCGGATTCCGATGCGGTCGAACTGTTTCTTGCGCCTTCTGGTTTCCAGAGCCCTTTTTCTTCCAGCGTATCCAGGATTCCATCTGCAATTGCCTGCGCAATATCATTGAAGTTCTTATCGAAAAGAGTGTTGTCAGAATCGGAATTGATAAAACCGACTTCGACCAGAATCGCCGGCATTTTTGTACGGCGAAGGACAACCAGATTTGGGCGCGCCTTTACTCCGAGATCCTTGAACCCAACTGTCTCCAACTGTGCATTGATATTTTCCGCCATCTCATATTTGATGCCGGAAAGGTTATAGATCAGGCTTTCCACGCCCATGTACTGATTGGCAAGAGGACTGGAATTCCGGTGGATCGATATGAAGAAATCAACACCGGCTTCATTTGCCTCTGTTGCTTTCTGGAAAGGTGTCTCATAAATATCCGTTGTCCGTGTGTATTCCACATCAATTCCGCTGTTTTGTAAAATTTCTCCGATCGCAAGCACCAGCTTCAGTACATCATCCTTTTCCTGGCGACCATTATACACAGCTCCCGGATCACGTCCTCCGTGACCGGCATCGAGCATGATAGATACAGGCATAGATATACCTCAAAAAATGAACTTTATATAATATATGTCGGATATCCTGAAAAGTGAAAATGAGAAATCGATTAAGAAAAATATGCTGCGTGCTGATTTAACAAACATTTAAATCAACCATGATAGTTCTGCACCCGTAGATTTAATACAATAAAACTGTCAAAAGAAACCCACATAAACAAAAACGGAAGGAATGACAGTTATGGCACCATTTATCATCGGAATCATCGGAGGTATCACAATCATAGCAGGCGGCACATATCTCTTAGAAAAAATAGCTGAATATATCGAACAAAACAATCAGACAAAAAGCATTTAGTTGCTCTTGATACCAGATTGCAGAAAAATAA
Source organism: Coprococcus sp. AF99-45 (assembly GCF_027663865.1). Taxonomy (NCBI): domain Bacteria; kingdom Bacillati; phylum Bacillota; class Clostridia; order Lachnospirales; family Lachnospiraceae; genus Coprococcus; species Coprococcus sp. AF99-45. The sequence continues at coordinate 9,133 of NZ_JAQDGZ010000026.1, forward strand.
ATTGTCAGGTAGGAAATATAATGTTATGATAGATTTGTAGCGATATGCTACAGGAAAGCAATCATTAGTTTGTTGATTACGTTTCTTGTCTTTCTTGACCGGAAGAACAAGAAAAATATATTCATATATTATAGAATCGGGAGAATCAAAATATGGCAGAAAGATTAGAATTTCGTGAAAAACTTGCAGGGATCCTTACCCTGTGTGAAAGCCAGAATAACATCACAGACAAAGCCACAGTCGAAGCTTACTTCGCAGAAGACAATTTATCAGCAGAACAGATGGAGCTTGTATTTGATTATCTTCTTTCCAAGAAAGTAATCGTAAAAGGCTACGTCAAAGCCGGTGGTTCGATCAAAAATGCAGAAAACACCGAAGAACCGATCCGATATACCCAGGAAGAACAGAATTATTTAAACCTTTACGAGCAGGATCTGAAAGGATTAAGAGATGGGGATCCATTAAAAGAACTCCTACCGGCAATCCTTACCATGGCAAAAGAGATGCACAGGGCAGATATCTACATCGGAGATCTCGTCCAGGAAGGCAACATGGGACTCATGCTCGCCATGGAAGACCATGCAGATGATACCGAAGCCCTTTTAAGCATGGCAAAAGAAAGCATGCAGGCACTTCTTGAATCTCAGGAAGAGACTAAAAAACAAGATAACCGCATGGTAGAAAAAGTCAACGACCTTGATGAACAGATCAAAAAACTTTCCGATGAACTCGGCCGAAAAGTCAGCGTAGACGAGCTGGAAGAATTCGCCGGCATCACCGAAGATGAGATCAGCAACATCTTAAAACTAGCCGGTGAAGAACTTCCCCCGGAAGAGAAGTAGAAATATACTGCAGAAAAAAACTATTTTACATAAATACATGTAGTTGATATTACACTATCGTCATATTCTAAAAGTACGAAAAGAATATCTGCAACCAACAAACTTCAACAGTCAACAGAACCCACAGCCCGAAGATGGCTGTGGGTTCTGTTTCTCATAAATCATTCCATTCTGTTTTGTCTTGAAAAACCAGAGGGAGAGGCTGCAATAATCTCGTCTGCTGACATTTTGCACTACGGAGATGAGACTCAAAAATTGTGGAAGCCATTGCTGACACAATTTTCGTCCTAAGAGGCTCATCGGAGTGGTCAGTGCAACGAAGCAGATGAGGTTATTGCAGCCTCTCCCTCGTCCCTTCGCACAATCGAGTAAGCTGACGCCTACTTGATTGGTATACTTTGTACACCATCTCGCTTGACCGCCCGATGATGTACATTCGCCAAATGCAGATCCTTGTGCAAGCACAAATCTGCACTTGGCTCATCGTATACACAAAAAATGGATGCAGGAGAAACTCTCCCACATCCATCTTCTAATTTTGCATTTAAGCCTGCGGTCCAGCAGATACAAGTGCTTTACCAGCAGCATTTCCTTCGTATTTAGCGAAGTTCTTAACGAATCTTGCAGCAAGATCCTTAGCTTTTTCTTCCCATTCAGAAGCATCAGCATATGTGTCACGAGGATCAAGGATTCCTGAATCAACGCCCGGAAGTTCTGTAGGTACTTCGAAGTTGAAGTAAGGAATTTTCTTGGTCGGTGCATTTAAGATGTCTCCGTTCAGGATTGCATCGATGATACCACGAGTATCTTTAATAGAGATACGTTTTCCTGTTCCGTTCCATCCTGTGTTAACGAGGTAAGCTTTTGCTCCGCTCTTTTCCATCTTCTTAACAAGTTCTTCTGCATATTTTGTCGGATGCAGTTCAAGGAATGCCTGTCCGAAGCAAGCAGAGAATGTTGGTGTCGGTTCTGTGATTCCACGTTCTGTACCGGCAAGCTTAGCTGTGAATCCAGACAGGAAGTAGTACTGTGTCTGTTCCGGCGTCAGTACAGATACCGGTGGAAGTACTCCGAAAGCGTCTGCAGACAGGAAGATTACATTCTTAGCTGCCGGTGCAGAAGAAACCGGACGTACAATATTTTCAATGTGGTTAATCGGATAAGATACACGTGTATTTTCTGTTACACTCTTATCAGCAAAATCAATTTTTCCTTCAGCATCAAGAGTTACGTTCTCAAGAAGAGCGTCACGTCTGATTGCGTTGTAGATATCTGGTTCAGATTCTTTGTCAAGGTTGATAACCTTAGCGTAGCATCCACCTTCAAAGTTGAATACTCCGTTGTCATCCCAGCCGTGTTCGTCATCACCGATGAGGAGACGCTTCGGGTCTGTAGAAAGTGTAGTTTTACCTGTTCCTGAAAGACCGAAGAAGATAGCTGTGTTTTCGCCGTTCAGATCAGTGTTTGCTGAGCAGTGCATAGCAGCGATTCCCTTAAGTGGGAGGTAGTAGTTCATCATAGAGAACATACCTTTCTTCATCTCTCCGCCGTACCATGTATTAACGATAACCTGTTCTTTGCTTGTGATATTGAATAAAACAGCTGTTTCAGAGTTAAGTCCAAGTTCTTTGTAGTTTTCAACTTTTGCTTTAGAAGCGTTGTATACTACAAAGTCTGGTTCGAAGTTCTCAAGTTCTTCAGCTGTTGGTTTGATGAACATGTTTGTTACAAAATGAGCCTGCCAAGCAACTTCAACGATGAAACGGATTGCCATACGTGTATCTTTGTTAGCGCCGCAGAATGCATCTACAACATAAAGTTTCTTGTTAGAAAGTTCTTTCTTGGCGATCTCCTTTACAGCTTCCCATGCTTCCTGTGAAGCCGGATGGTTGTCATTCTTATATTCGTCTGAAGTCCACCATACAGTGTCTTTAGAGTTTTCATCAACTACGATGAATTTGTCTTTAGGGGAACGTCCGGTGTATACACCTGTCATTACGTTCACAGCACCAAGTTCGCTGACCTGACCTTTTTCAAATCCCTCAAGACCTGCTTTTGTTTCTTCTTCAAACAGTAATTCGTAAGAAGGGTTGTGCACGATTTCTGTTGTTCCAGTAATACCATACTTGCTTAAATTGATTTCTGCCATTGCAATTAACCTCTTTCTCCTAATTCTAGTTAAATGGTTAAATGATAAAAGCTGTGAGCGCAGATTTTATCATCTGATGAAGTAAAATTCTTTACCCATTTACCATAATTATACATAATTACGCAATAAAATCAATAAAAAACCAATATTTCTTAAAAAAATTGTTTAAAAAATAACGAAATCCGAAAAAGAAAAAGGCAGTCCACTTTGGGCTGCCCTGAAATTATTGTATATCCTGCAAAATATAAAGAAAAAATCTGTCAGGATTTCTTCCCGGGAGGTCTGCTTAGTCGTCAGTTTCCAACGAGTCAGACGTATGTTCGCGGTAACTCTCCGGAAGATACAGATGAACTGTCTCAATCCGGTTTTTATCGAGCTTTTCTACGACCATACGGATTCCGTCTTCGGTGGAAACAGAGTCACCGGCTTTTGGAAGACGATCCAGCTTTTCGATGATAAAGCCTCCGAGAGAATCATAATCTTCCGATTCCAGATTCAGATCCAGGGAATCATTGAGATCGTCAAGATTGGTAGAACCTTCAATAATATATTCGTGTTTGCCTACCGCTTTGATATTTTCTTCTTCATTCTCATCATATTCATCGTGGATTTCGCCAACAATCTCTTCAAGGATATCTTCCAGGGTGATCAGACCGGATGTTTCACCGTATTCATCCAAGACAATTGCGATATTGAAAGAGGCCTGGCGCATTTCAACAAGAAGCTCGGAAATGCTCTTGTATTCATAAGTGAAGTAGGCTTCACGGAGAATGTCTTTAATCTGGAACTCACTTTTCTTACTGTCATAAAGAAGAAGATCTTTCATATTGATCGTTCCGACAACATTATCTTTTGTCTCCTGGTAAACCGGAAGACGGGTGAATTTGTCTTCCCGGAACAGGTCGATCAGTTCGTCGTAACTGCTGTCAATATCAGCAAAAGTTACGTTGACACGGGGAACCATGACGTCTTTGGCAATGGCATCACCGAGATCAAACACATTGTAGATCATCTCTTTTTCATCTGATTCGATCACGCCGTCCTGATGGCTGACATTTACCACACTTCGGAGTTCAGCTTCGGTCATGGTATTGTCTTTGGCATTCGGATCGATGCGAAGAAGCATCAGAAGACCGGTGGAGAGACCGTTTACAATGAAGATAAACGGAGTCATGATCTTCATGAAAATATTGATAACCGGTGCGTAGAAAAGAGACATCTTCTCAGCATGAATGGTTGCCATCGTCTTCGGAGTAATCTCTCCGAAAAGGATGATGAGAAGCGTCATAAGCCCACTTGCGATCGCGACGGCGGTTCCACCAAGGCGGTATGCGATTGTGGTGGCAAGGGAAGCTACCGCAGTATTAACAATGTTGTTGCCGATGAGGATCGCGCTAAGCATTTTACCTGAATTCTCAGTTACGGCAAGTACGGTGCTGGCACGCTTGTTACCCTCGTCTGCAAGGGCACGCATCCGGATTTTGTTGTAGGTTGTAAGTGCTGTCTCGGCTGACGAAAATATGCCGGATAAGAGCAGCAGGACTAGCAAAATAAGTATTTGCGAGACACTCGAGTCCACAGTTAAAAATCACTCCTTTTTGAAAATATTGATAAAATTTCTATGTTATGCCTTACTATATCGCATTTCACTTAATTTTGCAAGAGCGCGTTGAACTTGCATATTTTTTGGTGTATCATATGATGTAAGTGCCAAAATTTATTTTTGACACTTACGTCATATGAGGATGATATTAAAACGTGCTTTGGCACGTAGTAACTTCTATTTGGCGGGAGGTCCAATGGCAATTTCCTGTTAAATAAAAAAAGAAGAATGGCATAGAATATTTATAGATACTAGGAGAAGAGAATGGAACAGAATTTTGAGACATGTTTGTATAATGTGGTCGATGCAGCCAAAATACAGAAGGATGAACCGATGAAGAAGCATACAACCTTCCGGATCGGTGGTCCGGCAGATTATTTTATCATGCCATCGAATGAAAAGGAACTGGCAGAGACAATTCGGGTGTGCCGGGAATTTTCGATACCTATATATATAGTAGGAAATGGAAGCAACCTTCTGGTTGGAGACAAAGGCTTCAGAGGAGCGATTATCCAGCTTTATAAGAGTATGGGAACATTTCAGGTAGAAGGAAATCAGATCACGGCGCAGGCAGGATGTTCGCTTGCGCAGATTGCAAATGCAGCACTTGATGCAGCACTGACCGGATTTGAGTTCGCAGCAGGTATTCCGGGAACGCTTGGCGGAGCGGTTGTGATGAACGCCGGCGCGTATGGCGGAGAGATGAAGGATGTACTGACGAGTGTCAGGGTTATGACAGAAGAGGGCGAGATCATGGAGCTTCCGGCAGAAAAACTGGGACTCGGATACCGTACAAGCATTATCCCGGAGAAAAGATATATCGTTTTGGGTGCCGTGATTTCGCTTACAGAAGGCAAAAAAGAAGAAATAAAAGCGCAGATGGATGACCTCCGTCAGAAGCGGGTATCGAAGCAGCCGCTGGAGTATCCGAGTGCAGGCAGCACCTTTAAGCGTCCGGAAGGATATTTTGCAGGAAAACTGATCCAGGACAGTGGTCTGAAAGGATTTACAGTAGGTGGAGCACAGGTCTCTGAAAAGCACAGTGGATTTGTGATCAATAAAGGAAATGCGACGGCGGCTGATGTGATGGAGCTGATCCGGCAGGTAACAGCGAAAGTGAAAGAAGATACCGGTGTTACGATGGAACCGGAAGTGAAACAAATAGGAGAATTTTAGGGATGAGATTCGTAATTGTAACGGGAATGTCCGGAGCAGGGAAAAGTACAACTTTGAAAATGATGGAAGACATGGGATATTTCTGTGTGGATAATATGCCGATTCCTTTAATGACAAAACTGACAGAACTTTTGATCGTTCCAAATGGTGAGATCACGAAAATCGCTCTGGGACTTGATATTCGCAGTGGACAGAATCTACGTGCACTGGACCAGGTTCTGGACGAACTTGAAAAAGCCAAGATACCACTGGAGATTCTTTTCCTTGAATCGAATGATGATACACTGGTGAAAAGATATAAAGAGACAAGAAGGAACCACCCACTCTCAAAGGGCGGCAGAATTGAGAACGGGATTGCCAAAGAACGTAAGAAAATTGCCTTTTTAAAAGAAAGGGCAGATTATATCCTGGATACAAGCCGGATGCTGACCAGGGAGCTGCGCAGTGAACTGAACCGTATTTTTGCCGAGAATAAAGAATACAAGAATTTGTACATTACTGTGTTATCTTTCGGATTTAAATATGGAATTCCGAGTGATGCAGACCTGGTATTTGATGTCAGATTCCTTCCGAATCCGTATTATATTGATGAACTTCGCCCGCAGAGTGGCAATGACAAGCCGGTCAGGGATTACGTGATGAATAACGATATTTCAAAAGAATTCCTGAAGAAGCTGGTCGACATGGTTGAGTTCCTGATTCCGAACTATGTTGCAGAAGGAAAGAACCAGCTTGTGATCGCAATCGGATGTACCGGCGGAAAACACCGCTCCGTGACACTTGCCAATGAGTTGTATGAACGGCTGTCTGTGGCAGAGAAAGAGTACGGTGTAAGAAAAGAGCATCGTGATATCGAGAAAGATGCAATTACGAAAGCAAAATAGGTGATAGTATGTCTTTTTCTGGAAATATTAAAGAAGAAATATCGCGTCAGCTAAGTCCTGCAAGACATTGCCAGATTGCAGAACTTGCAGCGATCATCAGCATGTGCGGGGCTGTCATGATCGACAGCAGAGGTCATGCAGCACTTAAGATTCATACGGAAAATCTGGCAGTTGCAAGAAAAAGCTTTACTTTATTGAGAAGAACGTTTAATATAGTGGTTGATATCGCTATTCGGGTGAACCGGGAAAAAGGCAGCAGCTACTATTATATAGTTGTAAAAAAACACGAAGATGCTATCAGGGTGCTTCAGGCGGCAAAACTGCTCAATCCTTATGGAGACGTGGAAGAAGAGCTTTCTGTAGTAAAGAATGTCGTGATTCAGGAGACTTGCTGTAAGCGGTCTTTCCTGCGTGGCGTTTTTCTTGCATCGGGATCCATGAGCGACCCGGAGAAGTCCTATCATTTTGAAATTGTCTGTGCGTCGATGGGAAAAGCGCAGCAGATTCAGAAGATAATGAGATGTTTTGCTCTGGACGCAAAGATTGTATCAAGGAAGAAATCATTTGTGGTTTATCTGAAAGAAGGAGCTCAGATCGTGGATGTGCTGAATGTGATGGAGGCACATCAGTCACTGATGGAGTTGGAGAATATCCGTATATTGAAAGATATGAGGAATACGGTGAATCGAAAAGTGAACTGCGAGACTGCGAATATCAATAAAACGGTTTCCGCTGCTGTAAAGCAGATTGACGATATAAGGTATATTGAGGAAACAAAAGGACTCGATAAGCTGCCGGAAGGATTGAAGGACATGGCCCTTACAAGACTTACATATCCGGAGGCATCTTTAAAAGAGTTAGGCGCACTTCTGCAAAATCCGGTAGGCAAGTCCGGAGTGAACCACAGATTGCGCAAGTTAAGTGAAATGGCGGAAGAGATAAGGGCTAAGCAAGGAGGAACATTATGATCAAAAAACCTGTTAAGATTCAATTGTCCGAGGGATTAGACGCCAGACCGATTGCACTTCTTGTTCAGGAAGCTAGTCAGTATTCAAGTTCGGTATATATCGAAGTTGACCAGAAGCAAGTCAATGCAAAGAGCATTATGGGGATGATGAGTCTGACACTGATGCCGGGAGAGGAAATCACCGTTGTTGCGAACGGAACAGATGAAAAGGAAGCAGCAGCTGGTATCGAAAGGTTTCTTGTGAACGTTAAGAACAGATAATTGCATAAAACTTTGAAGAGTCTGCCGAAAGCAGGCTCTTTATGCTATAATGCATGTATCCGTAAGGAGCTGTGGGGACAGCCCGTATAGAGAAAAGAACAGATAACAGGAGGACGGACGTATGAAAAAAGCATTGTTTATTTATAATCCGAATGCAGGAAAGGGACTTTTAAAACCGAAGCTTTCTGATATTATTGACATTATTGTAAAAGCAGGATATGAAGTGGTTGTATATCCGACGCAGAAATATAAAGACGCTTATTATAAAGTAAAGACATTTACAGAGGAGTATGACCGTGTGATCTGCAGTGGTGGTGACGGAACACTTGATGAGGTCGTAACCGGAATGATGAAGAGAGAAAAAAAGATTCCGGTCGGTTACATCCCGACAGGAACGACCAACGACTTTGCGAGCAGTCTCCATATCCCGAAGAATCTTCTCCAGGCGGCAAGTACAGCTGCAGGGGGAAAAGAATTTCCCTGTGATATCGGACGGTTTAACGGAGATGTGTTCGTGTACATTGCAGCATTCGGACTCTTCACGGATGTATCTTATGAGACAAAGCAGGAAATGAAGAATGTTCTGGGACATCTGGCATATGTGCTGGAAGGAGCAACCAGAATTTTTGATATCCCGTCATATAAATTAAAAGTGACACATGACGGAGAAACGATTGAGGACGAATTTATTTATGGTATGGTGACGAATTCCAGATCTGTTGGCGGTTTCCGTAATATGATCGGGAAGAATGTGGTTTTTGATGACGGAGAATTTGAGGTTACCCTGATCCGGACACCGAAGAACCCGCTCGCGCTTCAGGAGATCATTGGGGCGCTTCTGAGCAGCCAGATCAATACGAAGCACATTTATTCATTTAAGACAGGTGAGATCCATTTTGAATCAGTGGAAGAGATCCCATGGACGCTGGATGGAGAGTTCGGTGGGGAACACGACAGTGTCTGCATCAAGAACGCGAAACAGGCGCTTAAAATCGTAGTTCCGGAAGAGGAACAGTAAAAAAATAAAAAAAGGTCTTGTCAAATGAAAAGAAGTACGTTATACTAAGCAAGTGAGTTAGCCAGACAGCTAATGAACATACATCTGGCCCCCTGGTCAAGCGGTCAAGACGCGACCCTCTCACGGTCGAATCAGGGGTTCGATTCCCCTGGGGGTCAGCCTATAAAAGCCTTTAACAGAGAAGTGGAGGAATACAAAATGTTAGTTTCAGCAACAGAGATGTTAAAAAAAGCAAAAGCAGGTCATTATGCAGTAGGACAGTTTAATATCAACGATCTTGAATGGACCAAAGCAGTTCTGACTGCAGCTGAGGAATTAAGATCACCGGTTATTCTTGGTGTGTCTGAAGGCGCAGGAAAGTACATGGCTGGATACAGAACAGTTGTAGGAATGGTAAATGGAATGATCAAAGAAATGGACATTTCGGTTCCGGTTGCACTTCATCTTGATCATGGTAGCTATGAAGGCTGCCTGAAATGTATAGATGCAGGATTCTCATCAGTTATGTTTGACGGATCTCATTATCCGATCGAAGAAAACATTGAGAAGACTACAGAACTTGTTAAACTTTGCCATGGAAAAGGACTTTCTATCGAAGCAGAAGTTGGTTCTATCGGTGGAGAAGAAGACGGTGTTGTAGGAATGGGCGAATGCGCAGATCCTAAGGAATGCAAGATGATTGCAGACCTTGGCGTTGATTTCCTTGCAGCAGGTATCGGTAACATTCATGGAAAATATCCGGCAAACTGGAAAGGACTCAGCTTTGAGACTCTTGCAGCAGTTCAGGAGCTCACAGGAGAACTTCCGCTCGTACTTCACGGAGGTACAGGAATTCCGGATGATATGATTAAGAAAGCAATTGACCTTGGAGTTTCTAAGATCAATGTTAATACAGAATGTCAGCTGGTATTCGCAGAAGCTACCCGCAAATACATTGAAGCAGGAAAGGATCTTGAAGGAAAAGGATACGATCCACGTAAACTTCTGAAACCGGGTGCAGATGCAATCGTTGAAAAAGTAAAAGAGAAAATGATTCTGTTCGGTTCTGACGGAAAAGCTGAATAGTCTGATTTTTGATAATATCATGGACAAAGGCGTCCGAAGAAAACGGTATAAAAGGAGTTTTGCGTGAGTGCAAGACTCCTTTATTTGAATCAAAAAACGACCGTTTTGTATGAGTAGTAGAAAATGAGTAGTAGAAAAGAGAGGTACATGGGATGAGCGAATGGATTAGTGTAGCAGAAATATTTGGAGAAAACGTCTTCAATGATGCTGTTATGCAGGAAAGACTTCCGAAGAAGACTTACAAAGAGCTGAAAAAGACGATAGAAGAAGGTAAAGAGCTTCAGGCTGCAACAGCAGACGTTATTGCACATGAGATGAAAGAGTGGGCGATTGAAAAGGGTGCCACTCACTATTCGCACTGGTTCCAGCCTCTTACAGGAGCAACAGCTGAAAAGCATGATTCGTTTATTTCAGCACCGAAGTCAGATGGAAAGATCCTGATGGAGTTTTCGGGAAAAGAGCTGATCAAAGGAGAACCGGATGCATCTTCCTTCCCGTCAGGAGGACTGCGTTCCACATTTGAAGCAAGAGGTTATACAGCGTGGGATTGTACATCGCCTGCATTTGTTAAAAAGAGTCCGGATGGGAAAAGATCGATTTTATATATACCGACAGCATTTTGTTCCTATACCGGAGAAGCATTGGATCAGAAGACACCTCTTCTTCGCTCTATGGAAGCAATCAACAAACAATCCATCCGTCTTCTGCGTCTTTTTGGAAACACAACGTCCCAAAAGGTTACACCATCTGTTGGAGTTGAGCAGGAATATTTCCTGGTAGACAGAGAAAAATATCTTAAGAGAAAGGATCTTGTATTTACAGGACGTACATTATTCGGAGCAAATCCTCCGAAGGGACAGGAACTGGATGATCATTATTTTGGTGCGATCCGTGAGAGAATTGCAGCATTTATGACTGATGTCAATGAAGAACTCTGGAAGATGGGTGTAGCTGCAAAGACACAGCACAACGAAGTGGCACCTGGACAGCATGAGCTTGCGCCGATCTATGCACAGTGCAACGTAGCAGTTGACCATAATCAGCTGATCATGGAGACGCTGAAGAAAGTGGCATATCGCCATAATCTTCAATGCCTGTTACACGAAAAGCCGTTTGAAGGTGTAAATGGTTCCGGAAAGCATAATAACTGGTCACTGGTTACAGATGATGGGATCAACATTCTGGATCCGGGAAAGACACCTCATGATAATATTCAGTTCCTTCTGGTTCTGACCTGTATTCTCCGTGCAGTAGACCTGCATGCAGACCTGCTCCGTGAATCTGCTTCTGACGTAGGAAACGATCACAGACTTGGAGCAAATGAAGCACCGCCGGCAATTATTTCCGCATACCTCGGAGAACAGCTTGAAGACGTGCTTGCACAGCTTATTGATACCGGAGAAGCTGCACACAGCTTAAAAGGCGGCAAATTACATACCGGTGTAAGTACGCTCCCGGATTTTGCAAAGGATGCAACTGACAGAAACCGTACTTCACCATTCGCATTTACAGGAAATAAATTTGAGTTCCGTATGGTAGGATCCAGAGACTCGGTGGCAGCACCGAACGTAGTATTAAATACAATCGTGGCTGAATCCTTCTCTGATGCCTGCGATGTACTCGAAAAAGCAGAAGATTTTGATCTTGCAGTCCATGATCTGATCAAGGAATATGCATCCAAACATCAGAGAATTGTATTCAATGGCAACGGATATTCTGATGAGTGGGTGAAGGAAGCCGAAAGAAGAGGACTTCCGAATATTAAGACCATGGTAGAGTCTATTGAATGTCTGACATATGACAATGCGGTTGAAATGTTTGAAAAATTCGATGTATTCAGCCGTGCAGAACTGGAATCCCGTGCAGAGATCAAATATGAGGCATACTCAAAGGCAATCAACATTGAAGCACGTTCCATGATCGATATCGCAAGCAAGCATATTATCCCGGCTGTGATCCAATATGTAACTTCGCTGGCTAATTCGATCAACCAGGTAAAACAGGCAAGCGCTGCAGCATATACAGGTGTACAGGAAGAGCTTCTTGTACAGTCGGCTGATCTTTTGAAAGACACAAAAGAAGCACTCAGAGCACTGGAAACTGTTGTGGCAGAAGTACCGGAGACAGAAGGAAAAGAACAGGCATTCTTCTTCATGCAGAAAGTTGTACCGGCAATGGAAGCTTTAAGAAAACCAGTGGATGAACTGGAAATGATCGTCAACAAGAATATGTGGCCGATGCCTTCTTACGGAGATCTGCTGTTCGAGGTCTAAGAAGTGACTGGTATAAGTGTTGAAAAAGAAGTTGAAAACTTATGAAGTTTTGTGAAAATATACACAAATTAAAAAATTGGTCTTGAAATTTGAAAGAAAAAAGAGTATCGTAAATATATCTTAAATAACAGAGATCACAATGAACGAGGAAGTTCCACAAAGTGGAGCTTCCTCGTTTTTTTGCGTTAGAGAAAGGAAGGTAATTATGAGTAGTGGATGGTTAAGCGTGGCAGAAATTTTTGGCGAAGATGTTTTTAACGATGCAGTAATGCAGGAGAGACTTCCGAAAAAAGTATACAAAAAATTAAAACAGACAATTGAAGAAGGAAAAGAGCTGGATCTTGAGACAGCAGATGTAATTGCACATGAGATGAAAGAATGGGCAATCGAAAAAGGTGCAACCCATTATACACACTGGTTCCAGCCACTGACAGGAGTTACTGCTGAAAAGCATGATTCCTTCATTTCAGCTCCGCTTCCAAGCGGAAAGGTTCTGATGAGCTTTTCCGGAAAAGAACTGATCAAAGGGGAGCCGGATGCTTCTTCTTTCCCGTCAGGCGGACTTCGTGCTACATTTGAAGCAAGAGGATATACAGCATGGGATTGTACATCACCGGCATTTGTAAGAAAAGATGCAGCCGGAGCGATCCTTTGCATCCCGACAGCATTCTGCTCTTACACAGGTGAGGCACTGGATGAAAAAACACCGCTTCTCAGATCTATGGAAGCAATCAACAAAGAATCCATCAGACTGCTTCGTCTGTTCGGAAATACAACATCAAAGAAAGTAACACCTTCTGTAGGACCGGAGCAGGAATACTTCCTTGTTGATGCAAAGAAATTCTTACAGAGAAAAGACCTTATTTACACAGGACGTACACTTTTCGGAGCAATGCCGCCGAAAGGACAGGAGCTTGACGATCATTACTTTGGAACGATCCGTCAGAGGGTTGCTTCCTATATGAAAGATGTCAACGAAGAATTATGGAAACTCGGCGTTGCAGCGAAGACACAGCACAACGAAGTGGCACCTGCACAGCACGAACTTGCACCGATCTATGCAGAGGCCAATATTGCAGTGGATCACAACCAGATCATCATGAAGACACTGAAAAAGGTAGCATGCGAGCATGGACTGAAATGTCTGCTTCACGAGAAACCGTTTGCAGGAGTCAACGGATCTGGTAAGCATAACAACTGGTCTATCACAACAGATGACGGAATCAATATGCTGGATCCGGGAAAGACACCTCATGAAAATGTACAGTTCCTTCTGGTACTGGCATGTATCCTGAAAGCAGTTGATGTACACGCAGATCTGCTTCGTGAATCGGCTGCCGATCCGGGAAATGACCACAGACTTGGAGCAAACGAAGCACCGCCGGCAATCATCTCTATCTTCCTTGGAGAACAGCTTCAGGACGTTGTAGAACAGCTTCTCAGTACAGGTGAGGCAACACACAGCCTGAATGGTGGAAAGCTGCAAACAGGTGTAACAACCCTTCCGGATCTTACAAAGGATGCAACCGACAGAAACCGAACTTCACCATTTGCATTTACCGGAAATAAATTTGAATTCCGTATGGTAGGTTCCCGCGATTCCATTGCAGGACCAAACGTAGTACTGAATACAATCGTAGCAGAGGCATTTGCAGAGGCATGCGATGTCCTGGAAAAAGCAGATGATTTTGATACAGCTGTACACAGCCTGATCAAAGAATATCTGACAGATCATCAGAGAATTATCTTCAACGGCAACGGATATTCTGACGAATGGGTAGCTGAAGCAGAAAAGAGAGGACTTCCGAATATCAAGTCCATGGTAGAAGCAATCCCGGCACTGACAACTGACAAAGCGGTAGAACTGTTCGGAAAATTTAGTGTATTTACCAAGGCAGAACTGGAATCCCGTGCAGAGATCAAATACGAGAACTATGCAAAGGCAATCAATATCGAAGCAAAGGCCATGATCGATATTGCTGCAAAACAGATCATTCCTGCAGTTGTAAAATATACAAAAGAGCTTGCAGATACGGTTCTTGCAGTAAAAGAAGCCGGAGCAGATGCATCTGTACAGGCTGAAATGCTTGCTGACATCTCAGGACTTCTGACAGAAACAAAGGCTGCCCTTAAGAAACTGGAAGCAGTCACAGAAGAAGCAGCAGGAAAAGAAGAAGGAAAAGTACAGTCTGAATTCTATCACTTCAGCGTAGTTCCGGCTATGGAAGGACTCCGTACACCGGTAGATGAACTGGAAATGATCGTGGATAAAGAAGTATGGCCAATGCCTTCTTACGGAGATCTTTTATTTGAAGTTTAGAAAATACATATAAAATTCTTATAGAAATTTAAGGACCTTAGACTTGGAAAGAAGCAGAAATTATGCTACTCTAAGTCTGAGGTTCTTTTCTATATCCGGAAATTTATTTCCGGATATAGAAAGCCTCCGGCGGGATGTGCACTGTGATACAGGGAAGATGTTGCGGGTAATGATCACAGGCGCATTTTTGTATCAGAATGATGTTGGGGTCAAAAGGTATTTTGCCCCCTTTGATACCAGATTGCTACGTGCTTTGCACTCTCGCAATCCTCCAAAACATTCGTAATCCGCTCATTTTTCTTTGAAAAATGGGTACTTACTCGTGTTTTTGGCGGGTCAAGAGGTCAAAGATCCTCTTGCAAGCAAGCTTGCATTGGATTTCTGACCTTTTGACCCTGGTATCATCAGAATATAATTATAAACAATGAAATGATGAGAATAGAGGAGAAAGAAAGATGACGAAAGCAGAGTTCCTTGAAAAACTGAGAATTGAACTTTCTTCCGGTGTGACACCACAGGTGCTGCAGGAGAATCTGAACTACTACGGCCAGTATATTGATGATGAGATCCGAAAAGGAAGAACGGAGAGTGAGGTACTGGCGGAACTTGGAGATCCGTGGATTCTTGCGAAGACGATCGTGGATGCGCAGAGAGAAGAAAGTGTAGAAGATGTGATCTATGATTCGGATGGAAGGACCTACAGAGGCAACAGCAGCACAGAAGAAAGCAGCAATATCCATGTGTGGAGCCTGGACAGCTGGTGGAAGAGACTTCTGCTGATTCTTGTGGCTGTGGCTGTGATCGTTGTGATCTTTGCGGTGATAAGTGGGATTGTAAGCCTGATCGCACCGGTACTGATTCCTCTTCTGGTGATCATACTGCTGGTCAGAATGCTGAGAAGGCGATGGTAATTAAAAAAGCCGGATGTATAAGATTCTTCTGCAATGAAAAGAAGCTTATGCCTCCGGCTTTTTGATTATATGTTCTATATGGCAGGTTCAAGTACTTAAAAAGGATCTGCCTGTTATATAACGTTAAACGCTCGATAGGGGAGCTATCGAGCGTTTGAGGGGAGTATAAATAATTAATAAGGGGTTGTAGAAAATAAATCTCTACACGACAAAGTATAATATAAACCGATTTAAAAATCAAGATAAAAATAAAAATGTATAAAAATACGAAAAGGATAGATACTATGTTTGTACAAAAAAATGTCAGGAGGAATTATCAATGGCAAAAAATTATAATGCTTCAGAAAACAGTACAAACAAAAATTCATATGGATCCAATAAGAATGCGTATGCTGAAAATGCTTCCGGCAAGAATCAGTCAAATAAAAATTCAGGCAATAAAAATGCATCCGGTAAAAATACGACTAACCGGAATGCAAAGAATGCATATGAATCAGACCGTAATGCATATGACAGCTCAAAGTCCTGCCATAACGAAAGTGATAAGTATTAAAAAGTGCAAAGCAGTTAAGAATGGAAAAGCAGCGGTTTGGATTCCGCTGCTTTTCTGTTTTTGGTGTAGCAATCTGGTTCCTTAAAAAATTTGTGGTACAAGCGCACTACTTGACAAAAGGCAACCGAAAAACGTAATATAGTTTATAACAGATTGCAGAGTAGAGAAAGGAAAAAGAATGGAAAAAATGGAGCTGATAGCACCCTGCCATTTCGGAATGGAAGCTGTTCTGAAGCGGGAAGTGCTGGATTTAGGATATGAGATATCAACAGTAGAAGACGGAAGAGTATGCTTCTGGGGAGATGCACAGGCGATTTGCGATGCGAACGTGTTCCTTCGGACAGCAGAAAGAATCCTTCTTAAGGTTGGTTCGTTTAAAGCAGAGACATTTGATGAATTATTTGAGAAAACAAGAGTACTTCCGTGGGAGAATTATATTCCGAAGAACGGAAAGTTCTGGGTGACGAAGGCTGCATCTGTAAAGAGTAAGCTGTTCAGTCCGTCAGATATTCAGTCGATCATGAAAAAAGCCATGGTAGAAAGGCTGAGACGGATCTACGGGATAGAATGGTTCCAGGAGGATGGACCAGCTTACCCGATCCGTGTATTTCTGATGAAAGATATCGTGACGATCGGGATAGATACCTCCGGCGTATCTTTACATAAGAGAGGTTATCGTCAGATGACCGTAAAGGCACCGATCACAGAGACATTGGCATCCGCACTGATCATGCTGACACCGTGGCACAAGGACCGGATCCTGGTAGACCCTTTCTGCGGAAGTGGAACATTTCCAATCGAAGCGGCTTTGATGGCAGCTAATATTGCACCGGGGATGAACCGTTCCTTTACAGCAGAAGAATGGGTGAACCTGATTCCGAAAAAGGCATGGTATGATGCAATGGATGAGGCAAATGATGTGATCGACCGGAAGGTACAGGTTGATATTCAGGGATATGACCTGAATCCGGAGGCAGTAAAAGCAGCAAGACAGAATGCCAAAGATGCAGGCGTTGACCATCTGATCCATTTTCAGGAAAGAGCGGTAAAGGATTTAAGCCACCCGAAGAAGTATGGCTTTATCATTACAAATCCGCCGTATGGCGAGCGACTGGAGGATAAAAAGGATCTGCCGCAGTTATACAGAGAATTTGGTGAGAGTTTTAAAAAGCTGGATAGCTGGTCTGCATATATGATCACCAGTTACGAGGATGCAGAACGTTATTTCGGAAGAAAAGCAGATAAGAACCGGAAGATATATAATGGTATGCTGAAGACCTATTTTTATCAGTTCTTAGGTCCGAAGCCACCGAAACGCCCAAAAGAACCAAAACAGTAAGAGAAAGAAGAATTTACAGATGAAAATTATTTTTGCAACGGGTAATAAGAATAAAATGACAGAGATCCGCCAGATCTTGCGGGATCTGGGGATGGAGATCCTTTCTATGAAGGAAGCCGGGGTTGACATTGATATCGTAGAGGATGGAAAGTCCTTTGAGGAAAATGCGATGATCAAAGCCTCAGCGATCGCAGAGCTGCCGGAAGTGAGGGCGATGGATGCGATTGTGCTGGCAGATGATTCCGGACTGGAAATCGATTATCTGAATAAAGAACCGGGAATCTATTCTGCGCGCTATGCAGGAACCAATACTTCGTATGATATCAAGAACAGCCTCCTGCTTTCAAGAATGAAGGGCGTACCGGACAAGCAGCGTACAGCAAGGTTTGTCTGTGCGGTGGCGGCAGTATTCCCGAACGGGGACAAAGAGGTTGTCCGTGGAACGATGGAAGGATGTATTGGTTACGAAATCGCCGGAGCAAATGGATTTGGCTACGATCCGATCTTTTTCCTGCCGGAATACGGTTGTACCTCGGCAGAGCTTGCACCGGAAAAGAAGAATGAACTCAGCCACAGAGGAGAAGCGCTTCGGATGATGAGACAGATCATGGAGAAAAAGTTATGAGAGTATTGATTATTAGTGATACACATGGAAGACATACTGCATTTGACCGGGCAATCATGGAAGCTGGAAAGATTGATTATCTGGTGCATCTCGGGGATACAGAGGGCGGAGAAGACTATATTGAGGCATTCTGCGGATGTCCGGCGTATATACTGGCTGGGAATAATGATTTCTTCTCACGCAATCTCCGGGAGATGGAGATTTATTTTGGCAAGAAAAAAGCATTTATGGCACATGGACACCAGTATTCGGTGTCTCTTGGTGTAGAGCGGATCCTGGATGAGGGAAGATCGAGAAATGCAGATATCGTGATGTTTGGTCATACACACAGACCGTATCTGAAAAAGTTTGGTGATATTACAGTACTGAATCCGGGCAGTCTGGCATTTCCACGGCAGGAAGGCAGAAAAGGTAGTTATATTATTATGGAGATGGATCGGGACGGGAATGCGGAGTTTACGATTCATTATCTGGATTAGAGTAGGTGGCACGTATTTTTGCTGAAAAAAGGGCAAAAATGCGTGTCTTTTACAAGAAAAAGAAAAATGAAAATTTCTTTAAAAAAATTCAAAAAACATGTTGACTTTTTGAAAACCTTGTAATATAATAACTTTTGTCGTCACGGAGATGACAAACAGATAAACAACGGGGTGTGGCTCAGCTTGGCTAGAGCGCCTGGTTTGGGACCAGGAGGTCGCAGGTTCGAATCCTGTCACCCCGATGCGATCTGCGGGTGCAGTTCAATGGTAGAACACCAGCCTTCCCAGCTGGATACGTGGGTTCGATTCCCATCACCCGCTTACACTGAGAATCCAGTGTTGTGTGTTTGTAGCTCAGTTGGATAGAGCAACGGCCTTCTAAGCCGTGGGTCGGGGGTTCGAATCCCTCCAAGCACGTTTATATGGTGGGTATAGCGCAGTTGGTTAGCGCGCCAGATTGTGGCTCTGGAGGCCCAGGGTTCGAATCCCTGTATCCACCCTTTAATTTATAATATTTGAAAGAAATGGCAAGCAGAAATGCTCGCATTTTTTTTATGATAGACATTGTAAGAGTGGATATCATAAAAGTCTCCGGCAGGATATGAGAGCTTTGGCAGATTACAGGATGCCATAAGTTAAGCGATTGTCGCAGGCGCGGGAATGTGCCATGGCGCATTCTATGTTAAGACATAAAGATAATGGGTCATCGCCAAGCGGTAAGGCACAGGACTTTGACTCCTGCACTCGCTGGTTCGAATCCAGCTGGCCCAGTTACGGGCGTGTAGCTCAGGTGGTAGAGCACTTGACTTTTAATCAAGTTGTCCGGGGTTCGAATCCCCGCACGCTCACTTATTTAGTCCCATGGTTTTCTGTGGGACTAAAAAAATGCGGATGTGGCGGAACTGGCAGACGCGCTAGACTTAGGATCTAGTCTCTACGAGGTGCAGGTTCAAGTCCTGTCATCCGCATTTAGTTAAACATAACAAAACCAGTTATATATAGAAGTAATAGAGGAACCTTTACCAAAAAGGTTTCTTTTTTTGCTTTTTTTATGGATTTTAAGGAAAAAGCGGAAAAAGAAGAAGCAGTATTTAGATATTTCTGTTGAAAATATCCGGATCGAGATCGTCTCTTTTACAGATTCCAACTATATGTTAATATAATCATATGAAGATGTTGGGGTTAAAAGGTATTTTGACCCCTTTGATACCAGATTGCTACGTGCTTTGCACTCTCGCAATCCTCAAAAGCATTCTCCTTTCGGAACATTTTCATCCAATGAAAGGAAGAACTTCTAAAAAAACAGGTGAAAAAGAAACTGGAGAATAATTAAAGCATGGATAAATGATAAACGGTGAGTACCGCTTTTATTGATTACATTGCGGCAATAAATACATGTAACAGGGAAATTTTAACAAAGTAAGAGGGACGAAAGAATGAAAATATTAAGTGTCACAGCCCAGAAGCCGGACAGTACCGGAAGCGGTATCTATCTGACGGAACTGGTCAGAGGATTTAAAAAAAAGGGAATCACCCAGTCAGTGATCGCGGGAGTTACAAAAGCTGATCAGGTATGTCTTCCGGAGGGGGTAAGCTTTTATCCGGTATATTTTGAATCGGAGCAGTTACCGTATCCGATCACGGGAATGTCGGACGAGATGCCTTATCCGAGTACCAGGTATTCAGACCTGACAGAGGAGATGACAGAAACGTTCCGGAACGCATTTGGCGAGGTACTGAAAAAGGCAGTGGAGGAGTTGGATCCGGACGTGATCCTGTGTCATCATCTGTATCTCCTTACAGCGATTGTAAGAGAGCTGTTTCCTGATAAAAAGGTATATGGAGTATCCCATGGATCCGACCTGCGGCAGATCCGCAAGACAGAACAGAACCGGGAATACATTTTACAGAGAATTCCTGCACTGGATGGGATTTTTGCATTGCATGAGGAGCAGAAAGAGATGATCTGCGGAATTTACGGGGAGCATATCAGAGAGAAGGTACGGGTGATCGGAACCGGCTATAACAGTGATGTTTTCCGGCAGGAGATGGGGGCTTCACAGGGAGAAGAAAAAGAGCTGAGACTAATCTTTGCCGGAAAGATTTCAGAGAAAAAGGGTGTGAAAAGTCTGATCCGTTCGTTGGATTATCTGAAGGATTCCGGTCTTATTATTTCTCTGGAACTGGCAGGAGGTGCCGGGGATGAGGGCGAATATCAGGAAATCCGGGAGCTTGCCGAAAAGTGTCCGTTTGCAGTTACCTTTGCCGGGAAGATCACACAGCAGGAGTTGGCGAAGAAGATGAATCAGAGTGATGTGTTTGTACTGCCATCTTTTTATGAAGGTCTTCCACTTGTGATCATTGAGGCTCTGGCATGTGGTACCTATGTGATCTGTACAGATCTTCCGGGGATCAGGAATTGGATTGATCAGAATCTTCCGGATAATGGTGTGGTTTTTGTAGAGCCGCCAAAAAGAGTGAATGAAGATGAACCTGTGGAAGAAGAACTTCCGGTATTTGAAAAGAAACTTGCCGGAGCCATTGAAGGGATCGCAAAATATCCTGGATCAAAGCCGGAAAAGGAGCATCTGGAGCAGATTTCGTGGGACGGACTTTGTGTGCATCTTATGCAGATATTTGAGCAACAGAGTGTTTATCGGAAAAACCTATAATTGAATTTCTGCATGTAAATTATCAATTATTTTTTTGTAAAACAACATGTTAAAATGAAGAAAAGAGAAATGAAAAGGCATTTTAACAGGAGGTTATTAACAGTTGATAATTGATATGCATATGCATGAGATGCGTTATTCGGGGGACAGCTTTTTAAGATTGGAGAACATGGTAGAGATCGCAAAGCGCAGAGGACTTGATGGGATCTGTATTACGGATCATGACAGTATGGGACTGAAGGAATTTGCGGCAGAGTATTCGGAGAAAACAGGATTTCCGATTTTTGTCGGGATTGAATTTTATTCCCTGCAGGGAGACATTGTAGCATTTGGAATTGAGGATTATCCAAAAGAGAGAATCCCGGCACAGGAGTTTGTAGATCTGGTACAGGCACAGGGCGGTATGTGTTTCAGTGCCCATCCATTCCGCAATAATAACAGGGGACTGGAAGAGAACCTGAAGATTGTAAAGGGACTTGATGGAATCGAAGTGCTGAACGGCAGCACACTTTATGAGGCAAATCGAAAGGCGGCAGAATATGCGGCTGAGCTTGGACTTGCAACAGTTGGATCAAGTGATTGCCATGTGCCGGAGAAGCTGGGAATTTATGCAACGTATTTTCCAAGAGAGATCCGTTCGGTACAGGAACTGATCCGGAGTGTAAAACGATGCGAGACTCTTCCGGTGTATTATAAAGAGGGTGGATATTATCTCTGGGATATGAAAAATCCGATTGATGCACCGTTTCACATTTACGAGCAGGAACAGATGGTGTGTGCCGGTTAACGTAAAAAATGAGAACAGATATGAAAAAATTAAACGCTTTTTTTATTGAAAGTGTGTTATTTCCATAGTATTATTAAGAGTGGAAATTAAGAGGGCTGGAATGTAATATTTCCAGCTTTCTTATTTAACAGGAAATTCCGTAGGAACTTCCTGCCGAATAAAAGACACTACGTGCCTGAGTATCTTTTCAATCACCAATTACAAGGAGGAACTAACATGAAAGACATAGTAATTTCAGATGCAGTAAAATATATCGGAGCAGATGATAAGGATCTGGATCTCTTTGAGAGCCAGTACATCGTTCCAAACGGAGTATCCTACAACTCTTATGTGATCCTGGACGAGAAGATCGCAGTTATGGATACGATTGATACGAGAAAGACAGACGAATGGAAAGAGAATCTGGAGAGGGTGCTGGATGGAAGAACACCGGATTATCTGGTTGTATCTCATCTGGAACCGGATCATGCCGGAAGCATCAAAGAATTTGCAGACAAATATCCGGAAGCCAAGATCGTGGCAAGTGCAAAAGCTATTGCAATGCTTCCACAGTTCTTTGAAATCGCAGATCTGGCAGACCGTGCAGTTGCGGTAAAAGAAGGTGAAGAACTTTCCCTTGGAAGCCATACCCTTCAGTTCTTTATGGCTCCGATGGTTCACTGGCCGGAAGTTATGGTCGAATACGAAAAGTCTGAGAAGATTCTGTTCTCAGCAGATGGATTTGGTAAATTCGGTGCGCTGGATGCAGATGAGGACTGGGCTTGTGAAGCAAGAAGATACTACTTCAATATCGTAGGCAAATACGGTGCACAGGTACAGGCGCTTCTGAAAAAAGCAGCGACTCTGGACATTCAGACGATCTGCCCGCTTCATGGACCGATCCTGAAAGAAAATCTGGGATACTATATCGGAAAATACATGACATGGAGCAGCTATGAACCGGAAGATGACGGGGTACTGGTTGCTTATGCATCGATCCATGGCAATACCAAGAAGGCAGCAGAGAAGATGAAAGAAATCCTGGAAGCCAAAGGTGCAAAGAAGGTAGCGATCACTGACCTTTCCAGAGATGATATGGCAGAGGCAATCGAGGATGCATTCCGCTATGACAAGCTGGTTCTTGCAGCAGCTTCCTATGATGCAAGTGTGTTCCCGTGCATGGAGACTTTCCTGAACAAACTGACCAATAAGAACTACCAGAACCGTAAGATCGCAATTATCGAGAATGGTTCCTGGGCTCCGACAGCAGCACGCGTGATGAAGAGTTATGTAGAGAAAATGAAGAAGATCACACTCTGCGAAAAGACTGTTACGATCAAATCTGCAATGAAAGATGCAGATGTAACTGCAATGGAAGAACTTGCAGATGAACTTCTTGCGTAAGAAACGGAAAGAATGAGATGATAAAGTTAAAAGAGACTACAATGAGGAAAACCTGGGTGGTATGTCTTCTTGCAATGGTCTGCTGTGCGTTATGGGGAAGTGCTTTTCCTTGTATCAAGGTTGGCTACCGGCTGTTTCAGATCGATTCAGCCGATACCGCCACGCAGATCCTGTTTGCAGGGTGCCGCTTTACGATTGCAGGCATTATGGTTATTTTGTTTGGATCGATCCTGCAGGGACGTTTTCTGAAAGCGGGGAAGGGAGATCTTCCGAGAATCGGAAAAATCTGTCTTTTACAGACGGTGGTCCAGTATTTTTTCTTTTATGTAGGACTTGCACATACGACCGGAGTCAAAGGATCGATCGTTGAGGCATCCAATGTATTCCTTGCAATCCTTGTTTCAAGCCTGATCTTTCATCAGGAGAAACTGGATCAAAAAAAAGTGCTCGGATGTATCGTCGGATTTGCAGGGGTGGTTTTGATCAATCTGAGCGGAAGCAATGTGGATATGAGCTTTAATCTGACCGGAGATGGATTTATTTTTATCTCTGCGATCGCTTATGCATTATCTTCTGTACTAATCAAGAAGTATTCAGCCAAATCTGATCCGGTGATGTTAAGCGGATATCAGTTTACTGCAGGCGGGCTCGTGATGATCCTGATCGGATTCGTGATGGGTGGAAGAATCCATACGGCAAGTATGCCGGCAATGATTCTTCTGATCTATATGGCGCTGATTTCTGCAGTTGCATACACGCTGTGGGGGATCCTGTTGAAATACAATCCGGTATCCAAGGTATCAATCTTCGGATTTACGAATCCGGTATTCGGGGTGATCCTTTCCGCGATCATTTTGCGTGAGGGAAATGTATTCGGAATGAAAGACCTGATCGCACTGGTGCTGGTTTCTATCGGAATCCTGATTGTCAACTGGGCGAAGCCGGTGAGAGAAAAAGAAAAAGGAATGAACTAAGATGGAACCTGTTTTAAAGGAGGACACCTGCAGCTGATACCGATTTTTGAACAGGAAAAGAAATAACAGGAGGCAGGTTATGGCAAATACAGCGAGCTGTTGTGACACCTGTACATTTTATATTTACGATGATGAATATGAATGTTACACGTGTGACAGAGACCTGGATGAGGATGAGATGATGCGGTTTCTGACGGATCAGCATTATCAGTGTCCTTACTACAGATCTGGAGATGAATACAGAGTCGTCAGAAAACAGATGTAAATTGTAGATGATGGAATAGAAGTATAAAAAACACAGAATTTTGTAATGCGTCAAGTAATAGATGAATTTGTACTTGTTCCAAGAGGAGAAGCTGCGGAGCGGATAAATGGAACGATGACACTAAGTGAGACAGCGGCATTTATATATGAACATCTGGAGGAGGCTATAAAGGTGAGAGATAAAAAGGCAAATACAGTGAATGAACAGGACAATCCGCTTGGGTATGAAAAGGAATCAAAACTACTGGTTGGATTTGCGATTCCATGCATTATTTCCATGCTGGTAACAGCTCTTTACAATATTGTAGATCAGATTTTCATTGGTCAGGGTGTGGGAATGCTGGGAAATGCAGCAACGAATATTGCGTTTCCGCTTTCTACTTCCTGTACGGCAATCTCACTGCTGCTTGGAATCGGCAGTGCGACCAATTTTTCATTGAAGCTTGGTGCAGGAGAAGAAAAAGAATCTGCAGAGTATGCGGGAAATGGAATTTGCCTGATGGCAATTTTCGGGATTGCACTTTTTGCAGTAACGACGATTTTTCTGACTCCGATGCTGAAATTCTTCGGTGCCACATCGGAGGTACTTCCGTATGCACAGGAATATACACGGATCACGGCAATTGGCTTTCCATTTCTGATCGCAAATACGGGGATGAGTAAGCTGATCCTTGCGGATGGAAGTCCGCGGTATTCGATGACATCTATGCTGGTGGGTGCTATTGTAAATACAATTCTGGATCCGATTTTTATTTTTGGGTTGCATATGGGAATGAGGGGCGCAGCACTTGCTACGATCATAGGACAGATCGTTTCGTTCTGCATCAGTCTGCGGTATATGTTCCATTTTAAAACGATCCGGCTTACAAAGGAAAGTTTCCATATGACGGGAAGACATATCGAGAATATTTTCAAATTCGGTGCCAGTGCCTGCTTTAACCAGATTGCAATGACGATCGTACAGATCGTACTGAATAATACATTGTCGCATTATGGAGCACAGTCTGTATATGGCGGTGACATTCCGCTTGCCTGTGCCGGGATCATTACAAAAGTAAATATGATCTTTATGTCATTTGTTATCGGAATTTCCCAGGGAATCCAGCCGATTATCGGCTTCAACTATGGCGCAGAGAAGTATGAACGGGTACGGAAAAGCTACCTGCTCGCACTTGGAACTGCAACCGTTCTTTCCGGAATTGCATTTTTCTGTTTCCAGGTATTCCCGAGACAGATCATCAGCGTATTTGGTTCGGGAAGTGAGCTGTATTTTCAGTTTTCAGAGCGGTATTTCCGGATCTATATGTTCCTTACGCTTATCAATGGAATCCAGCCGGTTACATCGAACTTTTTCAACTCCATCGGAAAATCGCAGCTGGGTGTATTTATGTCCCTGACAAGACAGATTCTCTTTTTATTGCCGCTGATCGTGATCTTTCCATTGTTTATGGGAATTGACGGGGTTATGTATGCCGGACCAATTGCAGATGCGGCAGCAGCAATCGTCTGCGGATATTTCATGGTGAGGGAGCTTAAGGAACTTTCCTCGATGGACAGGAAGAAAAAAGAAGAATATGCAGCATAATGGTTGTAAGTAAATCAGGATATAAGCTGGAAAAAATTTGTATATACTGATTAGTAAGAAAAACGAAATGAGATGATGACTTGAATATTGAGATTGTTATTCCAGTCTTCCGACCAGATGGACGACTGAAAATGAGTATAGAGAGATTATTGAGACAGAGTGTAATGCCGGACAGAATTTTGCTTGAAGTTCTTTATGAGAATCCGATTGATAGGGAAATCCCGGAAATCTATATGGATAAAAGAATTGAAGCCCGATATACTCCAAAGGAGGAATATGACCGGGCAGGAAGCAGAGATGCGATCTTACGGGAACTGGATTCGGATATTGTGATTTTTATGGTACAGACGGCGATACCACAGAACCGATATCTGGTAGAGAAGCTGACAGAACCGTTTAAAGAGGAGCGGACGGCGGTCGTGTATGGAAGGCATATGACAGATGATGAATGCAGTCCGATCGAGTGTTGTGTGAGACAGTTTAACTATCCGCCGAAAGGTATGACAAAGTCTTTGGAAGATACCGGAAAGCTTGGGATCCGGACATTTTTTAATTCTAATGTATGCGCAGCGTACAGAAGAAGTGCGTATTTGGAGACAGAAGGCTTTGGAAAGAGGATGATCGCCGGAGAGGACATGCTTGCGGCGAGAAGACTTCTGGAAAAGGGCTGGCAGACGGTTTATGCGCCGGAGGCTGAGATCCTGTATTATCGCAATGACAATCTGCGCGAACTCTGGAAGCGTAACTTTGATATCGGGGTTGCGCATGCGGAGCATCCGGAGATGATTGAAAATACAAAACCTGGAAAAGAAGGAATGCGGCTGGTCCGTGTGACTTCAGCGCTTCTGAAGCAGAATCATATGGAGGAATATTTAGGTGAAGTGGCGGCGCGAAGTGCGGTTCGGTATCTTGCCTATCATTTTGGAAAACATTATGCGCATTTACCGGAACATTTTGTCCGGAAATGCTCGGCAAATAAAGCGTACTGGGAGAAAGAATAATGGGACATTTTTATTTTACAAGACATGGACAGACTGTATGGAATGTGGAAAATAAAATCTGTGGTGCGACAGATATCGAGCTGACAGAGCTTGGACATGAGCAGGCAATGGAGCTTGGAAGAAAGATTAAGGAAGAGGGCGTAAAGATTGACGAGATCCTGTATTCGCCACTTGTCCGGGCGAAGGAGACCGCGCGCCATATTTCGGAGGTGACAGGGATTCCGATGCGTGAGGAGATGCGCCTGAAGGAGCAGAATTTTGGAAAATATGAGTCCACTCCGAGAAATGGGGAGGAGTTCAAAAAGGCAAAACAGAACTTTATCAATCATTTTGAAGGCGGGGAGACAATGCTTCATCTGTGCCAGAGGATTTACAATCTTCTGGATGATATTCGGAAAGAAGCGGATGATAAGGTTTATCTACTGGTTGCACATAATGGAATTTCCAGAGTAATCCAGTCTTATTTTTATGATATGACGAATGAAGAGTTTGCGGCATTTGGAATTAAGAACTGCGAATTGAGGAAGTATGAATTTCCGGAGTAGGAGTAGCGTATGAAATTACTTGTTAAGCAGAGAGTTTTTTCATGGACAGATTCATATGATGTTTATGATGAGAATGAAAATGCGAAGTATTTTGTAAAAGCAGAGTTTTTGTCGCTTGGACACCGGCTGCATGTATATGATATGGCAGGGAACGAACTCGGGTTGATTAAAGAAAAAGTGATGTCATTACTTCCAGTGTTTGAAATTGAAGTGAATGGGCAGACACTTGGACGGATTGAAAAGCGTTTTACATTGTTTCGACCGAAGTATGATGTTGAGTTTAATGGATGGCATGTAGAAGGAGATTTCATGGGATGGAATTATGATATCTATGAAGCATGCAGTCCTGTGGTACATATTACAAAAGAATTACTCCACTGGGGAGATACTTATGTACTGGATTTTGCAAATCCGGCAGATGAATTGATGGGACTTCTTCTGGTAATTACAATTGATGCGGCAAACTGCATTCAAAATAATTGATGTAATTTAATGAAATGTAAAAAAAGTCAAAAAAAATATAAAAAACACTTGCCAAACCGGTTGGTATGTGATAAAATTCTTTTTGTTGACGCGGAAGTGTCGGAATGGCAGACGAGCTAGATTCAGGTTCTAGTGCTCGCAAGGGCGTGTGGGTTCAAGTCCCATCTTC
>NZ_JAQDGZ010000027.1:0-35944 GCF_027663865.1 Coprococcus sp. AF99-45
ACATACTTAAATTCTTTCATGATAAATTCTCCTCGTCTTTTTCTTTCATTTTTAGTTTACTTTTTTTACAGCGTTTTGCTTGCCAAAGCAACGCCATTATTAAAACAGCTTTCGCTGTTCTATTCTACTGTATCTACGGCAAATAGTGGATCGCCAGCTTTAACTTCTCCCGTCGCAAGGAGACGTACTCTCTGATTCTCTTCCAGTTCTGTACAAAGTACCGGTGAACAAAGAGACGGTGCATGCGAAGTCAGGAATGGAATATCGATCTTCATAAGCGGATCCCCCTTCTTCACTTTCTGACCATTTTCTACAAATACTTCAAATCCTTCACCGTTCAGAGATACGGTATCAATACCGATGTGAAGCAGCATGCCAAGTCCGCTTTCTGTCTGGAACCCAAGTGCATGCTTTGTTTCAAATACGAAAAGCACTTCTCCATCTTCCGGTGCACAGATCACAGCATCTTCCGGTGTAACAACAGCTCCGTCACCCATCATTTTTCCTGCAAATCCTTCATCCGGACAGGTTGTAATATCGCCTGCCATACCGGTGATCGGACTAGATACAACAATTGTATTTACCACTTTTTCCTGGGTTTCATTATTTTCATTTACAGTATCTGTATTTTCTTCAGCTGAATTCTCTTCTGACACAGCAGCGCTCTCATAATATTCATCCGGAGCTGTTTCCAGATAATCTTCCAGTTTAGACTTAATCACAGTTACCTGTGGACCATAAATGATCTGGACACCCTGTCCCTTTTTCACGATTCCTCTGGAACCTGTTGTCTTGATGATCTCATCATTTACGCGGGCTGCGTCATGAACTGTGATACGAAGTCTTGTTGCACAACAATCCACATCACTGATATTTTTCTTTCCGCCAAGTCCCTGTGTGATTGCCTCACTTACCGGATCTGCGGTCCCTGTATTCCCTGCTGTTTCTTTTCCTGCTTCTTTTCTGGCATTTACATCTGCCTTTGTATATAATTTTGTCTCTGTATCATCATCTTCACGTCCCGGTGTCTTGAAGTTAAACTTTTTGATCAGGAAACTGAAGATAAAGTAATACAGGAAGAAATAAATAATTCCAACCGGAATGATCCGAAGCCAGCTTGTCTTTGCATTTCCCTGCAGGATACCGAAAAGGAACAGATCCAGAAAACCACCAGAGAAGGTAAGTCCTACTGCTATATTCAGGATATGCGCGATCATGTAAGCAGAACCTGCAAGCACTACCTGTACAGCAAAAAGTGCCGGTGCAACAAAAAGAAATGAGAATTCCAGTGGCTCTGTAATACCCGTCATCATGCAGGCAAGTGTTGCAGAAAGGAGAAGTCCTCCTGCCTGTTTTTTCTTTTCCGGTTTTGCACAGCGGTACATCGCAAGTGCCGCTCCCGGAAGTCCGAAGATCATAAAGATAAATTCACCTGAGAAATATCTGGTCGCATCTGCGCTGAAATGTGCGATATTTGCAGAATCAGCAAGCTGTGCAAAGAAGATGTTCTGTCCTCCCTGTACCATCTGTCCCGCAACTTCCATTGTTCCACCGACTGCTGTCTGCCAGAATGGCATGTAAAATACGTGATGAAGTCCGAACGGAATCAAAGCTCTCTTAATAATACCAAAAATCAGGGTTCCCAGATATCCGCTTCCGGTTACCAGTCCGCCAAGTGCATAAATTCCATTCTGTACAACCGGCCAGGCAAAATACATTCCAATCCCAACAAACATGTACACCAGTGTAGAAATGATCGGAACAAATCTGGACCCTCCGAAGAATGATAACGCATTTGGAAGAACGATTTTGTGAAAACGGTTATGCAGAGCAGCAACACCAAGTCCTACAATAATACCACCAAACACACCCATCTGTAAGGACTGGATTCCGCAAACAGAAGTGATGGTTCCTTCCAGTACATTCGAAGCGATCGTTCCATCTGCGGTAATCTCTCCTGTGATCACAAGCATTGCATTGATTGCAACATTCATAACAAAGAATGCGATCAATGCAGAAAGTGCCGCTACTTCTTTTTCTTTCTTTGCCATACCGATTGCAACTCCAACCGCGAAAATCAGTGGCAGGTTGTCAAATACAGCACTTCCTACTTTGTTCATGATAATGAGTAACGAATTCAGGATGGTTCCGTCTCCTAAAATTTTCTCCAGACCATAAGTCTGGATTGTGGTAGCATTGGTAAACGAGCTACCGAATCCCAGCAGCAGACCCGCTACCGGAAGAATCGCGATTGGAAGCATGAAGGATCTTCCTACTCGCTGCAATACGCCAAAAATTTTGTCTTTCATTGCATGTACTCCTTTTCCTCAAGAAATTTTAATTACCTGGCTTATGCCTATGATATTATTTTCTTTCGTGGAAGCCTTTTATCCGAATTTTTGACGCAAAAAAGGCACTAACCCCACACAAATATCAAAATAATATCTATGTATGGTTAATGCCTGCCGTACAGTTACACACCAAAATCTGTAACTTACAGTAATTTATTTTCCACTAAATGTCAAGCCTTTTCTGAAATTTTCTTTTTATAATCCTACGGACTGCACTAAAAGAATCAGAAGCATCAACGGTGCAATTACCTTGATCATTGCAACATAAAGCTTTTCTCTGCCAAACCTGTATCCGCCAAGTGTCACTTCATCGATGATCACTTTTGGTTTTACAACCCATCCGATCAGAATACAGGTAAGCAGTGCCACCATCGGCATCAGACAGTTATTGCTGATATAATCCATCACGTCCAGAATCTGCGCTACCGTGCCGTTCGGAAGTTTCAGTTCGAAATAAAGCTTGTTGTATCCAAGACATACGATCACACCAACGATCATTCCATATAAAGTAGTCAGGATCGTTCCTTTTTTTCTGGATACATGGAATTTATCCATCATGCTTGATACAATTGCCTCCATAACAGATACAGAAGAAGTAACCGCTGCAAAAGATACCATCAGAAAGAATACAATTCCTACCAACACTCCTGCTGCCCCCATTGCTTTAAATACTTTTGGCAGAGATACAAACATCAGTCCCGGTCCTGCAGACATTCCTTCGGTTCCCATAAAAGTATAAACAGCCGGAATGATCATAAGTCCTGCCAGAAGCGCTACAAGCGTATCAAAAAACTCAATCTGGTTGATCGACTTCATCAGATTGGTCTCTTTCTTCGCATAGGATCCGTAAGTAACCATAATTCCCATCGCCACGCTGATCGAGAAGAAAAGCTGTCCCAATGCATCCATCACAACCGAAAGGAAACTTTTAACCGTCATCCCTCTAAAATTCGGGATCAGGTAAATCGCCAGTCCCTGCATACCGGTTCTTGTCACTCCATCTGCATTTGTATGTTTCAGGGTAAGGGAAAATACAGAAATTCCCGCAATCAGTACAAACAGGATCGGCATCAGAATCTTACTGTATTTTTCAATTCCTTTATTTACTCCTTTATAAACAACCATTGCCGTAATAAACACATAGATCAGCATCCATATGATCGGCTGTCCGACCTGTGTAATATAGCCTGTAAAATATCCGTCTTCTGCTGCCTGCGCCCCATGACCTGTGAGAAATGCCGACAAATATTTGAGTACCCATCCACCAATCGAGCAATAATATGGAAGAATGATAACCGGTACTGCACATGCAAGCACACCGATTCCTCCCCATCCTTTATGCATCTGTTCATATGCAGTAAGCGGACTCTGTCCTGTCTTACGTCCGATCGCGATCTCTGTTGTCAGCAACGTAAACCCAAAGGTAAGTGCCAGTACCACATAGCACAGAATAAACACTCCGCCTCCACCTTTTGCTGCCAGATACGGGAATCTCCAGATGTTCCCCAGCCCGACTGCACTTCCCGCAGCCGCCAGCACGAATCCGATCGAGCCGGTAAAATTACTCCTCTTCTTTTCCATCTTTTCTACACTCCTTTTACAGTGGTGTCTCCATACACACCATCTCCAGCTTTTTAATAATATGATGTGAGTGTCAATAAGTATCAATTGCTTATTTGTGCGAGCACAAACGCAATTGATACTTTTGACACTTACATCATAATATAGAAATTATATTTTTCTATAAGCCAAAAACACCTCCGCCGTATGGCGAAGGTCCCTTCTTTAGCTTTCTTCTTATTTTAACAATCGGATATGGGAAAGTCAATGGAAGTATTTTACTCATTTTCTTGATCTTTTTTACACTGGGGCAGGCTCTCACCTGCCCCTTTATGAGTAGTATATCAATAATTTTTACAAAACGTCTTATTTATGCAGTTGCCGGAAGAACACGGGATAAGAATGACTGCGTCCTTCTCTCTCTTGGTGCTGTAAAAATTGCATCCGGTCTGCCTTCTTCAACAACATATCCGTCTGCCATAAAAATGACCCGATCTGCCACATCACGTGCAAAGCCCATTTCATGTGTTACAACGATCATCGTCATTCCTTCTTTCGCAAGAGATTTCATAACATCAAGTACATCTCCTACCAGTTCCGGGTCCAGCGCCGATGTCGGCTCATCAAACAACAACGCTTTCGGTTCCATTGCCAGTGCTCTTGCAATGGCAACTCTCTGCTGCTGTCCACCTGAAAGTGTACTCGGATATACATCCGCTTTATCCTTTAATCCTACCTTATCCAGAAGTTCCAGTGCTTTTGCATGCGCTTCTTCCTTATTCATGTGTTTGGTAAGGATTGGTGCCATCATAACATTCTGAACAACGGTCTTAAGCGGAAACAGATTGAATTTCTGGAAAACCATTCCGACTTCCTCACGGAATTTGCGGATGTCACAATTCTTATCGAGAAGATTCTTTCCCTCATACTGTACGGTTCCGCCTGTCGGTCTTTCAAGCTGATTGATGCATCTTAAGAAAGTACTCTTTCCCGATCCGGAAGGTCCGATGATACAGACCACTTCACCTTCATTGATATTAAGATTGATATCCTTTAATACCTCCAGGTTCCCAAATTTCTTCGACAAATGATTTACTTTAATCATACCAATCACCTCATTTTCCTTTCTATCTGTTTCTGGACAATTATCAGTACCGAAAGTATCACCAGATAAAACGCTGCCAGTGCTGTGTATGTAGGAATTGCTTTAAAGCTCAACGCTGCATACGCCTGTGCCTGATGCGTGATCTCATTAACCGCAATCGCAGATAAAAGTGCGGTATCCTTAACAGAAATGATAAACTGGTTAAATAATGCCGGAAGTGCCGCTTTAAATGCCGGTGGGATAACCAGATGGATCATCGTCTGTGCACTTGTAAGTCCAAGTGATGCACCTGCTTCTTTCTGTCCCGGATCAATGCTCATCAATGCACCTTTTACAATTTCTGAAATAAATGCACCGGAATTCAGTGCGATAACGCCAATTCCCACTGCAGTGCTTCCAATATCGACACCCAAAAGCTTCGGAATTACAAAATATCCGTATAAAGCCTGCACCATAAGCGGTGTCGCACGAATGATCCAAATGTAAACTTCTGCAATTGCTTTCCCTATTTTATATTTCGACTGAAGCAGGTATCCACAGAGGCTTCCGATCAGGAAGCCAATTGTGATACCGACAACAGCAATTAAAATCGTAAGTTTTAATCCCTCAAACATCATTGGAAGTAAAACATTCAAAAAAGTCATATCCATATACTATCTCATCCTATCTTCTTTTTAGTTGCTGTCTGTTCTTTGATTATTCACACCATTTCGCATAGAGTTCATCTGTTGTGCCATTATCAATCAGTACCTTTACAGCTGCATTGATTTCATCATAATATTTGCATTCTTTAGAAATTGCTACGCAATACGGTGCCTGGCCCTGATTAAACTCATCCCCGACTACCTCCAGGTTGCTGTCCGATGTTGTCTTAATATAGAAATATGCTCCAGGTCCATCCTGAATAACAGCATCTACTTTTCCCTGCTCCAAAGATTCATATGCAGTTGTGATCGTGTCATGTACTTCGAGAGTTGCACTTGTAAGGTTCTTGCTTGCATAAGTATGAGATGCGGTTCCCTTTTCAACGGCTATTTTTTTATCCTTCAGATCATCAACACTCTTAATTCCTTTATCGTCATTTTTATTTACCATAACGACCTGACCGGAATCACAATAGATATCACTGAAGTCCATAACTTCTTTTCTTTCATCTGTTGCACAAAGTGCTGCTGCTCCGATGTCCAGTTTATTTTCAGCAAGTGAAGTAGTAAGTGCCGAATAATCCATTGCCTGGAGGCCACCATCGATTTCGAATCCCAGAAGCTCCTGCAGATCATTTAACAGATCAACATCATATCCGATCAGCGTCTTTCCGTCCGCAGACACTCTCTCGTTCCCGGGATTGTTTGAGAAATTACTTTGCACTTCTGATTACTTTCTTTTCTGAAATACAAAAAGGATGCCGCATCTGATGCGACATCCTTGTCTGTTCTGTTCTTTATGAACTTGTGATTATTTTACCGTACTTTCACACTTTAGTCAATGAAACTTTTATCCAAAATTGCCAGTTTTATATGTTTCTTTTAAGTAAATTTTCACAAAATTGATTTTCTATAGTATATGTGATACACTATTTTCAGATCCAAACTGACTGCAAAGGAATTCCTGCGCAAAAAGAATACAAAAAAGGAGATTACAAAAAATATGAGTCTTAACAGCACCCCTTCTGCAGATCGTGTACATATCGGTATCTTCGGTCGCAGAAATGCCGGAAAATCCAGCATCATCAACGCTATCACCGGACAGAATCTTGCCATTGTATCTGATGTTCTCGGAACAACTACCGATCCGGTTCCAAAGGCAATGGAACTTCTTCCCCTCGGACCTGTCGTGATCATTGACACCCCGGGGCTTGACGACATCGGAGAACTCGGTGAACTGCGTGTCAAAAAAGCCTACCAGATTTTAAACAAAACAGATATCGCTGTTCTGGTAATCGATGCCTCTCTTGGCATGACACCAGAAGATTTATCCATCTTAAAGAAAATACAGGATAAGAAGATCCCTTACGTTGTGGTAAAAAATAAATCTGACCTCTGCTCTTCTGCTGAAAATGGCGCAGTCTGTCCGAATCTGGATTCTATGTCGGATGCTTCTTTTCATATAGATGCTTCCAACAGTATCGAAGTCAGCACAGTAACCGGATACCATGTTCATGAATTAAAAGAACTGATTGCAAGCCAGGCTCCGGAAGAAGATCAGGATAAATATCTCGTCCGCGATCTTTTAAATCCAAATGATTTTGTCGTTCTGGTCGTCCCGATCGACTCTGCCGCCCCAAAAGGACGTCTGATCCTCCCGCAGCAGCAGACCATCCGCGATGTACTGGAGGCTGGTGCAATCTCTATTGTAACCCGTGACACAGAATTGAAGGAAACACTTTCGTCTCTTGGCAAAAAGCCACGCCTTGTCATCACCGACAGCCAGGCATTTGCCAAAGTGTCTGCCGATACACCGGAAGATATTCCACTGACCTCTTTTTCCATCCTGCTTTCCAGATACAAAGGAAATCTGAAGCTTCAGGTCGAAGGCGCACAGATGCTGGACAAGTTGGAAGATGGTGACAAAATCCTCGTCTGTGAAGGCTGCACCCACCACAGGCAATGTGATGACATTGGAACAGTGAAGCTTCCTCGCTGGATCCGCCAGCATACCGGAAATAAAGACCTGCACTTTGAATTCACAAGCGGGACCGAATTCCCGGTAGATCTCTCACCTTATAAACTCATTATTCACTGTGGTGGCTGCACCCTGAACGAACGCGAAATGCAGTATCGCCTCAAATGCGCCGAAGATCAGGGCGTACCGATCACGAACTACGGAACCGCTATTGCTCACCTGAAAGGGGTATTGGAGCGGAGTCTCATACCGGTTAGAGGAAGTTTGGAATAAGGTTACGGGCGAAGCAAGGACGAGGTGACGGTTTCACGCCGGTCTTCATCGCCTGCATTCTGTAAAATTTAATCGGGACGGAAGTTGCGACACCGGACTGATTCGCTGGAAAATCTGATGATTTTCCGGCTCAGGCAGTCCTCAGATTCCGTACTTGTAGTACGAAATCTGGTCACAATTTCCGTCCCGATTAAATGAACAGACTGCACGGCTCTTACGAATGGCGTGAAACCGTCACCTCGTCCCCACTTCACCCTTACGTTATTCAAAGCTTCCGCATTGGCGCATCATAGCTGCGCCTCGCTGTGGATGGAAGGATTGTTTGTTCAGAATTGAAATTAATTCTTATTGTGTTTACTTTTATTCTGGCTTATATGTTATGAGTGATTTTGTTTTGGTATAGACACACATAACGGTTGACTAAAGCTTAAAGCCAGGTATCATTTTAAATTGGCTGCAGCGCCCAGGGCGTCGGATCACGGTGTGGATTTGGCGGTATATGGCGGCGTGTTACAGCCTGTTAATGAAAAAAAGAGAAAAGTGTGATCGGATTTCGTACCCCAAGTACGAAATTCCGAAGACTCCTGAGATGGAAAATCATCAGATTTTCCGTCGAATGAGTCTGGTATCACACTTTTCTCTTTCTTTTCATGTTACAGGCTGTTCACGCCAGAGTCCACCGCCAAATCCACACCGTGATCCGACGCCCGTCCCTGCAGCCAAATTTTCAATTAAATATTCTCAATTCTCTTGATCGCTTCCAACGTATTCTCGTAACTTCCAAATGCTGTCAGGCGGAAGTATCCTTCCCCGCTCGGTCCAAATCCTGATCCCGGAGTTCCAACTACATTTGCTTTTTCAAGAAGGAAATCAAAGAATTCCCATGAAGTCATGTTATCCGGCGTCTTTAACCATACATATGGTGAGTTCACTGCTCCGGATACCGTGTATCCGGCATTCTTCAGACCTTCATAAATCGTTCTTGCATTCTTCTGATAGTATGCGATCTGCTCTTTGATCTGTGCTTTTCCGGCCTCTGTATAAACAGCAGCTCCGGCTTTCTGTACAATATAAGGTGCTCCATTGTATTTTGTTCCGTGACGTCTTGCCCACAGCGAATGAAGCATCACATCTCCACACTTAAGGTCTTTCGGAATGATTGTTGCGCCAAGACGTACTCCTGTAAATCCGGCATTCTTAGAAAAACTTCTAAGTTCGATCGCACAGGTTCTTGCTCCTTCACATTCAAAAATACTGTGTGGTACATCTTCCTCTGTGATATATGCTTCATATGCAGCATCATAAATGATCACTGCCCCGTTTTTATTTGCATAATCTACCCATTTCTGGAGTTCATCTTTTGTGATAGCCGCTCCGGTCGGATTGTTCGGGAAGCATAAATAGATCATATCCGGTACTTCTTTTGGCAGTTCCGGTACAAATCCATTTTCTGCTGTACAAGGCATGTAGATTACATTGCTCCATGTTTCTGTCTTTGGATCGTAAGTTCCGGTACGTCCTGCCATTACGTTTGTATCCACATATACAGGATATACCGGGTCTCCTACTGCGATTCTGCAGTCAGGTCCAAAGATCTCCTGGATATTTCCAGAATCACTCTTTGCTCCGTCTGAAATAAAGATCTCATCTGCAGCAATATCACATCCTCTTGCCTGGAAATCATTCTTTGCGATCGCGCTTCTTAAGAATTCATATCCAAGATCCGGTGCATATCCGTGGAATGTCTCTGCGTGTGCCATCTCATCAACTGCACTGTGAAGCGCTTCGATGATCGCAGGTGCAAGCGGCTGTGTTACATCACCGATTCCCAAACGGATGATCGGTGCATCCGGATTCGCTGCTGAGAACGCTGCAACTTTTTTGGCAATATTGGAAAACAGATAGCTTCCCGGTAACTTTAAGTAGTTTTCATTTACACTGTACATATGTCGTCTCCTTTGTGATTTGATCTTTATAGTACACCATCAAATACTTTAACCGCAGGTCCCTCCAAAAATACATGATTCACCTTACGGTCCCATCTGACAGATAACTCTCCACCTAATAATTTAACGATTACTTCCTCATCTGTCAAGTCATTCAGCACAGAAGCCACAACTGCTGCACATGCTCCGGTTCCGCAGGCAAGCGTTTCACCAACACCCCTCTCCCACACACGGATCTCCATCCGGTCCCTCGCAGTCACATGACAAAACTCGATATTTGCCCTCTCCGGAAATCTCGGATGAAATTCTAACTCCCTTCCTGTCTCTTCCAGAGAAATCCCGTTTATCTCTTCTGAAAAGATTACCGCATGCGGATTTCCCATCGAAATCCCGGTCATGCGGTAGTTCTTCTTCTGTACCTCAATCGGATCATTGATCACCAGATCCTTTTCACTCAGGATTGGAATGCTGTGTGCGTTCAGTCTTGGAACACCCATATCTACCATAGCACCGCAGGCTTTCCCATCCTGAATATGAAGGTGCATGTTACGAATTCCGGATTTCGTCTCGATACTGAGAGTTTCCTTTCCGGTAAGTCTGTAATCATATACATATTTTCCAAGGCATCGGATGCCATTGCCGCACATCCCGGCAACAGATCCATCCGAATTGTATATCTCCATTTTAAAATCAGACACCTTTGACGGACATATCAGAATCAGACCATCCGCTCCGATCCCGTAATGCCTGTCACAAAGTGTTCTTGCAAATCCAGATGGATCTTCCACCCTTTCTCTGAAGCAGTTTATACACACATAATCATTTCCAAGACCATGCATTTTTGTAAAGATCATATATCCTGCCTCTTTAATCTCCTTTATTCCGCCATAATACTAAGTACCATCTGAGCTGTCTCCACCATATTGACACCGCTCTCCATACTACATTTCTGCAGATAGCGATGCGCTTCTTCCTCCGTCATATTATTACGTTCCATCAGAAGACTCTTTGCCTCTTTTACAAGTGCCTGCTGCTCCGGATTCCGGTTCTTAAGCTCTGCTCTTCTTTTCTTTCTCCGCCTGCCAATCGATTGTGCCATCATCTCGATCGTGTTCATCAGATCAAATACCTTAAATGGCATCGACAGGCTGATCACTCCCGGCGTCCTGTCACTGCATTTCTCCGGCGATGCGATCAAAAGCATCTCAATCGTACTCGGCAGATAATCTCTCAATTCATTATATAACATATCTGTCATTTTATAACCACAAACTACAATTCCATCATCCAGATTATCTGCCAATTGAACCGCCTGTGCTCCGGTTACCCCCACACCAATCACGTCAAATCCATTTCGTACCAGTATATTGCGAATATTGGTTGCAATCTCCTTTTTTGGAAATACAACAATAATACTGCTCATAATACCAGCCTCCTGCCTTTAGAATTGGAAAGTTTCTTTAGAATTTCTGTAAGTACTCATTAATTTCCCATTCTGTAACCTGAGTGCGGTATTCTCTGTATTCTGCACGCTTTGACTCGATCAGCTTCTGTGACAGTTCTTCTCCCAGTACTTCCTGCATAAACTGATCTTTCTGGAATTCTGTGATTGCTTCTCTTAAGCTTGCCGGAAGCTCCTCAATTCCAAGTGCATTTTTCACCACATCTGTCATTTCGTAAATATTTTCATCTACACTCTCCGGCGGCAGGATCTTGTTTTTAATTCCTTCCATTCCGGCAGCCAGACATACGGCAAGTGCCAGATATGGATTTGCTGCCCCATCCGGACTTCTGAGTTCGACTCTTGTGCTTTCCCCTGATACCCGTGGAATACGGATCAGAGGAGTCCGGTTATTCGCTGACCAGGCAATATATACCGGTGCCTCATATCCGGGAACCAGTCTCTTATAGGAATTCACGATCGGATTTGTGATAAAGCTGATCGCTTTGATATGTTTCATAAGTCCGCCGATAAAATAGTAAGCCTCCTTGCTCAGACCATTCGGATCTTTTTCATCTGCAAAAACATTCTTTCCATCTCTTGACAGAGACATATTCAGATGCATTCCTGAGCCATGGATACCATCCTTTGGCTTTGGCATAAATGTAGCATGAAGCCCGTGTCTTTTTGCGATTGTTTTGGTAACGAGCTTAAATGTCATGATATTGTCTGCTGCATCCAACGCCTCTGTATATTCCAGATCGATCTCATGCTGTGCCGGTGCCATCTCGTGATGAGATGCCTCCACACCGTACCCCATATCTTCCATTGTAAGAACAATATCACGTCTTGCATTCTCTCCCTGGTCCAAAGGTCCCAGATCAAAATATCCTGCACGTTCATTGGAAATCGTCGTCGGATTTCCCGCATCATCCGTCTCAAACAGGAAAAATTCGCATTCCGGTCCTACGTTAAAGTCATATCCCATCTCTTTTGTCTCGGAAAGTACCTTCTTAAGAACATGTCTCGGATCGCTTTCGTAAGCTGTTCCATCCGGTCTGTAAATATCGCAGATAAATCTTGCAACCTTTCCCTGCTGCGGTCGCCACGGAAAAATTTCAAATGTATTCAGATCCGGGTGCAGATACATATCCGATTCTTCGATTCTGGCAAATCCTTCTATCGAAGATCCATCAAACATACATTTATTATCCAGTGCTCTCTTAAGCTGGCTTACTGTAATCGCTACATTCTTCATTGTTCCGAAAATATCGGTGAACTGCAGCCTGATAAATCCCACGTCTTCTTCCTCGACAAGATTCAGGATATCTTCTCTCGTATAATTTTTCATATTCATACAAATCCTCCCGTTTTTACTACTCATAAATAAAATGATGATACCAGGGGCAAAAGGTCAGAAAGCCGATGCAAGCTTGCTTGCAAGAGGATTTTTTACCTTTTCCAACATCAGGTGATGTGCATTCGCCAAATGCAGATCCGTTGTGCAAGCACAAATCTGCACTTGGCTCATCGTATCCACAAAAAGGGCGTTCTCAATCCATTTTGAAAACGCCCTTGTTTGTTATATTATAATTTTCGTCTGAATATTTGTCAATACTCTTAGTCTTCTACGAGTGCTGCTGTGATGATTGCCATAGAATAAACTTCTTCTGCATTGCATCCACGTGACAGGTCGTTGATCGGTGCATTAAGACCAAGAAGGATCGGTCCGTATGCATCAAAGTTACCAAGTCTCTGTGCGATCTTATATCCGATGTTACCTGCGTTGATATCCGGGAAGATAAATGTATTTGCCTGACCTGCTACTTCACTGTTCGGGCATTTTGTTCTTGCAACACGCGGAGATACAGCTGCATCAAACTGAAGCTCTCCTTCGATCGGAAGTGAAGGATACAGTTCTTTTGCTTTTGCCGCTGCATTACGCATCTTATCTACATCTTCACCCTTTCCAGATCCAAGTGTAGAGTAGCTTAAGAATGCAACCTTTGGATCGATACCAAAGTGTTTACCACATTCTGCAACTTCCCATGCGATTTCTGCAAGCTGATCCTCTGTTGGTTTGAGATTAATCGCGCAGTCACCCATAGCAAGAACTTCGTTCTCACCTGTAGCTGACGGACGAACCAAAATGAAGCAGGAAGATACACAGCTTGATCCCGGTTTGGTCTTGATCAGCTGAAGTGCCGGACGTACGGTATCTGCTGTAGAGTAAGTAGCTCCTCCAAGAAGTGCGTCTGCAACTCCCATCTTAACCAGCATGGTTCCAAAATAGTTGTTTCTCTTAAGTGTCTTTGCTGCCTGCTCCGGTGTAACACCTTTGCTCTTACGAAGTTCGCAGAACAGTTCTACCATCTCGTCAAATCTCTCATAATCATCCGGATCAATGATCTCTCCGCCACGGATGTTGTATCCATACTTTTCAGCTGCTTCTAATACTGCTTCTTTATTGCCAACAAGAATTGGTGTAAGGAAGCTTCCTGCTAAAAGACGGGAAGCTGCCTCAAGAATTCTCTCATCTGTTCCTTCTGTAAAAACGATCGTTTTTGGATTTTTCTTCAGCTCTTGAATCATCATGCCGAAGCCTTTCATATTGTCCATTAAATTGCCTCCTTATTTCGTGTGTTCGATACTTTCACATATACTTTACCACGTTTTTTTTGGATTGCAATCTAATTAAATTTTTAACAAGGATTGTATTTAAAAATAACCAAAAACCGGCGTTTTTTCCTTATTTACGGTATCCTTTATAGCCTTTCAGATTGTTGGCAAGAGCCATAACGATCGTATCTACATCATCTACCATCAGTTTTACACGTTCCGGAATCTGCTCTTCCTCTATCCCGTTTTCATATACATCTTTGAAATAGCCTTCAAAGAGCATGCACACCATCCGGTTTAATTTTACTGCATTGTCATATGTAATACCACCAACATTGATACACCGCTTGCACATCTCAAAATCACGTGCCAGAAAGCTTGGTGTCTGAAGCATATTGTAGAAAAAGCGGTTAACATTTACAATATCTTCCGGAAACATTTCATAATATTCCCGCATTGCTTCTTTGAGTTTTACATTGTTATACTCAAAAAATAACAGATTATATGCTTCCGGATTATGAAATGCCTCCGTTGCATAACAATCCCACACACCTACATATACCTGCCACATATTCTTCCAGGATTTCTCAGCCTCATTCAGCCTGTCTATGTAACCGGTTAAAATTCTGAGTTCTGCATAGTATAAAAGTTCAGACACATTATCAAAGTACCTGTACAGACTTGCTGATGAGCACCCCATCTCCTTGGCAATCCTGCGGATAGATACTGCCTGAATCCCTTCTTGCTGAATGATCTCATGTGCTTTCTGGATATAATCCCTTCTGGATAATCCTTTAAAATAATTGCTGCTCGTACTCTGCTTCTGTTCTTCCATAGTTGCCTCTCATTTTCCATGTGAATCTCTACACAGATTGTATCCGGCACTCTTCCATACCGAATTCAACCATTTTTTAATTTTAGTCATATTACTCTTTATTATACATGATTCTGTTTTTGATATAAAATAGAAAAAAGCTATAATATTTCATAGCTTTTTTCTATACATTATACATTTAATTTCCCAATTGTAAACAGTTTTTTAACAATGAAAAATAAGCTCCATTTTTGTACCTTTTCCTTCTTCACTTTCCACATGGATTTCTGCGTTATGCAAAAGTGCTCCATGCTTTACAATTGAAAGACCCAGACCTGTTCCACCGGTCTCTCTGGAATGGCTCTTATCCACCCGGTAAAAACGCTCAAAAATACGATCCTGATGCTCTTTTGGGATTCCGATTCCGGTATCCTGGACAATGACTTTTTTCCCATTCAGTGTATTTCCAACCCAGATATTTACTTTTCC
Source organism: Coprococcus sp. AF99-45 (assembly GCF_027663865.1). Classification (NCBI taxonomy): domain Bacteria; kingdom Bacillati; phylum Bacillota; class Clostridia; order Lachnospirales; family Lachnospiraceae; genus Coprococcus; species Coprococcus sp. AF99-45. Next base: position 15,221 of record NZ_JAQDGZ010000027.1, read on the forward strand.
ATTTTCTTTATTGTATTTGATCGCATTTTCACAGATGTTGTAGATCATCTCATCCAGGATCTGACGGATTCCAAAACATTCCACATGTTCTCCTACCACTTCAACCTGTATTCTGCGTTTTTCTGCCTGAAGTGCCAGACGGCTCACAATCTCCCTTGTCATCTGATACAGATCCACATTCTCTTTTTCAAGCTCCACACTGCCCTCATCCAGCTTTGACAGCTTGATAATATCACCGACCAGGGTGATCATCCTGCTTGCCTCTTTATAGATCCGTTCACTGAATCCCTGCATATCTTCCGATTTTACAAGACCGTTCATCATAATTTCTGCATATCCCGAAATCGAGGTCAGAGGAGTCTTCAGCTCATGGGAAACATTTGCAGAGAATTCTCTCCTCATCTGTTCAATTGCTGCTTTTTCTTTATTCTGCCTGTCAATTCTTTCAAGCAGCGGATGCAACTCTTCATATACATCATTTTCCAGTGGTTCTTCCAGATCCAGATTATTAATCGGTGCAATCAGTCTTTTCACCTGATGCCTTGTCATAAACCATGCAACACATGCCATCATGACCCCGATCGCAATCATATACGGTAAGATCATAAATGCTGTATTCCAGACCGTATCCATGCCTCTTGACACACGCAGGACAGAGCTATCATCCATCTTCAACGCATAATAGTACATCTCCTGTCCTTTGCTGTCTGACATACGGATATCCTGCCCACTGCCATTTGCCAATGCCTCTTTGAATTCTTTTCTTGATTTGTGGTTTGCCAGCGTTTCCTGATCATTTCCGGTATCATAAAGTACTTTTCCGTCTTTATCGATCCATGTTACCCTGGTGCGCTTACTGACCTTATCCATGGTGCCAAAATATTCTTCTCCGGATATTTCTATTGCCGCCCGGATATATCCTGCCTCCTGAACCAGTTCACTGCGCCGGATATCCAGCGCCTGCCGGTAAATAACCAGAGTAACCAGAATATACGAGATCAGTAGTGACATCGTAACCACAAAAATCATACTTTTCTGGATTCTATTTCGCATCGATCTCTCCTATACGGTATCCAACTCCACGGACAGTCTCAATATATTCTCCTGCCTGTCCCAGCTTCTGGCGCAGGGTTCTTACATGGACATCTACCGTTCTGGTCTCACCGTCAAAATCATATCCCCAGATTTCTTCCAGTAATTTATCTCTTGTCAGAACAATATTCTGATTCTCCATAAGTTTTCTCAACAGCTCATATTCTTTCAATGTTAATGCTACCGGTTCTCCCGCTACCGTTACTTCATGCTTTTTACGGTCCATGCGGATCTCACCCAGCACATAGGTATCATCCTCTTCTTTTTTCGATGTCCGTCTGAGTACTGCACGGATTCTGGATACCAGTTCCATCATTCCAAATGGTTTGGTCACATAATCATCTGCTCCCGCATCCAGTCCCATGACCTTGTCATATTCTGCACCCTTTGCCGTAACCATGATGACCGGAATATCTTTGGTTCTCCCGGAAGTCTTCAGCTTCTTCAGGATCTCCATTCCATCTTCTCCAGGGAGCATGATATCAAGCAAAATCAGCTCTGGCAGTTCCTCTGCCAGAGCTTCAAAGAATGATGTGCCTTCTTCAAATCCACGGGCCTCAAATCCCGTAGTCTCAAGTGTATATACTACTAATTCCCGGATGTTCGCTTCATCCTCCACACAAAAAATCATTCTCGTTCTCCTTTAATTTCTTTTAGATTGCAGTTCCGCCTGCATGAATACCTGTAATTGAAAATTCAACCCACTCTGCAATATTTGTTGCATGATCTCCGATCCTCTCCAGATATTTTGCGATCATGATCAGGTCGATCGCCTCATCTCCGGCACTTCCTTTGTGATCGGAAATAAATTTTATCAGATCTCCTTTTACCAGATCAAAAAGATCATCTACCTCATCATCTGCATCCATGACTTTTCTTGCAAGCTCCAGATCTTTCTGTACATAGGCAGATACACTGTCTCTTACCATCTTTACAGTCGCCTCTGCCATCCGGTTAATATCCTTCAGATTCTTTTCCTCTGTTGATTTTGTTGCGATCACAATATCTGCAATATCCGCAGTCTGATCTCCGATACGTTCCATATCCGTGATCATCTTAAGTGATGCCGAGATCCTTCGCAGATCCCGCGCTACCGGCTGTTGCTGAAGCAAAAGCTTCAGGCAGAGATTTTCAATTTCTTTTTCCATCTGATCGATCTCGCTGTCTGCTGTAATGACAGCCTTTGCTCTGGCAATATCATGTCCTTCCAGAGCTCCTGTTGCTTCCTCGATTGCCGTCTCGCAAAGTTCTCCCATATGGATAAGCATCTCATTAAGTTCTTCCAGCTGTCTGTCAAATCTGTTCCGCATTTAACCAAACCTCCCTGTAATATAATCTTCTGTCCTCTTATCGGACGGAATCGAGAATAATTTTTCAGTATCATTATATTCTACAACTTCTCCAAGAAGGAAAAATGCGGTATTGTCCGACACTCGGACTGCCTGCTGCATATTATGTGTTACCATAACGATAGTATAATCTTTTTTCAGTTCCATCGCAAGGTCTTCTATCTTGGATGTTGAGATCGGATCCAGTGCGGAAGTCGGTTCATCCATCAGAAGTACTTCCGGTTCTACTGCAAGTGCACGTGCAATGCAAAGTCTCTGCTGCTGTCCACCGGACATGCCAAGTGCACTCTTTTTCAGACGGTCCTTACACTCGTCCCAGATAGCTGCATTACGCAGTGATTTTTCTACAATATCATCCAGTTTTGCCTTTGAACGGATTCCATGCGTTCTCGGTCCATAAGCAATATTATCATAAATGCTCATCGGGAATGGATTTGGTTTCTGGAATACCATTCCGACTCTTTTTCTCAGGACATTTACGTCCATTCCTTTAAAAATATTCTGTCCGTCCAGAAGGACTTCGCCGTCAATCCTGCATCCTTCTACCAGATCATTCATACGGTTGATCGACTTGAGAAGTGTGGATTTACCACAACCACTCGGTCCGATGAACGCGGTGATCTTATTTGGCTCGATCTCAAGGTTAATGTTTTTCAGCGCCTTGAAATCGCCATAATATAAATCAAGATTTTTTACACTTATCTTTGACATTTTCTTTTCCTCTCTATGCTTTCGTCAGTTTCTTCGCAACCACACCGGAAAGGGTGTTGATCGCAACAACCAGTACAAGCAAAATAACAGCTGTCGCATACGCCTGGTTCATATACAGCCCTTCGCTTGACAGCATATACATATGGATTGCCAGTGTCCGACCGGAACCAAGTACATTCTTTGGCACCTGTGCAACCGTTCCTGCTGTATAAATCAGTGCTGCCGTCTCTCCTACGATACGTCCAATGGCAAGGATCACACCTGCAAGGATTCCAGGAACTGCCGATGGAAGCACGATACGGAATACGGTACGGAGCTTTCCGGCTCCAAGTCCAAAGCTTCCTTCTCTGTAAGAATCCGGAACTGCTTTAAGTGCTTCTTCTGTCTGGCGCATGATCAGCGGAAGAATCATGATCGATAAAGTAAATGCACCTGCCAGAACGGAAAATCCCCATTTCAGCGTATTTACAAAGAACAGCATACCAAACAGACCATATACGATAGACGGAATGCCCGAAAGAGTCTCCGTCGTCAGGCGGATCACTTCGATAAATTTATTCCCCTTTCCTGCGTATTCCACAAGAAAGATTGCTGAAAAAATGCCAAATGGTACTGCGATCAAAAGCGAAAGCAGTGTCATAACAACCGTATTGATCAATGCCGGTATAACAGATGCATTGTCCGATGTATAATGTAATGAAAATAATGACGGTTTAATGTACGGAATTCCATTGATCAAAATATAAAAAATCAGGAACAGGAGCAATGCAAACGTGATAAATGTCGCAAGCATCACAAGAAACATCAAAATCATGGATCCCGGATGTCTCAGATAGCTTTTTATCTTATCTGTAAAATTTTCCCGGTTGATATAAACAGGTTTTTTCGTCTGATCACTCATGTTCACCCCTCCTCTTAAGCAGCGCAACACTAAAATTGATGATCAGGATAAATACAAAAAGTACAACTCCTGTGGCAATCAGCGCTTCCCTGTGAAGTCCGGTCGCATATCCCATCTCAATTACAATATTACCAGTCAGAGTACGGACACCGAGCAGAATATTATTGACCAGTCTAGGCTGGTTTCCTGCGATCATAATAACTGCCATGGTCTCACCGATCGCACGTCCGATTCCAAGTACGATTCCTGTGATCACACCGGACTTTGCCGCCGGAATCACAACTTTAAAAATACTTCTTTCCTGGGTTGCTCCAAGTGCCAGCGAGCCTTCATAGTACTGTGGTGGCACTGCACGCATTGCACTTTCTGTTGTCCCGATGATCGTTGGAAGGATCATCATACCAAGTACAATTGATGTAGTCAGGATTCCTTTTCCATCGCCGGATTTCTGAACCAGTCCCATCATTTTTAAAGTTCTTCCGAAGTCCCTGATGATCGGAACAACGATCACCATACCGAAGAAGCCATATACAACCGAAGGAATACCTGCCAGCAGTTCAGTTGCTGCTTTTAACGGTCTGTAAATTTTCTTCGGGCAATACATAGCCATAAATACCGAAGTCAGAATTCCGATCGGCACACCAAATATAATTGCTCCTGCCGTCACATAGATACTTCCGATGATCATCGGAAAAATACCAAAAAGTTCATTTCCCGGACGCCAGATATCACCGGTTATAAATTTTACAAATCCTATCTGTCTGATTGCAGGGATTCCATTTGCAAACAAGAAGATGCAAATGAGAGCTACCGCCAGCACCGAAGTGCAGGCGGCAATGAAGAACACTCCCTGCATGACTTTTTCAGTCCATGCTTTTGATTTCATTCTTTAATTTCCTCTTTTATTTATTTGGAAACTTCATCCCATGTTGTAACATCCCCAACATAGATTGATTTTACCTGATCTGCTGAAAGCTCATCTGCCGTGTTAGCTTTATTTACGATCACTGCAATACCATCTGTTGCGATTACTGTTGCTTCAAGTTCTGAAGCTTCGTCATCTTTCAGTTCTCTGGATGCCATACCGATATCATAGCTTCCTTCGATCGTAGATGTCATACCTGTTGTAGAATCTGAAGTCTGAAGCTCAATGTCTGCATTTGGGTTTACTTTCTTATATGCTTCAATCAGTTTTTCCATCAGCGGTGATACAGAAGAAGATCCACCTACTACACATTTTCCAGATGGTTTTGATCCTGCATAAGCTTCTACATCCGATACCGGAATGTATTTTTCATTTGATACGATTTCCTGTCCTTCTGTACTCATAATATATGCCATAAAATCTTTTGCAACTTCATTATCAAGATCTTTCTTTACTGCAATATTGAAAGGTCTTGACACTTTGTAAGAACCATTTTCGATATTGTCTGCTGTGGCTTCTGCTCCGTCAATCTTCAGAGCCTTTACGCTGTCATTTAAAGATCCGAGTGATACATAACCGATTGCATATTCGTCACCTGCTACAGTTGTAAGCATTACCGATGTATTATTTGTAATCTGCGCATCTGTTGTTGTCATATCTACTTTCGTTCCGTCTGACTGTTTTTCTTCTATTCCGAACAGCTCAATGAAAGCTCCTCTTGTACCGGATCCATCTTCACGGGATACAATTGTAATATCATTTGATGTATCAAAATCACTTCCGCCATCTGCGCTGCTGTTATTCGTACTGCCCTCTGCGCTCTTGTCAGATGATGATCCTCCGCATCCAACTGCCATTGTTGCTGCCATTGCTGCTACAAGTGCTACTGCCATTAATTTTCTGAATTTCATAATACTAAAATCCTCCGTTTTATGTGTTTTTATTTTTTCTTTTCTTCACGGTCTCTATCATATAAAATGGTTGTAAAATCTGAAATCCTGGCTGTGTAAAGTTTTTGTTAAATATGATTTTTTTCTGTTCGGTGTCAAAAAAGCAGGAGCAGTCAGTTAACGTTGAGTATACTCCTCAACAATCAATTGACTGCTCCTGCTTTCTTATAATTACTTTCTTGTGTTTCTTTATCGGATCATAGGATTCTCAATGATCTCCGCATCCACTTCTTCTGTTTTCTCCGGAACCGGCTTCTCACCGCCTTCTTTCAGACATTCCAGAATTGCTTCATTCAGTGACAGCATCTTGTCATCCAGTGCCGATACCATATCCGCACATTCCTTTAGTTCCCGGCTGATATACTCCGGTGCCTGTCCTTCAAACTTGTAATAAATCTTATGCTCCAGACTCGCCCAGAAATCCATCGCAATTGTCCTGATCTGGATCTCGACCTTCGTATCCACCACACTGTCCGACAGAAAGATCGGAACGGACACCAGCATGTGGTAGCTCTTGTATCCACTTTCCTTCGGATTCTTGATATAGTCTTTGATCGACAGAACCTTTAAGTCGCTCTGATTCCCGATCATCTCCGCAAGCCGGTAAATATCGGATGTAAACGAACAGATCAGACGGACTCCTGCGATATCATTGACATAGCGTACCATGTTCTCAATACTTGTCTCATATCCGTACCGCTTCAGCTTTTTCACAATACTTTCTGCTGATTTGATCCTGGTCTTGATATGCTCGATCGGATTATATCTGTGTACATGTTGAAATTCATCGTTCAGTATCTCCAGCTTCGTCCCTACTTCTTTCAATGCGGAATTGTAAAGAAACATGACGGTCTTCCAGCTGTCTACGTCATCGTAATACTTCATTGCTGACTGCATGTAATCTCCCCTTTTTATGTATACTTCCCTCCGGAATCTATCTCCCTTTTTCGTCCCGAAAGTAAAATCAGTATACCATTTTTTCTCTTTGAAATCTATACAGCCCGGGCAAGCTTCATAGTATTTTAATAAATTAGATAATCTCAATCTGACACATTTCTTTTATTTTCGCATTGCATGAATCATTTCTACAATGTCGTATCCATAACGTTCACCCGTTGCCCAGCCATACCCTTCCGGATTCTCTTTCTGCCCCAGCCACTCTACATACGGTGCGCTCCCCTTTGTCACGCAAGAGTAACGGTCATCTACACATTCCCCGGCAAGTGCTTCGTCTGTCGCATAAGCTTTCAGATGCTGGATCTGTGCCCGGATCCCGGTTCTGACATCCGGGTAGGAATTCCCCGGTACGCCTCCTCCCGTCGTCCCGATCCCGGCAAAATTATACTGGGTGATCTGCATATCCCCACCATACTGCAGCCAGCCTGTCTCCTTCATCGCCTGTGCAAATGCAACCTCCGGACGGACGCCTTCTGCCGTGGCTTCTTCATAATACATCTGTGCAAATGTCTCAATATCCGGTGCACCTCCCTGCGTCAAAACTTCTGCCGGATAAGTGCTTCCATACGCTTTAAAATAATTTACCAATTGCCAGGCGCGGATACTGCTGATCCCCATCACCGGATACTGTCCCGGCTGGATGGATGCCTCGATAGCTTCTGCCTCGGCAATTGCTTTTGCTTCGGTGCCCGATACCTGCCTCTGTTCTGTCATCTTAGTTTTTACTGTGCTGTCCTGTTTTGCTGATCCCGTGCTGTCGTTTTCGCTTTTCTCTGCCTTCTTCTGTTTTGCATTTTTTTCTGATTCTTCTATATAAGTTCTGTCGTTTCCATTTGCATTCCCAGCTTTTGACTTACCATATATCATACCAATCGATACAACTATCATACAGATTCCCAATATAACCCGGATTATAGTTTCTCGTTTTATTCTAGACATTTTTCTAATTCCCTGTCTTTTTTCTCTATTCTATTCCATGTTATTGAGAATGATTCTCTTTCTTTCATAAACTTTAGTATCAATATAGCACATCATATCATAGAATAAAATCTGTCTCCTTTACTTTCTCCCCTAAATCCGCTATACTGAAAATCACTTGATACAAAAACATTCTTTGCCTGACCGGCATTTTTCATATTTATTATAAGGAGGATTTTACCATGTTCCGCTTATGGGGAAAAGAATTTAAAGACAATCATATGATCAAAGATACCACCATCTGTGATGACAGTGACGATACAAGAACCCACAAGATTTTCAATGCTCTGGATGAGATCTGCTATGAATTTGATCTCAGCAAACCGATCTGGCTGGATGTGAATATCAACGAATTCAAGCGGCATTCCAAAGCTAGATTCTATCAGGACAGTTTCGTGGATTCAATTGATTTTGATTTTCTGGAAATCCAGGTGATTGAAGAATAGAAGAAGATTCTTCCCTGCATTTTCAGCTCTCTTTGCCACCTTGATCGCTGCCCAGAGCGCTGCTCCTGATGAAATTCCAACCGAAATTCCTTCTGTCTTTGCAGAAAGTCTTGCCGTCTCATAGGCATCCTCATCCGTCACAGTAATAATTTCATTAAATAATTCCCGCCTAACCCAAAGAAGCAGGAATCCCTGACAGCCTTACACCTGTCTGAAATTCCTGCTTCCTTTTATTTTCAATCTTAAATTTTTATTCCACTACAATCTTCACACCAAACTTCGGAAGTTTTTCTCCTTTTCCTACTGCATTCCCACTTAGCAGATCTGTTTTGCCTGCAAATTCTTCCGGAATTTCCAGCTCTTCATCCCTGAAGTTCATCACAAAATAGAAGCTCTTTCCTTCTCTGTTACGTTTCACGATCTCCAGACCGTTTCCAGCTCCTGCAACCGGTTCTGCTCCTGCATCCTCTACTGCCATGGAAAGAATCTTCGCAATTCCATCTTCTTCCATACAGGTTCCGATGTAATACAGTTTTCCTTTTCCATAACTATGTCTGGTCACTGCCGGCATGCCTGCGTAGAAATCTTCCGTATATTCGCCAAGAGACTCCGCTCCCTCCAGATGCATCAGATCACATACGATCTTACATTTGCTCCGGCTTCCGTCTTTGAACGTCACGATGTTATGCTGTTCCGGTGCAAGGGCATCGATTTCTTCCACCCAGACACCAGCCATCTCTTTTAACGGTCCCGGATATCCGCCAAGGTATACATTATCTGACTCTCCAACAATACCACTCATATAGGTTGTCACAAGAATACCGCCATTTTTCACATACTCTTCCAGTGCTTCTTTCATTCCCGGTTTTACCATATAAAGAACCGGTGCAACCACCATCTTATATTTTGAGAAATCCGCATCCACCGGAATCATACTGGTGCCAATATTTTTTTCATAGAAATAACGGTAATAGCGGTGGATCTGGTCCACATATTTGAGACTGATCGACGGGCCGCTTGTGTATTCCAAAGCCCAGTAATTATCCCAGTCAAAGATCACTCCAACTTCTGCTTCATTTACAGATCCCGGGATCAGGTCACTTAATCTTTCCAGTTCTTCACCAAGCTGCTTCACCTCGCGGAAGACTCTTGTATTTTCCGTTCCTGCATGTGCAATGACAGCACCGTGGAACTTCTCACATCCTCCCACACTGCGACGGAGCTGGAAAAACTGGATCGTATCTGCTCCGTGTGCCATGGTCTGATAGCTCTGTGCACGCATCTGTCCCGGACGCTTGAGTGAGTTATACGGCTGCCAGTTCTGCTGGCTTGGAGTCTGCTCCATCAGCATAAATGGTTTATCCTTAAGTCCACGCATCAGATCATGCTTCATGGCCACCATACTCCACGGCGTGTTATAAGATGGATAATTATCCCACGAAATAACATCTATTTCTTTCGCCCATTTGAAATAATCCAGTCCTTTAAAGGTTCCCATCATATTGGTAGTGATCGGTGTCTCTTTATCAAACTTACGGATCGCTTCTTTTTCCATCTTGAAGTTATTCAGCATTCCGTCTGAATTAAACCGGCAGTAATCAATGGAAAGACCTGCAAAAGCCGTCATATGCGGTTCTGCTGCATCTTCGATCCCATCGCCAAGTGCATCTGGTAGTACCACTTCGTCCCAGTCATAAATGGTATGTCCCCAGAATTCGGTATTCCATGCTTTGTTCAGTTCATCCAGAGTCTGATACTTCCCGCGCAGCCATACGCGGAACGCTTTTTCACAGTTTTCACAATAACATTCTCCACCGTATTCATTGCTGATATGCCAGCAGGTCACATGCGGATTGTCCCCGTAACGCTCAGCAAGTTTGCCTGCAAGACGGGATGCAAACTTCTGAAACACCGGAGAATTCGGGCATGCATTGTGGCGCTGACCAAATTTGTGATGTCTTCCCTCGTAATCCGTTCTCGCTACTTCCGGATATCTTTTTACCATCCATGCCGGAAGCGCGCCTGTTGAAGTTGCAAGCACGATATCATAGTTCTCCCGGCTCAGCATATCAATGATCTCATCCAGTTCTGTAAAATTATAGATTTCTTCTGAAGGCTGGATCTTCGCCCACGAAAATACATTGATCGTAGCACTGTTGATCCGGGCATCTTTGAAAATGCGCATATCTTCTTTCCAGACCTCTTTTCCCCACTGGTTCGGGTTATAATCTCCGCCGTATAAAATTCTCTTAAATGGTCGTTTCATAATATCTCCTTTTTCTTCTTTTTCTTTTCTGCAACTGATATTCTGTCTTGATTATACCAAAACTGGACAGTTTTACCAGTGCAAAAAGACCGGCAGTCTCAAACCGCCGGTCCTTTCGTCATATTTTATTCTCATGGCATGTGATGTAATTATGCAAGTTTTTCGCCTGTGAGCATCTCATATGCCTGCAGGTATTTTTCGATTGTCTTATCCACGATCTCCTGTGGAAGTGTCCAGTTATTATCCGGATTGGCTGTAAGCCAGTCACGTGCGAACTGCTTGTCAAATGACGGTTGTCCGTGTCCCGGTTCATAACCATCTGCCGGCCAGAATCTTGAGCTGTCCGGTGTCAGCATCTCATCACCGATCACCATGTTGCCTTCTTCATCAAGACCAAATTCAAACTTGGTATCTGCAATGATGATTCCTTTACTGAGTGCATATTCTGCGCATTTTTTATAGAGAGCGATCGTGTTGTCACGAAGCTTTTCTGCTAATTCTTTTCCTCTTCCCGGGAAATATTTTTCCAGATGATCGATACTCTGTTCAAAAGAAATATTCTCATCATGATCACCGATCTCTGCTTTTGTAGATGGTGTGTAAATCGGTTCAGGAAGTTTGTCTGATTCCTGTAATCCTTCCGGAAGTTTGATTCCGCATACAGTTCCATTCTCTTTGTAGCTCTTCCAGCCACTTCCTGTGATATAGCCACGAACGATACATTCGATCGGAAGCATGTTCAGCTTCTTGCACATCATGGATTTGCCTTCGTATTTCTCCTGCTGGAAGAATTCCGGCATATCCTTTGTATCTACAGAAATCATATGGTTCGGAAGAATATCTTCTGTCATATCGAACCAGAATTTTGACATCTGTGTCAGAACAGTACCTTTCTTAGTTACTTCATTATTCAGAATCACGTCAAAGCAGCTGATACGGTCTGTTGCAACCATGATCAGGCTGTCGCCATTGTCATAAATCTCACGTACTTTACCTTCTTTGATCGGTTTTAATTCCTGCATGTTCTTACACCTCATTGTTTTATTTTCTTGTAAACTGAGTTTTATAAAACTCTCAAAAGCGGTGCACTTTGGATACCGTATTCTCCGCATCTGCACCATATCTTGCATCCTAGATAACCGTAACACCGAACATAATGAGTGTCAAGAAAAACAGGCTTTCTTGCTTATTAGCATTTTTTATTAGCATTTATTACTTTAAAAACTGCCGGTGTTTTCTACATACTTTTTCTTCTGTTTTCCAGTTCTTTCAAAACGGTTTCTTCCTGTCTTTCAAAGCGAACATATAAAAGCATCACAATTACTCCGATGATCAGATAGAAAATCGCAACCAAAACTTAACATATTTCACACTCTTTTCTTTTGCCTACTTTTTCTTATACACATTAGACAAAAAATGGTTTTTCATTTTATGCACATTGCCTCGGTCATGTTTTTAAATCCACATTGGCATATCCGTATCCTTTTTCAGGATTTCTCAACTCTTCTATTGACTTTTGCATTTCGATGATTATACTTTATTATGATAAATCAATATCAATAATACATATTTAATATATTGTTCATGTATTATTGGTATAGCAAAAGGAAGTGAAATTTATGCAGCAAGGCATAATAGAAAAAAATCATATGGACATTCTATGGCATGATTATGCACTGAATAAAGAAGATACCATTCCTATCACAAAGGCCGGGCTAATTGAAAAAGCCTCCGTGGTCGGTAGATGTGGCATGATGCTTCTTTCCTGTGGAACCGGAGCATGGCGTGTTCGAAGCTCCATGAATACCCTTTCCAGAGAACTGGGAATCACCTGTACCGCCGACATTGGCCTGATGTCCATTGAATACACCTGTTTTGACGGTGAAAACTGTTTTTCACAGTCGCTGTGTCTGACCAATACCGGTGTTAATACTTCGAAATTGAACCGACTGGAAAACTTCATCAACGATTTCCCAACAAAGGAAAAATATCTTTCCGGTGAACAGATTCATTCTTATCTGGATGAGATTGAACGGATCCATGGCCTTTACTCTCCAGTTGCACTCGGATTTGCCGCAGCATTTGCCTGTGGGGCATTTACCTTTCTCCTTGGTGGCGGACCGGTAGAAATGCTTCTTGCTTTTTTCGGTGCCGGTATCGGCAACTTTGTAAGATGTAAACTGACTAAGCATCATTTCACATTATTCTTAGGCATTACTGCCTCTGTTGCTGCTGCCTGCCTTATCTATGCTACACTTTTAAAAACAACTGAACTGTTGTTCGGCATTTCTCTTGCTCATGAAGCCGGATATATATGCTCTATGCTTTTCATCATTCCCGGTTTTCCATTTATCACCAGCGGAATCGACCTTGCAAAACTGGATATGCGATCCGGCCTGGAACGACTTGCTTACGCAATGATCATCATTCTTGTCGCAACCTTGACCGCCTGGATCATGGCACTTATCCTTCATTTAAAGCCAAGTGATTTCCCACCTCTTTCTCTCACACTCTGGCAACATATACTATTCCGGCTTCTCGCCAGCTTCTGCGGGGTGTTCGGCTTTTCTGTTATGTTCAACAGTCCTAAAGAACTCTCTGCCACAGCCGGTATCATTGGAGCAATTGCCAATACACTCCGTCTTGAACTGGTAGACTTGGCCTCCCTGCCTCCTGCAGCCGCAGCTTTTATCGGTGCCCTGACTGCCGGAATTCTGGCTTCTGTATTAAAAAGCAAAATCGGTTACCCGAGAATTTCTCTGACTGTACCTTCTATTGTCATCATGGTACCGGGACTTTATCTTTACCGGGCAATCTATAATCTTGGAGTGATGTCTCTGCAAACCTCTGCATCCTGGTTTGCAGCTGCAATACTTATCATTCTTGCCTTGCCTCTTGGACTTATCTTTGCAAGAATTCTGACGGACAAAACATTCCGTTATTGCACGTAAAAAAGAATTTTAAATAAAAAGATGCATCTGATCTTTTTTCAACCAGATGCATCTTTTTATTTACCATATACAATTTGATCCGCTTTTTCTATATGCCTTTCCAGTCTGTCAGAAAAGTGTTCCAGCGGAAGGAAAACCCCCATTTCATCAAATCTTTTTCCTTCTTCCTGCAAGAAATCCTGTCCGTAATATACCACAGAATTTGGCAGTTCCTTTTGAAGTTCCATCATAATATCCCACACAGCTGCATAAGCTTCAGCCTCCGTCTTTTTTTCTTTTACGGTATCCGGAAGTTCATAGATCAGAAGTACTCCGTCATGCTCTCCCATCTTATATTCCTGTGTTTCCATTGTTTCTGAATCATAACAATGCCTTTTCTTATATCCATGTGCCAGATACATTTTTACTTTATCACGCTTCTGATAAACTTTTCGAAATTTTTCATATTCTTTTTCCTTTACATGAATCGGAAGATTTTCCAGAAGCTTTCCCTCTTCATCTGTCAAAAAAATAGGATTTGTCTGTCCATCCGCATTAAATTTAAACGGTATCAGAAAAGCATTTCTTAAAAGATCGAACATACTGTTTTGGCACACAGCCATGAGAAATGCAGTCAGATCTTTATTTTCATATGCATCGAATAATGCAGCGGTGAACTGCTTTGCGGGAAGATTTTCTGTCACAAACTCATCTCCGGAATCAATGGCATCATAAAAAGTTCTTTTCAGTCGCCTGCATGCCTCCGGGTTTGCAAGAATCTTGTCAAATAACATCTCGGCTTTTTCTTCTCTTGGGAAAATGGTTGCCATATCTATCCTTCCTTTACTATAAATCATACGATTATTTTTTATCCGACTATATTATAGGGTTATCCTGGTTATTAGTAAATTACATAATTCATATTGTGATCATATCAATATGACATAAATCCAATTTGTATTTTTTTAAGAATAATGCCTGATTTCTTTCTTGAATCCTTGCTCCTCTTTACATTTTCTATACACATGTTAAAATAATTTCATCAAATATTTTGAGCTACTGTGCAGAAAGGAATTTATCTATGTCAGATTATTATATTTCTCAAATCTATCCTTCTGACAAGCGAGCCAACGATGAAGTGGACGCGCTCCTTATCTCAGAAGGGATCCGCAGAGATGCTAACCTGGATTACACCTGCGGCATGTATGACGATGAGATGCACATTATCGCAACAGGAAGCTGTTTTGGCAACACCTTACGATGTTTTGCCGTAAGCCATGAACATCAGGGAGAAGGACTGATGAATTCCATCGTCTCTCATCTGATTGAATTTCAGTTTTCAAGAGGGAATACACACCTTTTTCTTTACACCAAATGTAATTCTGCCAAGTTCTTCGGTGATCTTGGATTCTATGAAATTGCCCGGATCGATGGACAGATTGTCTTCATGGAAAACCGAAAAACCGGATTTCAGAATTATCTGCGTACTTTTGCAAAAGATGCACTTCCAGAAGGATTGACTGCTGAGACTCCCACCAGAAAGATTGCTGCTCTCGTCATGAACGCCAACCCGTTTACCCTCGGACACCAGTATCTTATAGAAAAAGCGGCTGCTGAAAATGATCTGCTTCATCTCTTCATTGTCAGTGAAGATGCCAGCCTGGTTCCATTCAAGATCAGAAAACAACTCGTCATGAAAGGAACAGCACACTTGAAAAACATCTGTTATCACGACAGTGGTCCATATATTATCAGCAATACTACTTTTCCAAGCTATTTCCAGAAAGATGAGAATGCAGTGATTGAAAGCCACGCCATGCTGGACCTGACGGTATTTACGCAGATTGCAAAGGTGCTCGGTATCACTCGCCGTTACGTAGGGGAAGAGCCTACTAGCCTGGTTACCGGAATCTATAACCGGATCATGTCTGAAAAATTACCGGAACAGGGCATCGAATGTATCGTTGTCCCAAGAAAGACCTGTGAGGATACACCGATCAGCGCTTCCAATGTACGTCTTGCCCTGCAAAATGGTGACTATGATACCCTTTCGAAGCTGGTACCGCAAACCACACTGGATTATTTCAAAAGTCCGGAAGCAATTCCTGTAATCGAACGAATCAGACAACAAGAAAATGTTATTCATTATTAGGAGGATCTGCTATGAAAGGACAGGAAGTAGTATTAACCGACATGCTCGCCTGCCGCGAGCGCCGCGTTAATATACAAAATAAATATATTCAAAGATATCATTGCCCAGTGATTTCATTCTGCATGAATATTCCGGGACCTATAAAGACGAATGAACAGATCAAAAAAGCATTCCTTTCCGGAAAGGAAGCACTTTTTGCTGTATTACAAAAAGAGAACATTCCGATTCTTACCCAAACTGAGTTTGATGAGAAGACTGGAAATGAAATTATTCTTACAGTCGACTATCCGGCAGATAAAATTAAAGAACTAACAACAGAACTCGAAGAAAACCATCCCTTCGGACGTCTTTTTGATATGGATGTGATTGGAACAGACGGAGAAAAACTCTCCCGCGGCGTCTACCGCAAATGTTTGATCTGCGGCTGTCAGGCACAGGAATGTGCCCGGTCACGAAAGCATACCGTCGCTGAAATGCAGGCGAAGATCGAAGAGATGCTCTCATAACAATATTGAGAAACGGGAGAATGCATTTTCAAACAGCATTCTCCCGTTTTTTAATTTCCATCACTATATTTCTGAAAATCTCTTTACCTGCTCCGGTTTCTCCGGATGTTCTCCTATCATCTTCTCCATCCAGACCATATGGTACCAACGCCCAAATTTATAACCACACTTCCGGAATTCTCCGATCAAACGGTATCCCAGATGTTCATGGAACTGCTTGCTGTTCTTTGTCAGATATTCATCGTCTTCTTCCGGATATCCAATGCATGCATATAGATTGATGATATTCTGTGCTTTCAGTGCAGTTTCAAGTGCCTGATAAAGCAGTTTTCCAACACCACTGTGACTGCAACCCTTCTTTACATAAATCGTAGTTTCTGCCGACCAGTCATATGCAGCCCGCCCATAAAAAGCTCCTGCATATGCATAACCGATAATCTCGCTGTCTCTTACTGCCACCAGATACGGATATTTCTCCAGTGTGTGACGAATCCGTCCCGTAAACTCTTCCAGTGTCGGAACATCATATTCAAATGTAATTGCTGTGTCCGTTATATAGGGTGCATAGATATTTAAAATTTCTGCTGCGTCCGCTTCGGTTGCCGGGCGGATCTTAATTTCATTTGTATCCATTTTATGCTCCTGACTACTATATCCAATTCCTGTCAATTTCTTCTTTTAATTCACAGAACATTTTATAAAACTTCTGTTTTGCCTGCGTAATAATCCCCATTGCAATCTTTCGGTTATAAGAATGTGTTACATTATTTCTTTCTTGTAATGCAGATAACCATAGTTCTTCATCCTTTATCATACCTGCTTTATATGCTGTTCTGAGAATCATTTTCGGAGAACTTGTTGCTCCTTCTGCAAATCCATGTATCTCCAATATTTCTTTCATCATCTTCCATGACTGCTCAAATGTAATTTCATATAATCCAACCAAACCAGTTAGAACGACATTATCATACGGTTCTTCGTAATTATAAATATCCTTCATATTTTCCAATGACACACACAAATTTTCATACTTTTTCAAAAAGAATTTTCCCCTCTCTCCGTATCGATTCTCGTAAGGCGTCTTGCATATCTCTATCCAGGTCCACAATGTCAAATTCCAGCAACGTGGATGTCTCTTCATCAACATCTAATGCAAAACGATCAAAATCACCACCACTTGCCGCAATATCAATATCGCTCGTCCTCTTGAAGTCTCCCCTCGCTCTGGATCCAAAAAGAATCACACAATGTATATCATGTTTTTTTGCAAATGAAATAATTTCGTCTATAACTTCCGTTTTTATTCCTGTATTCGCAAAAGTCTGCATTTTTCCTTCCTCCCACTACCTTAACTTTAATCAGAGAAATCATTATATTTATTCTCCTACTCTTCATACATTGATTTCTCCAGATATTATTCGACTGGTAATTCCGTTTAATCTATGAAAGTTATCATACCATGAATCAAATTTCTATACAAGCAGGATTGTTTCTCTTGACACACCTTTGCCAACTGTATATACTGTATATATACAGTTATAACATTTTAAGCGAGGTGAAAACGTGAATATATTCATAGATAACAAAAGTGGTGCACCCATCTATGAACAGATTTTTACACAACTCAAATCGCAAATTATAAGTGGAACATTACCATCTGACGAAGCTCTTCCTTCCATTCGAAGCCTTGCCAAAGATCTACGAATCAGTGTCGTAACAACCAAGCGGGCTTACGATGAACTGGAAAAAGAAGGTTTTATTTACACGATTGCAGCAAAGGGCTGTTTCGTTGCTCCACTTAATACGGATCTTTTGCGTGAAACAAATCTGAAAAAAATTGAAGACTACATGGAAAAAATAGTACATCTTGCAGCTTCCTGTAATCTAAGCGAACAGGAACTTACTGAGATGCTTCATTTCATGATGGAGGAATAGCTTATGACCACATTTGAAACAAATGCTTTAGAAATAAACGATTTGAATAAGAACTATCCTGGATTTTCCCTGAATCATCTAAATTTCACTCTTCCCAGTGGATGTATCTTAGGACTCATCGGTGAAAATGGTGCCGGAAAAACTACCACCATTAAACTAATTCTGGATATCATAAAAAAAGACAGCGGTTCGATTCGAATTTTGGGAAGAGACTGCACTTCTGCTACTACTTTCTTGAAAGAAGAAATTGGCGTTGTATTAGATGAAGTTGGTTTTCAGGAATGCCTGACTCCTTTACAGATTGGACGCATTATGAAGGATATTTTCCACAACTGGGATTCTTCTCTATACGACCAATATCTCCAAAAATTTAACCTTCCAAATAAAAAAGAATTTGGTAAGTTTTCAAAAGGAATGAAGATGAAACTGGGAATTGCAGTTGCTCTCTCTCATCATCCTAAACTTCTGATCCTTGATGAAGCAACAAGTGGTCTTGATCCTGTAATGCGCGATGAAATCCTTGATATTTTCAATGATTTTACCAGAGATGAATCTCATGCAATTTTAATTTCTTCCCATATTGTAAGTGATCTGGAGAAAATTTGTGATTATGTTGCCTTTCTTCATAAAGGTAACCTTGTTCTTTTCGAAGAAAAAGACCGGCTTCTGGAAAAATACGGTATCATTCAATGTACAAAGGAACAGCTTCAGGAACTCGATCAATCTGCGGTCATCGGAGTCAAATACTCTTCTTACAATGTAGAAGCAGTAGTTCTTCGAGATCAGATTCCGGAAGGATTTAAGGTACATCCGATCAGTATAGAAGATTTGTTTATTTTTATGATAAAGGGGGTTCACTGAATATGAAAGGATTACTTCGTAAAGATCTTTATCTGATGATAAAATATTGTCGTTTATTTTTTATTCTGATTATTGTATTTTCCTTTGCCTGAGCATGGAATAACAATCTGTTTTTTGCATTATATCCTATTACAATTTCCAGCATTATCCCGGTAAACCTGCTTTCTTACGATGAAAAATCAAATTGGAGTCTCTATGCCTGTACCTTTCCCTGTAGCCGAAAAGAAATTGTATCCTCCAAATATATTTTAACAGTATGTACCCTTACACTTTCTGCCATCATTGTTGAAATTGTGCAAATAATCAACATGATTATAAGACACAACTTTTATATTTCCGGTCTTCTTACTATTTTTACAATTATCTTTATAGCCGGATTACTGCCACCTGCCTTTATGTTTCCGTTTACCTTCAAACTAGGTGCTGAGAAAGGTCGGTTTGCTTATTATATTGGATTTATTTTATTTTTCGCATTGCTTGGTTGGTTGCAATCTTTCATAAAAAATTTGCCTCTCGGACTTGCACATTTCCCTTTCCGAAGTTACTATATTTTGATTCTTCTTTTCATAGGTTTATTACTGTATATGATTTCCTGGATTCTATCTATAAAATTCTATCAGAACAGGGAATTCTAACATCATTATAGAAAGAAACAGCGGTTTACTTCCTTTTTTGTAAACCACTGTTTCTTTTTTTATTTCATGATTTTTTCCATTCTCTCTTTGATAATGTCTGCAATTTCCCATCCTGCATAACTTTCGCAGATACAATCTCTTGAAATCACACCGCCGGCTTTATCTATATGGCCACCACCGCTTCCGATTCCATTGCAGAGCTTTTCTGCCACTTCATTTGCAAGATACTCCCGATCCGCGCTTCTTATTGAAACCTGATATCCACTGTCAATATCCGTATATGCAATGCTAACTTTGGCAACATCAACCTTTATTGCCATATCACCAATGATTCCAAGCACTGATTGCTCACAATGCATTGCACTGATCAAAAGATATTGCTTCTCTTTATCAAAATATGCATGGTACAAAGCTTCTCCTGCAATCATGAGGTCCTCCAGACTCATGGATGATTTTTTTAACCGTTCCAGTTCCGGATAATCTTTGCTTAACTCATCGCGCATCGCAATGTCATGCTTCTTGTACAAATCTACATAGGAAGAAGTATCTGTATACAATCCATATAAAAATGCAATACTTAACTTTTCATTCGCCTTTACATCATATCCTTCTTCTTTCAAAAGTTCCCAGACAATTGTAGAACAGCTTTGATAAGAATAGTCAATAAAAGCATTTTCTGTTTTTTTCATGGAAGGCATATGATGATCGATCATTGCTATATTATCCGCTTCAAAACGATATACATTTCCTCTTCCATATTGCCCATCAACCAGCAGTAGAAGATCTGTCTTTGGTAACTCTTTTACGTATGCTACCGGAATCTCACAGATATCAATCATGTACAAAAGATCTTTTTTTTGGATTTCATAATCTCCACTGTAAATAATTGACACATTGATATCGTGTAGTTTTAAATATGTATACACCCCATATGCCGCAGCCAGTGCATCTGCATCTGGACTGTTATGACATTGAATACATATATTTTTGTACTTTAATAGCTGATTTAAAAACCCCATTTGTTCATGCCTCTTAAATTACTCTCATTCTTTCAGCATATTACCACATTTTTCCTTAAAGGTAAATAATTTCCTATGTAATATATGTAATAAAAAAACTGCAAACCCTTA
>NZ_JAQDGZ010000028.1:0-30618 GCF_027663865.1 Coprococcus sp. AF99-45
TTCGCTCCGCTACGGTCGGCGCAAAGCACTCGTCCACCGGACGAGCTGCGCCCCATCTTCCGCATAATAAAAGAAACCTCGGATGATTTGCTTAAGGTTTTCTTTTATTGTACCGAAGCGATCCCTGAACCCAGAGTTCAGGTCTTCGCTCCGCTACGGTCGGCGCAGAGCACTCGTCCACCGGACGAGTTGCGCCCCATCTTCCGCACAGATGTCTTGAATTAAATACATGAGAACATTGGATTGACAATCTCTTGTCAAGGTGCAATAATATCCGCGGAGGTAGTATTTGAAAACTACAAAACTATACTCTGACTGAATCACAACAATTTCATATCGAAATCGTTTCCGTCAACAGGTGACGGAGAAGGAGCTTATATTTATTAAGAGGTAAAATAAGACTCAGGGAATACGAAGAATAGCAGAAGCATTTGCAGGGAGAAGTATACCTTGATGATGCTTTTTTCATATAATAATTTGGAATTATGGAAAAAAGCATGGTTACACTCTATGTTTATGCTTATTTTTGTGTTTCCGGACAGAAAAGGAGTAAGACATGACAGTTGAGATGCTAAAAGGAAAGATTCATCGTGCTACGGTAGTACAGGCAGAATTAGATTATGTGGGAAGTATTACCGTTGATGAGGAACTGCTGGAGGCAGCAGGAATTATGGAATATGAGAAGGTTCAGATCGTGGACGTGAATAACGGAAGCCGATTTGAAACTTATACGATCTGTGGTAAGCGTGGAAGCGGAATGATTTGCTTAAATGGCGCTGCGGCAAGATGTGTAAGTACAGGTGATAAGGTTATTATCATGTGTTATGCAAATTATGAGGCAGAAGAAGCCAAAGAACATAAACCAAAAGTTGTTTTCGTGGATGATGAAAATAAGATCAGCCGTGTGACAAATTATGAAAAACATGGGTTGTTGAAAGACCAGGAAAAATAAGGAATCTAAAAACAAAATGAAATTTGTTGAATTCAGAACAAGAGGCTATCTCCGAATTTATTATAAAGAGGAGAATTATCATGCAGGCAACAACAACAGTTGAAGAGACAAGAAAATTAGTTAAGAACTGGAAAAAAGAAGGAAAAACCATAGGTCTTGTACCGACCATGGGATTCTTACATGAAGGGCATGCAAGCCTGATAAGGAGATGCCGTGAGGAAAACGATATCGTTGTGGTATCCGATTTTGTCAATCCGACACAGTTCGGACCGACAGAAGACCTGGAAGCATACCCGAGAGATTTTGAACGTGACAGTGAGCTTTGTGAGAGCCTTGGAGCAGATCTGATCTTCCATCCGGAACCGAAGGATATGTATCATGATCCACATGCTTACGTAAGTATTGATATGTTATCTGATACCCTTTGCGGAAAGACAAGACCGATCCATTTTAAAGGGGTATGTACGGTTGTTTCCAAATTATTCAATATTGTAGCACCGGACAGAGCTTATTTTGGACAGAAGGATGCACAGCAGCTTGCAATCATCCGCAAGATGGTGCAGGATTTGAATTTTGATATCCAGATCGTAGGCTGCCCAATCATCCGTGAGGAAGACGGACTTGCCAAATCATCCAGAAATACCTATTTAAGCGCAGAAGAGAGAAAGGCTGCACTGTGCCTTTCAAGAGCCGTTAAAACCGGTCAGGAGGCGATCTGCAAGGGAATTAAGGCAGAAGAAATTCTGTCAAAGATGCGCGCAGTGATCGAAGCAGAGCCGCTTGCAAAGATCGACTATGTATCCATGGTAGATGCACTGGATATGCAGCCGGTCGAGAGTGTGGAAAAAGATGTTCTGGTTGCCATGGCAGTTTATATTGGAAAAACAAGGCTAATCGACAATTTCAGCTATGAGGTATAGCCTATGGAAAACAGAATGAAAAAAGTGGGAAAGGTCAGCTCTTTTCTTACAAAATATATCGGGGTCATCATTATCTGTTTTTCCGTCATTGCATTCTTCTGGCGTGACGGCTTTGCGTGGACAACGAGCTACACTTCTGTATTTCTCGGAGTTGCCATGTTCGGCATGGGGCTTACGATCAAGATGGACGATTTCAAAAGAGTCTTTTCCAGACCAAAAGAAATCCTGATCGGATTCGTCGCACAGTACACGATCATGCCGGTGATCGCGTGGATCCTGTGTCAGGTTATGCAGCTGCCGACAGATCTGGCACTTGGCGTGATCCTGGTTGGTTGCTGCCCGGGTGGAACGGCAAGCAATGTGATCACCTATATTGCCGGAGGTGATGTGGCGCTTTCTGTCGGAATGACGATCACATCAACTCTTGCGGCACCGATTGTAACACCACTTCTGGTGTATGTACTCGCCGGAGCCTGGGTAGAGGTATCCTTCTGGGCAATGGTAATTTCTGTAGTAAAGGTTGTTCTGGTTCCGGTACTTCTGGGAATTCTGATCAACTGGGTCTGGGGGAAGCAGATCCAGAAAATATCAGAGATTCTGCCACTGATCTCAGTTGTATCGATCGTAATGATCATCAGCGGAATTGTAGCCGTCAATGCAGAAAAAATCTTAAGCTGCGGACTTCTGGTTCTCGGAGTTGTGATGCTTCACAATCTCTGCGGAATGGGAATCGGACTTGGCGCAGCGAAAATTTTACATATTGAGTACGATAAGGCAACTGCCATTGCCATCGAAGTCGGAATGCAGAACAGTGGACTTGCAATCTCCCTTGCAACTGCCAATTTCGTGGCAAATCCACTGGCAACGCTTCCGGGGGCGATCTTCAGTGTATGGCATAATATATCCGGATCTTTGTTTGCTGGGATCCGCCGGAGCGGAGAACAGACGAAAGAGGCATATCAGGAAGTTACAGAATAAGAAAAATCCTGCGATTTTGAATTGGCAAAACCGCAGGATTTTTTGTACTCAGAACAGAAAATACAGAGACTAAAGCGCGTCATTTTTGTACCGATTTGAATGGCAGATGAATGGAAAAGAAGAGAACAGGAACTCTTCTTTTCCATTCATTTGCCCCTCGCGTCAAACAAAAAAATTTCCCTCTTGTCAAATCATTCCGATTATGTTATATTATCAAATAGTTTGAATATAAAAATATTTTAAACGAAAAAGATTTTAAAACAAAAATAAATGGAGAGAACAACCATGAGAGGAAGGATATGCGGTACCGGTTCTTATATACCGGAGCATTATTACGACAACAATGATCTCGCGAAGTTTGTGGAGACGAATGATGAATGGATCCGTGAACGGACCGGAATTGTGCGCAGACATATTGCAGAAGAAGATACAACAGTCAGCATGGCGATAAAAGCGGCAAAAAATGCACTTACAGATGCAAAATTAAATGCAGACGATCTGGATCTGATCCTGGTATCTACAATCACGCCAAGCACCGTGATCCCAAGCACTGCCTGCGAAGTCCAGAAAGAGCTGGGAGCAGTAAATGCAACCTGTTTCGACATCAGTGCCGCATGCAGCGGTTTTGTGTATGCCTACAATACTGCGCAGGCTTACATAGCAGCCGGAATGTATCAGAACATTCTGGTGATCGGAAGTGAAACCCTATCCGGAATTGTCAACTGGAAAGACAGAGGAAGCTGCATTCTTTTTGGTGACGGGGCAGGAGCAGCCGTGATCTGTGCAGAAGAAGGTGAAATCTTTCCGGCAGTTACCCATTCTGACGGAGCAAAAGGACAGGTACTTGCCTGCGAAAGCCGTCAGCAGAAAAACTGGCAGGACAAAGAAAATGAAAAACAGACTTATGTATCCATGGATGGACAGGCAGTTTTCAAATTTGCCGTAAAAAAAGTGCCGGAAGTCATCGGAGAACTTCTGCAAAAAGCAGATCTGACCGAGAAAGATATTGATCTTTTCGTTCTGCATCAGGCAAACTTACGGATCATCGAATCTGTGGCAAAACGGATGAAAACAGACTTTGCAAAATTCCCGGTCAACATTGAAGAATACGGTAATACATCATCCGCCAGCATCCCAATCCTCCTGGATGAACTGAACAAAACCGGTCGCTTCCACAAAGGACAGAAGATTGTTCTCTGCGGCTTCGGTGCCGGACTCACCTGGGGAGCCACACTCATAGAGTGGTAAATATAAAAATAATCAAACAATAAGGAGACTAAGAACATGTTAGAAAAAGTAAAAGAAATCGTAGCAGAAGGACTTGACGTAAACGCAGCAGACCTCACAGAGGAGACAACTTTTGAATCTCTTGGAGCAGATTCCCTTGATCTGATGGATATGGTTATGACATTTGAAGATGAATTTGGTGTGGAAATTGATACGGAAGCAATCGGTGATCTCAAGACAATCGGAAGTGTTGTAACATACATCGAAGGACTGAAAAAATAAGAATCGCAAAAACACAGACAGAAAGAGGTTGTAATATGAAAACAGAAGTAACCGAATTACTTGGAATCGAGTATCCGATCATCCAGGGCGGAATGGCCTGGGTTGCTGAGTATCATCTTGCGGCCGGCGTATCAAATGCCGGCGGGCTTGGGCTCATCGGGGCTGCAAGCGCCCCGGCTGAGTGGGTACGTGAACAGATCAGAGAAGCAAAAAAGCTGACTGATAAACCATTTGGAGTAAATATCATGCTGATAAGTCCTTATGCAGAGGACGTGGCAAAAGTAGTAGCGGAAGAAGGCGTAAAGGTTGTAACGACAGGCGCCGGAAGCCCGGAAAAATATATGAAAATGTGGAAAGAAGCAGGAATTAAAGTCATTCCGGTGGTTGCATCCGTTGCACTTGCAAGAAGAATGGAACGGTGCGGGGCAGATGCAGTTGTTGCGGAAGGATGTGAATCCGGAGGACACATCGGAGAAAATACGACTATGGTACTGGTTCCACAGATTGTAGACGCAGTGAAGATTCCGGTAATCGCAGCCGGAGGAATCGCAGATGGAAGAGGAATTGCGGCAGCATTTATGCTGGGAGCAAAAGCCGTACAGATGGGAACCCATTTTGTTGCGACCGAAGAATCTATCGTACATGAAAATTATAAAAATGCGATCATCAAAGCGAAGGACATTGATTCCAGAGTAACCGGAAGAAGCACAGGACATCCGGTAAGAGCACTTCGCAACCAAATGACGAAAAAATATCTGGACCTTGAGAAAAACGGTGCATCCTTTGAAGAACTTGAGCACCTTACACTTGGAGGCTTAAGAAAGGCCGTTGTAGACGGAGATGTGACAAACGGAAGCGTAATGGCGGGACAGAGTGCAGCCATGGTAAAAGAGATCATGAGCTGTAAAGACCTGATCCAAAAGCTGGTAAGTGAGACGGATGCACTGATCGGAGGCAAAGGATTTTATGAATAAAACAGCATTCATTTTCCCGGGACAGGGCGCGCAGAAGTGCGGTATGGGAAAAGATTTTTATGAAAACAGTGAACTTGCAAAAGAGATTTTTGATACAGCAACAGCAGAGCTGGGACTTGATATGACAAAGCTTTGCTTTGAAGAAAATGAGCAGCTGGATCAGACAGAATACACTCAGGCAGCCATGGTAACAGCCTGTCTTGCAATGACAGCCGAGATTGAAAAGAGAGGTCTTACACCGGATGTGACAGCCGGGCTCAGCCTTGGAGAGTACTGTGCGATCAGCGCAGCGGGAGGCATGCAGCCGAAAGACGCCATTTCTCTTGTGAGAAAAAGAGGGATTCTGATGCAGAATACCGTTCCGGCAGGTGAAGGAGCCATGGCGGCAATCCTGGGACTGGATGGAGAAACGGTTGAAAAAGTGACGGAAGAAATTCCGGGTGCGTCTGTGGCAAATTATAACTGTCCGGGACAGATTGTAATTACAGGAAAGACCGCAGCGGTAGAAAAGGCAGCAGAGTCTTTAAAAGCAGCCGGAGCAAAAAGGGCGGTTCTGTTAAATGTAAGTGGTCCGTTCCACTCAAAGATGCTGGAAAGTGCAGGCGAAGAGCTTGCGAAGGAAATGGAGAAGAGAAATTTTGAACCACTTGCCATTCCTTATGTGACGAATGTTACGGCAAAATATGTGACGGATATCAAAGAGACAAAGGCACTTCTTGCAAAACAGATTTCTTCACCGGTACGATGGGAAGAAAGTGTGAGAACTATGATTGAAGATGGTGTAGACACTTTTGTGGAAATCGGACCGGGAAAAACACTCGCCGGATTTATGCGGCGTATCGACAAAGGTGTCAAAGTATATAATATCGAAACCTGGGAAGATATGGAAAAAGTAATTGCTGAACTGGTGTAAAAAACAGGCAATGGAAAGGAAAAGCATATGACAGACAGAGCAAATTTGGAAGGACAGATCGCGGTGGTTACCGGCGCGTCCCGTGGAATTGGAAAGGCAATTGCGAAGGAGCTGGCTGCACAGGGAGCAACAGTTGTGATCAATTACAATGGTTCTGAAGCAAAAGCAGATGAAGTAAAACATGAAATTGTAGAAAAGGGTGGATGTGCCCAGTGTATGCAGTGCAATGTGGCAGATTACGAGGGATGTGAAGCATTTATAAAAGCAGTGATCGAGCAGTTTGGAAGAATCGATATTCTGGTAAATAATGCAGGGATCACAAAGGATGGTCTGCTGATGCGTATGAGTGAAGAAGATTTCTCCGATGTCATTGATGTCAATCTGAAAGGAACTTTCCATTGCATCCGTTTTGCATCCAGACAGATGATGAAGCAGAGAAGCGGAAAGATCATCAATCTTGCATCTGTAGTTGGAATCAGCGGAAATGCCGGTCAGGTAAACTATGCTGCATCTAAAGCAGGAATTATTGGAATGACCAAATCTGCGGCAAAAGAACTGGCATCCCGCGGAATCACGGTTAATGCGGTTGCACCGGGCTTCATTGAAACGGAGATGACAGAAGTTCTTTCCGATAAGCTCAAAGAAGAAATGAGAGGTCAGATCCCTCTTGCCAGAATGGGACAGCCAGAAGATGTCGCGAAGGCAGTGGCGTTTCTGGCGTCTGAGCATGCGAGTTACATTACGGGGCAGGTTCTGCAGGTCGATGGGGGGATGGTGATGTAAAAATGGTTGCAGAGAAGGTTGAGGGACAAATTGTACAAAAGATGTCCTTCAAATTCAGACTCGCAAACCATTCCGATGAGCCTCTGAAACCAAGGATTGTGTCAGCAAAGGCTTCCACAATCCTTTGAGTCTCATCTCCATTGCTCGAAAAATGAATTTGAATGACATCTTTTGTACAGTTTGTCATTCAACTTAACCTAAAAATACTTATAAGATGATAAATTTTATCAAAAAGTGAAACAGTCAACAACACACCAAAGGAGGCAATATGAAGCGCAGAGTTGTTATTACGGGGCTTGGAGCGATTACCCCGATTGGTAATACAGTAGAAGAATTCTGGAACGGTATCAAAAATGGAACCGTAGGAATCGGTCCAATCACAAAATTTGATACAACCGAATATAAAGTGAAGATCGCAGCGGAAGTCAAGGACTTTGTTGCAAAGGAACGGATGGATTTCAAGGCATCGAAGAGAATGGAAACATTTTCCCAGTATGCGGTTGCAGCGGCGAAGGAAGCGTGTGCGGATGCGGGATTTGAAATTGAAAAAGAGGATCCGTACCGTTGTGGCGTGATCATCGGTTCAGGAATTGGAAGTCTGCAGCAGATCGAGAAGCAGTACACGACAATCCTGGAAAAGGGACCGGGAAGGGTAGCACCACTGATGGTTCCGATGATGATTTCCAATATGGCAGCCGGAAATGTATCGATCCAGCTTGGGCTTAAAGGAAAGTGCACAAATGTCGTTACAGCATGTGCAACGGGAACCAATTGTATCGGGGATGCGCTTCGTGCCATTCAGTACGGAGATGCGGACGTAATGTTTGCAGGTGGTACGGAAAGCTGTATCTGTCCGACAGGGATTGCCGGATTTACCGCACTTACCGCACTTACTACCAGAGAAGATCCACTGCGTGCATCAATTCCATTTGATAAAGACAGAAGTGGGTTTGTTCTTGGAGAAGGAGCCGGTGTGGTGGTTCTGGAAGAGCTGGAGCATGCGAGAGCAAGAGGCGCAAAGATTTACGCAGAGCTTGCAGGTTACGGGGCAACCGGAGATGCTTACCATATCACTTCCCCAGCAGAAGACGGAAGCGGTGCGGCAAAGGCGATGGAGCTTGCGATGGAAGAGGGCAGCGTGACACCGGAAGAAGTACAGTACATTAATGCACACGGAACCAGCACGCACCATAATGATCTGTTTGAAACCTATGCGATCAAGAAAGCATTCGGCGATGCGGCAAAGGATGTGGTTGTGAATTCAACGAAATCCATGATCGGTCATCTTCTTGGTGCGGCAGGTGCGGTAGAGTGTATCGTTACTGTAAAATCTATTCAGGATGGATTTATCCATCAGACCGTTGGAACCAGGGAATGTGATGAAGAATGTGATCTGAACTATGCAGTTGGCGCACCGGTCGAAAAAGAGATCAAATGTGCGCTCACCAATTCCCTTGGATTTGGCGGGCACAATGCAACCCTTCTTTTGAAGAAGTATGAAGGATAGAGGTAGAAGGATGGAATTAGAAAATCTGGTAAAACTGATTCAGACCGTTTCAGATTCGGACCTGACAGGATTTCAGTATGAAGAAAACGGTGTGAAATTGAAAATACAGAAAGAAAAAGAACAGATGGTTGTCAGTACAGGGGCAGCACAGCTGACGACAGTACAAAACGTGCCAGGAGCGCAGAGTAATGCAGTATTGGCACTGAAGTTGGAGGATGGACCGGAAAAAGGAAAAGAAGCAGAAGGGCAGCTGATCAAATCCCCTCTGGTTGGAACCTTTTATGCAGCACCGTCGGAAGAGGCAGCACCATTTGTGGCAGTTGGCGATCATGTGTCAAAAGGACAGACGGTTGCCATCGTAGAGGCGATGAAGCTGATGAATGATATTGAGTGTGATTTTGACGGTGTGATATCGGAAGTACTCGTGAAAAATGGAGAAACTGTGGAATACGGACAGCCATTATTCCGAATCGCATAGCTGGATGGAGGGCGAAAAGCATGAAACATTTGGGAATCAAGGAAATTCAGAAAATCATTCCGCACAGACATCCGTTTTTGCTGGTAGATTATATCGAAGATTACGAGCCGGGGGAATATGCAGTTGGCTATAAATGTGTGACTTACAGAGAGGACTTTTTTGCCGGACATTTTCCACAGGAGCCGGTGATGCCGGGAGTGCTGATCGTAGAAGCACTGGCGCAGGTCGGTGCAGTAGCGGTTCTGATGCAGGAAGAAAATAAAGGAAAGCTCGGTTATTTTGGTGGGATTAAGAACTGCAAGTTCCGCAGAAAAGTTGTTCCGGGTGACAAGTTAAAACTGGAAGCAAGAATTATTCGTCAGAAGGGACCACTGGTAATCGGAGAAGCTGTTGCATCAGTGGATGGAGAAGTTGCAGTAAAGGCAGAGTTGTCTCTGATGATCGGGAAGGCGGAAACAGATGATTAAGAAAGTATTGATCGCAAACCGTGGAGAGATCGCAGTTCGGATCATCCGTGCCTGCCGGGAAATGGGGATCGAGACGGTTGCAGTTTATTCAGAAGCAGATAAAGAAGCATTGCATACACAGCTTGCAGATGAAGCAATCTGTATCGGACCTGCACCATCTTCGGAAAGCTATCTGAATATGGAGCAGATCATCAGCGCGACCATCGTGTCGGGAGCAGATGCGATCCATCCGGGATTTGGTTTCCTTTCTGAAAATACGAAATTTGCAGAGCTTTGTGAGAAGTGCAACATCATTTTTATTGGACCGGATTCGAAAGTGATCAGCAGGCTTGGAAATAAATCCGAGGCGAGAAATACCATGGCAAATGCCGGGGTTCCGATCATTCCGGGAAGCCGGGAAGCGATTTATGATGCAGCAAAAGGAAAAGAAGTTGCAAGAGAGATCGGCTATCCGGTGATCGTAAAGGCGGCTCTCGGCGGAGGCGGAAAAGGAATGCGTGTGGCGGAAAATGAAGCCGGATTTGACATGGCATTCCGTACTGCACAGAAAGAGACCAAGGCAGCTTTTGGAGATGACACTATGTACATCGAGCATTTTGTGCAGCATCCGAAGCACATTGAATTTCAGATCATGGCGGATAAGTATGGAAATGTGGTGCATTTAGGAGAACGGGACTGTTCGGTGCAGAGAAATCATCAGAAGATGATTGAAGAATCCCCATGTGCCGTGATTTCGGATGAGCTTCGCCGGAGAATGGGCGAAGCAGCGGTAAAAGCGGCAAAGGCAGCGCATTACGAAAATGCAGGAACCATTGAATTTCTGCTGGAAAAGAGTGGAAAATTTTATTTTATGGAAATGAATACCAGAATCCAGGTGGAGCATCCGGTCACAGAATGGGTGACAGGGATCGATCTGATCAAGGAACAGATCCGGATCGCAGACGGTCAACGGCTTTCCTTTACGCAGGAAGATGTAAAACTGACCGGTCATGCCATTGAGTGCAGGATCAATGCGGAAAATCCGGAAAAGAATTTCCGTCCGTGTCCGGGAACGATCACCGATATGTACCTTCCGGGAGGAAAGGGTGTGCGGATTGATTCAGCAATTTACAGTGGATACACTGTACCGCCATATTATGATAATATGCTGGCAAAGCTGATCGTATTTGCAAAGAACCGTACTGAAGCGATCCGGAAGATGCAGAGTGCACTTGGTGAAGTAATTATAGAAGGCATTGATACCAATGTGGATTATCAATATGATATTTTGCATGATTCAAAGTATCAGGCAGGAGATTTTGATATTGAATTTATTGCCGAAAAAGAAGCAAAGAATCGGCAAGGTTAGCTCTACAAAAGCGGAGGTAAAGCAATTTGAAACTGTCAAATATGTTTAAAAAAACAAGCAGAAGAGGGTATATATCTCTTGGCGAAGGAAAGCCTGCCCATATGGCACCGGAAGTTCCGGAGGGACTTCTGAAAAAATGTAACGTTTGCAAATCTGCCATTCTGACAGAAGATGTGAAGAATGGATATTATATTTGTCCAAAATGTCAGAATTATTTCCGTGTGCATGCGATGCACCGGATTGAAATGGTAGCAGATGCGGGCACCTTTGAAGAGTGGGACAAGGGACTGACTTCAGGAAATCCGCTGCATTATAAAGGCTATGAAGAAAAGGTAGAAGCACTGCAGGAAAAGACCGGGCTTGATGAGGCGGTTGTAACCGGAAAAGCAAGGATCGCGGGAAATGAAGTAGTTCTTGCAGTCTGTGACGGGCGGTTTATGATGGCGAGCATGGGAAAGGTGGTCGGCGAAAAGATTACCCGTGCAGTAGAAAAGGCAACCAGTGAGAGGATTCCGATTATTATATTTGCCTGTTCAGGAGGCGCCAGAATGCAGGAGGGGATCCACTCTCTGATGCAGATGGCAAAGACTTCAGCGGCACTGAAAAGACACCATGATGCAGGCTGTTTATATGTAAGTGTGCTGACCGATCCGACAACCGGCGGGGTAACGGCAAGTTTTGCCATGCTTGGAGATATCATTCTTGCCGAGCCGGGGGCGCTGATCGGTTTTGCGGGTCCGCGTGTGATTGAACAGACCATAGGGCAGAAGCTTCCGAAAGGATTCCAGAGGGCAGAATTTCTTCAGGAGCACGGATTTGTGGATCGGATTGTGGAGCGTCCGCGTCTTAGGGAGACACTGGCGGAAATTGTAGCAATGCATAAGCAGGGTACATACGATTTGCCAGAAGTAGAAGAAAAGGAAACACAGGCGGTACAGAGGAATCTGACACCATGGGAACGGGTGCAGTTATCCAGAGACAAGGCTCGTCCGGTCGGTGCGGAGTACATTGAAGAATTATTTACAGATTTTATGGAATTTCATGGAGACCGTTATTACCAGGATGATAAGGCGATCATTGGCGGGATTGCAAGATTTCACGGAATGCCGGTGACGGTGATCGCGCAGGCAAAGGGTCGCACGACAAAAGAAAATATCGAGCGTAACTTTGGAATGCCGTCACCGGACGGATACCGCAAAGCCCTTCGTCTGATGAAACAGGCAGAGAAATTTAACCGTCCGGTCATCTGTTTTGTAGATACGCCGGGAGCGTTCTGCGGGCTGGAAGCAGAAGAGAGAGGACAGGGTGAGGCAATCGCAAGAAATTTATTTGAGATGTCAAATCTTCAGGTTCCGATCCTGTCAGTTGTGATCGGAGAAGGTGGAAGCGGGGGAGCCCTTGCGATGGCAACTTCAGATGAAGTGTGGCTTCTTGAAAATTCGATTTACTCCATTCTTTCGCCGGAAGGATTTGCAAGTATCCTGTGGAAGGACAGCAGCCGCGCAAAAGAGGCGGCAGGTGTGATGAAGCTGACAGCAGATCGTCTCCTGAAAGCCGGTATCGTAGAACGGGTGATTCCGGAGCCGGAAAACTTCAATCTGGAAACATTTACAGAAGTGACAGATCCGATGGATGATTATATCAGTATTTTTTTGAAAAAATATGGTGCAATGACAAAGGAAGAACTTACCGAAAAGCGGTATGACAGATTCCGCAGGATGTAGTAGAAAGAGGAGAAGAAAAATGAAAGGATTACCGGAACTTGTGATTGGTGATTTGAAAGTAAAAAGACCGGTCATTCAAGGGGGAATGGGAGTCGGTGTGAGCCTTGGGCAGCTTGCCGGAGCGGTTGCAAAAGAAGGTGGAGTCGGGATCATCTCAACCGCACAGATTGGATTTCGTGAACCGGATTTTGAAACGAATACAAGGGCGGCAAATATCCGTGCAATTGGATCTGAATTTCAAAGAGCAAGAGAGACGGCTCCGGATGGTGTGATCGGATTTAATATCATGGTTGCACTGAAAGATTACGACGAGCATGTGAAAGCAGCAGTGGACGCCGGAGCAGATCTGATCGTATCCGGGGCAGGGCTTCCAATCGAGCTGCCGGGACTTGTGGAGGGCAGCAGTACCAAGATCGCTCCAATCGTATCGACTGAAAAATCGGCGAAAGTTATCTTAAAATACTGGGATAAAAAATTTTCCAGAACCGCAGACCTGGTTGTGATCGAGGGCCCAAAAGCCGGAGGACATCTGGGGTTTGACCGGGAGCAGCTGGAAACTTACACACAGGAAAGCTATGATAATGAAATCGAGAGGATCATGGCAGTGGTCAGAAAGTACGCCCAAAAATATCAGGTGCATATCCCGGTGGCAGTAGCCGGAGGAATTTCGGATAAAGATGCGGCAGAGCATGCCTTTTCATTAGGAGCAGATGCAGTCCAGGCGGCAACAAGATTTGTCACGACATGGGAGTGCGATGCGGATCTCAGTTACAAGCAGAGTTATCTGAATGCGAAGAAAGAGGATGTCATTCTGGTGAAAAGTCCGGTTGGAATGCCGGGAAGGGCAATTAAGAATCCATTTATCAGTCATGTAATGGCAGGAGAGAGGGTGAAGCCTAAGAGATGTCTTGGGTGTCTGAAAAACTGTAACCCGGCGGAAGTGCCATACTGTATCACGGAAGCGCTGATCAAAGCGGCAAAAGGTGAGATTGGAGAGGCACTTCTGTTCTGCGGAGCGGATGTGTGGAAAGCAGAAAAAATAGAAACTGTGAAAGAAGTGATTGATTCTTTGTTAGGTGACTGTGTATAATTGAACTAGAAAAAGACACAGCAAGGAGAAGAAGGGGAATTGGACGCATACGAAAGCATCAATAAGATATTGGTACATCTTTTTAATGATATATGGGAATTAGAAGAAAAGGCAGTGATCACAGAAGAATTCAAGGATCTGACGAATAACGATATGCATATTATTGAAGCAATCGGACTTGGGACCGGGAATAATATGTCCACGATCGCGAAGAAGCTCGGAATCACGGTCGGATCACTGACAACTTCGATGAACAGTCTGGTCAATAAAAAGTATGCAGTCCGCCACCGGAGCGAAGAAGACCGGAGGATCGTCAATATCCAGCTGACGGAAAAAGGGGAGAAGGCATATCATCATCATGCGAATTTTCATAAGAAGATGGTAGAAGCTGTTGTTGAGACGCTGGATGAAGAAGAGATCCCGGTTCTGACAAAGGCACTGGACAATCTGTATCAGTTTTTTAAGACGTATAACGGTTAAAATGAAAAATCCTCTGTCACTCTTTCATTAGAAAGGGCAGGCAGAGGATTTTTGGATTCTCCGGCTATACATGGATCCGGTCTAATACTTCTCCGATCGGCTCATGGATCGTCAGAGTTGCGCCTACATCACGGGCAGTTGCATCCTTGTTGATGAGTACCAGATATTTGCCGTGGAAATAATCGATAAATCCGGCAGCAGGGTAGACCACAAGAGAAGTACCGCCGATGATCAGCATATCTGCTTCTGAGATGGCGCGGATACTTTTCTGGATAATCTGATTATCCAGTCCTTCTTCGTAGAGAACTACATCCGGGCGGATAGTTCCGCCGCAGTCGCAGGTTGGGATTCCTTTTGATTCTTTTACAAAACGTGCACTGTACTGCTTTTTGCAACGCATGCAGTAATTGCGGTGGATACTTCCATGAAGCTCCAGTACATTTTTGCTTCCGGCAGCCTGGTGGAGTCCGTCGATATTCTGTGTGATAACGGCGGTCAGCTTTCCGGCGGCTTCCAGCTCGGCAAGCTTCAGATGTGCTTTATTTGGTTTCGCATCAAGGAACATCATTTTCTCTTTATAAAAATCATAAAATTCTTCCGTATGCTGCATGAAAAAGCTGTGGCTTACAATTTGCTCCGGTGAGTAGCGGTACTTTTGTTTGTAGAGTCCGTCTGCACTCCTGAAGTCCGGAATATTACTCTCGGTAGAGACGCCGGCACCGCCGAAAAAGACGATTCGGTTGCTCTCGTTAATCATGTCCTGTAACTGTCTGATCTTGTCCATAATTTGATAACCTCTTTTCCTGGAAAATCAAAACCTGTCTTTTTAATCACAGTATACCAAATGAAACGAAAAAAGAGAATAAAATAAAAAAATTCCTTGTCCCAAAAACATGCACCGAGTATACTATAAAGTATTGGATTGTGGAAAATTGGGGAAATCTGCAGACAAAATACATATGTCAAGGAGAGCGTAATATGAAAATGTCAAATATGAGGAATCTGTGTCTGATTTTATTGGGGAATACAGTATATGCACTTGCAATTGTAATGTTTATCCTGCCGAATGATATCATTACCGGAGGGACCACGGGGCTTGGAATTGCCGTGAATCATTATTTTGGATTACAGATCCATACATTTGTACTGATCTTCAACACACTGATGTTTCTTCTGGGGGCCGCAGTGCTTGGTATGAAATTTGCACTTACTACACTGGTCAGTACGTTTTATTATCCGATCATTCTGGGAATACTGGAGAATGTTCCGGTATTACAGAACGTCACAGACGATAAGATGCTTTCAACGATCTGTGGAGGTCTGATGATCGGACTTGGAATCGGAGTTGTTATAAGATGCGGAGCATCAACAGGAGGTATGGATATCCCGCCGCTGGTACTGAATAAGAAATTCGGACTTCCGGTATCTGTTATGCTCTATGTATTTGATTTTGCGATTCTGATCTTCCAGATGGTATTTACCAATAAAGAAGAGATCATCTATGGTATTCTTCTAGTATTGATTTACACGGTGATGCTGGATAAAGTGCTTCTGATGGGATCGACCAGAACACAGGTCAAGATCATTTCCGGAGAGTATGAGAAGCTGAACCATCTGATCCAGGAGAAGCTTGACCGAGGAACTACACTGGTCTACACGCAGACCGGTTATTTGAGAAAGGATCAGCCGATGATCCTTACCGTTGTGTCTAACCGTGAACTGATGCGGCTGAACCAGATCGTGCAGGAGACAGATCCGCAGGCATTTATGATCATTGGCAATGTAAATGAGGTCAGAGGACGGGGATTTTCAACACAGAAAGTATATAAAAACGAAGTGGGCATGAATGAATAAACAAGAGCTTGAGAATGAGGAAGTAAGACAGGAAGAGAAAAAAACAAAGAAGAAAAAGGTCCGGAAAAAGAAGACCATGTTTGGACATATCCGCAGTATCATCAGTATTCTTCTGGTTGTGGGAATCATCGGAGGAAGCTACTGGTATTACGCATTCCAGTACAGAGCCGAGGTGGAGCCGGAGACAAACCGGAAGGTGACGAATACGGATTCCGTTTACACGATGGAGCAGTATCTGAAAACGCTGAAGCGCAACCAGACTGTTTATAAGTACGCGTGCGATGAAGCCGAAGTGGACAATGACTACGGGACTTATGTTGTGCCTGGACTGAAGTCAACAAGGACGCTGAAAGTAAAAGGGGACGGAGAAGCAGAAGTCTGCACATCCATGACACCACAGGGACTTGCATTTACAGAGGATTATATTCTGGTCAGTGCTTATTGTAAGACAAAGGCACATGATTCGGTGATCTATGTGATCGACAAAGAAAGCAGACGGTTTGTGAAAGAGATTGTGCTGAACACCAAAGCCCATGTGGGCGGAATGGCATACGATACGATGAACCAGATCCTGTGGGTGACAGGACAGGGTTCCACCTGGGCGCAGGCAAATGCGATCACACTGTCTCATCTGGAAAATTATTCCTTTGATGACGGATATCATCCGATTGAATTCGATATGTCTTACAACCTTTATAAGATCAAGCGGGCGTCATTTATGACGTATCATGATGGCGCATTGTTTGTCGGATTCTTTACACAGGATAATGCCAGTGTCATTGAAAAATATCTGATCAATGCAGACGGCACCTTGTATGAAAAAGAAGACATGAACCTGAAACGGACGGTCGGCGTGACGGAGCCGGTTGCCTATGCGGTCAGTATGCAGGTAATTTCCGGTAAGGTGCAGGGAATGGCATTTTACAACAATAAGATCCTGCTTACCAGATCCTGGGGGATCCTGCCATCGGAGGTACAGATCTTCAACTATTCCAGATATGGAATCTTGTCAACCTCCGAAGCTTATAAGACGATCAAGTTTCCGGAGAGGCTGGAACAGATCTATCAGGACGGTGGCAGCATTTATGCACTTTTCGAGTCGGGGGCTTATGCCTACCGGATGTCATCCATTAACCGAATTGACCGTGTTGTGAAGCTGAAAGGAAGCAAACTGGTAAAATAAAGACTGAAATCCATGAAATCTGCTTGAATCGGAAGTAGATTTATGGTAAAATACATGAGTGGTTTAGCCATCAGGAGGTGTGATTAGTAATGGAAATTTTAAAAACAGTACTTTTAATTTTATTTGCAATAGATTGTATCGCATTGACAGTAATCGTATTGATGCAGGAAGGTAAGTCAGCAGGTCTTGGAACAATCGCAGGTATGGCAGATTCTTATTGGGGACAGAACAAAGGACGTTCTATGGAAGGCGCACTTGTTAAGTCTACCAAGTTTTTAGCAATTCTGTTTATTGTACTTGCAGCAGTCCTGAACTTGAAAGTTTTTGCATAACGAATGATTGAAAGAAGATGAGGAACACTCTATAGTATCTATAGGGTGTTCCTTTTTTGACAGGAGAAGAGATGGACGAATTATTTGAAAAAAGAAAGAAAATTATTTATGAATTTATCTGTGACGAATTTTATGTGCCGATGAAGCTGAAAGAGTTGTCGATGCTGCTTCAGGTCCCGAAAGATCAGAAAGGGGAACTCAAAGCTGTCATGGACAACCTGGAAAAAGAAGGCAGGGTACATGTCACACAGAAAGGAAAATACATCAAAGGTGAGGCAAAGCAGCTGCGTGGAATGTTCCAGGCAAATGCGAGAGGCTTCGGCTTTGTCACTGTGGAAGGTGAGAGCGAAGATATCTTTATCTCAGAAGATGATATGAACGGTGCCATGCAGGGAGATGAGGTAGAGGTTGTCATCACCAAAGCACCGGAAGGAATGCGAAGAGAAGGAAAGATCACGAAAATCGTACAGAGGGGAACCAAGCGGATCGTCGGCTATTATCAGAGCCGGAAGAATTTCGGATTCGTTGTGCCGGATAATGAGCGTTTCCTGCAGGATATCTTCGTACCGGCAGAGCGCTCTAAAGGAGCTGTGACCGGGCATAAGGTTGTGGTAGAGCTGACCTCTTATGGGGAGAATGGAAAGAAGCCGGAAGGAAAGATCGTAGAGATCCTGGGGCATGTGACCGATCCGGGAGTTGATATTTTGTCGATTGTCAAAGGATATGATCTGCCAACCGAATTTCCGGAGAAGGTACTGAATCAGGCAGAGCGTGTGGCAAAGGCAGTGACGACCGCTGATATGGCAGGACGTAAGGACGTGCGGAGCTGGCAGACCGTGACGATCGACGGCGAGGATGCGAAGGATCTGGATGATGCGATCACTCTGACAAAAGAGGGAGACTGTTATATTCTGGGCGTGCATATCGCTGATGTGACCAATTATGTGCAGGAGAACAGCGCTCTTGACCGGGAAGCACTGAAAAGAGGTACCAGTGTCTATCTGGCAGACCGTGTGATCCCGATGCTGCCAAGAGTTCTGTCTAATGGAATGTGTTCATTAAACGCAGGTGAGGACCGGCTGGCACTGAGCTGTATCATGATTATTGATGCGAAGGGAAATGTAGTCGATCACCAGATTGCAGAAACTGTGGTAAATGTGGATGAACGCATGAGCTATACCAGTGTGAAAAAGATTCTTGAGGATCGGGATGAGGCAGAATGCGAGCGATATCATGATCTGATCCCGATGTTTGAACTGATGAAAGAACTGTCACACATTTTGAGAGAAAGACGCCACAGAAGAGGGGCAATCGACTTTGATTTTCCGGAGGCAAAGATTATTTTAAATGAAAGCGGTGAGCCGGTGGATATTAAGGCTTACGACCGCAACGTGGCAACGAAGATTATCGAGGATTTTATGCTTGTTGCAAATGAGACGGTTGCAGAGGATTATTTCTGGCAGGAGATTCCATTCTTATACCGTGTGCATGAAACACCGGATGATGATAAGATGAAGAAACTTGTGACATTTTTGCAGAATTTCGGATATACCATGCATATGCAGGGAGGACAGGAGATCCGTCCAAAGGAAGTTCAGAAGCTTCTGGATAAGATCGAGGGGACTCCGGAAGAAGCCATGATCTCAAGGCTTGCACTCCGTTCGATGAAGCAGGCGAGATATTCGCCGGATAATGACGGACATTTCGGACTTGCGACCCAGTATTATACGCATTTTACTTCACCGATCCGGCGCTATCCGGATCTGCAGATCCACCGGATTATCAAAGATAATCTTCGAGGCAGGATGAACGATGCAAAGAGGCATCATTATGAAAAAATCCTGCCGGAGGTGGCGATGGAGACAAGCTCCTTAGAGCGCCGTGCGGATGAGGCAGAGAGAGAGACGCTGAAGCTTAAGAAGGTACAGTATATGCGGAATTTCTTCGGACAGGAATTTGAAGGAGTTATTTCGGGTATCACGAAGTGGGGAATCTATGTAGAGCTTCCGAATACCGTAGAAGGTCTGGTGCATGTTACCAATATGACGGACGATCATTATGATTACGATGAAGAACATTATCAGATGATCGGTTCCCATCACAGAAAGACCTACAAGCTTGGGCAGAAGGTGAGTGTGAAGATGATCGATTGTGATGAGATATCAAGAACCATTGATTTTAGACTTGTAAAGGAAAGAAAAGAGGAGAGAGAAGATGGCTAAGGCAAAAGCGCAGGGCAAGATGATTGCGAACAATAAAAAGGCGTATCATGACTATTTTATCCTGGATACTTATGAGGCGGGAATTGCACTTGCAGGTACGGAAGTAAAATCCCTCCGCATGGGAAAATGCAGCATCAAAGAATCCTTTATCCGTATTGAGGATGGGGAAGTGTTCATCTATGGAATGCATATCAGTCCATACGAAAAGGGAAATATTTTCAATAAAGATCCTCTGCGTGTGAGAAAGCTCCTTCTTCACAAATCGGAGATCAACAAACTGATCGGTAAGACCAAGGAAAAAGGAATGGCGATCGTGCCACTGAAGGTGTATTTCAGCAAGAGTCTTGTCAAAGTAGAGATCGGACTGGCAAAAGGTAAAAAACTATACGATAAGCGTGATGATATCGCGAAAAAAGACCAGAAGCGTGAGGCAGAAAGAGAATTCAAGATCCGCAATTTCGGATAAAACAAAACTGTCCCCTTGAAAAAAGTGAAAATTGTATATTTTTACAGAGACAGTGACGCGGTACAATGTTCAATAACCTGATGAATCAATGTACTATAGTGTTTCACAAGGAATAAGAAAGGATGGGACAGACTATGAAAACAAATTCAACCGTTATGAAAATTGCACAGACAGCGCTGTTTGCTGCACTTTGCTACGTAATCTTTACGTATCTGCAGATTAAAATACCGATGCCGGGAGGAGATGCAACATCAATTCACCTTGGAAATGCGTTTTGTGTGCTTGCCGCACTTCTTTTGGGCGGCTGGTACGGCGGACTTGCAGGAGCGATCGGAATGGGAATCGCGGATGTGATGGATCCGATCTATATTACCGGAGCACCGAAGACATTTATCCTGAAGCTCTGCATCGGACTGATCACAGGACTTGTAGCGCATAAGATCGCAAAGATCAATGAAAGTACCGATAAGAAATACATTTTCAAATGGAGCCTGCTGGCATCTGTAGCCGGACTTGCATTTAATGTCATTGCAGATCCGATCGTCGGATACTTTTACAAACAGTACATTCTGGGACAGCCGCAGCAGATGGCAGAGGTTCTTGCAAAATGGAGCGCAGCTGCTACCTTTGTAAATGCAATCCTTTCTACAATCGTTGTAGTGATCATCTACAATGCACTGCGACCGGCACTTGCAAAGAGCGGAATGCTGGAAGTGGGGAAGACAAAAGAAGCGTAAAATGACAGATTGAGTAAATTATATGCGGAGATGCCTTGACATGAGCCTGGATGTCCGCATATAATATATAGAGCAAATGGGAGGGCAGAAGGTTGACTTCTGAACGGATCTTGTTTGCAGAAGCGTATTTTTGATGATACGGCTTCCAAGAACCAGGGCTTGTACTGGTTTCGACGGGGGCACGGAAGTCAAGGAAGCCATCCGTAGCGGGACACTACGTTAAAAGTTCCAACTAAATATAAACGCAGACGAAAATTTAGCGTACGCTGCCTAGTTGCAGCAGTCGGCCTTGAGTCTCTCATCGCTTAAGTAACCGGCTTCGACCAGATGAGGCACTTCGTTTCCAAAGCTTTGAGGGAATGGAAGAATTTATGAAGCTACTAAAGTAAGCAGCCTGTTGTTCGGCGGCTTATGGAGGGAATGTCAAAAGAATGACTGTGATGGGAGATGCCTTTATGGAAGAGCTTTCGGACAGGGGTTCGATTCCCCTCAGGTCCATACCTGTAAAACCGCTGAAAATGAGATGATTCAGCGGTTTTTGAATATGATGAGTCAAAATGAGGAGAGAGCTTTTTGCTCTCTCCTCATTTATCATATACTCTGCATTTAACAATATCGGTCTCTCTTTTTCTGCAACTGATTTTCCAATGGAACGATGTTTACATATTCGGCATGATTCTCTTCGATGCATGTTCTGACGGCATCAATGTCATCCGGATGGATCAGAAGCGCCATTCCGCAGGCAGCTTTGCCATCAGTGTCACGCGGGCAGGTGCAATACGGTTAGGAAGGCCTTGCTTATCCAGAAGCTCATGGAGCATCATGCCCTGTGTGTGATTGTCAAAGAGAATATAATAGCGGATATGTTTATTTTTTTCTTCCATTTTACTGATTCAGCATCTCCACAAATGCTCCGATTCTTGTACGAAGCTGTTCAGCATCTTTATCGGTGTAATCTGTTTCCAGAGAGAGTACCGGAATATTTTTCGCCTTCAGTGCTTCAGAAACTGCAAGCTTTTCTGTGTCGTACAGGCAGCAGAACATCAGACTGCAGTCGATGACGCCGTCCACCTGATATTCGTCGACCATACGGAGAATATCGTCGATACGTCCTGTATTTGGTGTGAAGCATGCACAGTTTGTCTTCATGTAACGTTTGGACAGATTCATGAACTGTTCATCCAGTGTTTCACCGGATTCGTCTACAAGATTTTCAAAATATCTTGTTCCTGTACACATCTCTTCGCAGACAACAGCAGCGCCGCTTGTCTCGATGATGTTATGTAATTTCCAGTTCGGAACTGCAAGAGGCGTTCCTG
Organism: Coprococcus sp. AF99-45; assembly: GCF_027663865.1. Taxonomy (NCBI): domain Bacteria; kingdom Bacillati; phylum Bacillota; class Clostridia; order Lachnospirales; family Lachnospiraceae; genus Coprococcus; species Coprococcus sp. AF99-45. The sequence goes on from NZ_JAQDGZ010000028.1 coordinate 22,237, forward strand.
TGATCAGGATACGTTTTGTGCCTTCTGGTACAACAGATACACCATCCTTGATTCGTTGTTCCAGTTCGTCAGCCAGACGGTTACACATCTGGGCGCAGCGTACCGGATCATCGAAGAAGGAAATCTGGGTCATGAGCAGAGCATCTCGTCCGGAAATCGGCAGACATTTTGATTTTCTGCAGTCATAAACTCTCTGAAGAGCTTTACGTTTCTCATTGCAGATATTGATCGCTTCCGCAAGGTTTTCCGGTGTGATTTTGTTTCCGGTAAATTCTTCTACAATCTTTGCAAAATCTGTAATTTCTTCTTTCCATTTGATAATATCTTTTTCACGCTTCATCTGTGGAACGTCCATAATATGCATTGGAACGTCTTTTCCAAGGATTTCGTAAGCTTTCTTCTTGCCGTCGCAGGTAGTTTCCCCGACATACATATCTGCGATACGGAAGAATGGGCAGGTGCGTCCAAGTCTTGCTCCTACAGAAGCTTTTACAAGCGGACAGACATTTTTCGGAAGGACTTTTTCGCCGTCCGGAACCCAGAACTGGGAACCGCCGCAAAGTCCGGTTACGATACCATTTGCAGCGATGATTACTTCATCCGGTACATAAACGCAGAATGTTCCGAATACTTTACGTCCTTTTTTCTGCTCTTCAATTAATTCAGCCGGGCGGATACCGTGAACCTCAGCAATGACCATATCCCAGAAATCCATTGCTTTCGGACGGTTTTCCTGTGTCATAAATACATCCCCAACTGCTGTCGGAAGAACCTGACAGAGATTGTCATGATTTTTGACATCCATCCCAAGATCTTCCCACATTTTTTCATAATCAGCCATTTTCATTTCCTCCTTTTATACAATGACGATTTGTTAGTATCCATATATTTTGTCGCTATCCATATAAAATATTGTACAAAATGACGAATGAGTTAGTCAATGAATATGGTGAAATGTGTAAAATAACTATAAATAGGACGATATATAGAAAAAATGAATTATTGAAATACGTTTTACGTATAACCATGCAAATGTGGAATGTTGAAACTATAAAATCCTTATGATATACTGGGACAACAGATTAACGTATAGAATAGAAATTGAAGAAAACAAATTTATTAAAAATTAAAATATAAAGACTGAGGTGGAAGAGTATGCTGGAGACCGAAAGATTAATACTGAGAAAATGGACAGAGGAAGATGCGGAAAGTCTGTTTGAATATGCAAAAGATCCGGAGATCGGACCTGCTGCAGGATGGCCGCCGCATAAGAGCGTGGAGGAAAGCAGAGCTGTCATCAAAAATGTATTTGATGGAGCAGAGTGCTACGCAATCTGTGAAAAGGAAAAGAATATTGCGATAGGTGCTGTGGAACTGAAACTGAATGGATACACGAATAAAACAAAGCGTGACGATGAGTGCGAGCTTGGATATTGGCTTGGACAGCCATTCTGGGGAAGAGGCTATATGCCGGAAGCTTCCAGAGAGTTATTGAGACGTGGATTTGAAGATCTTGGCATGACAACAATCTGGTGCGCTTATTATGATGGCAATCTGAAATCAAAAAGAGTGCAGGAAAAGCTGGGATTTGTTTATCATCATTCCTGTAATGAAGTTCCTGTGCCGCTTTTACATGAGGTGCGGGTCGAGCATACGAATGTTATGACAAAAGAGCATTGGGAAGAAATCTACAGGTAATGGTCTGGAAAGCAGGAAGTAAGGGGGAGATATGCTGACGGAAAAAGAGAAAATCTGTAAAAAAACTAAAAAAAGTATTGACATTTGTAGAAAATAATAGTAGACTAAACAAGTCGCATAAATGTGATGAGGGATCATAGCTCAGCTGGGAGAGCGTCTGCCTTACAAGCAGAGGGTCATAGGTTCGAGCCCTATCGGTCCCATTACAACATAAGCTGTAAATTTTATATCGCGGGATAGCTCAGTTGGCTAGAGCACCCGGTTCATACCCGCGGTGTCGCTGGTTCAAATCCAGTTCCCGCTACTTACGAAGGAGTCCTTGTGTGAGGGCTTCTTTTTTTGCATAGCAGAAAGTTTTACATTATCTAACGTCTTAAAGCTTCTACATATACAATAACGAACATCCCCACACATCGCCCCACAACCAATAACCTTGAACGTCAGTTGCATGAAGACTGGTGTCACAGCCTTATTCATCAATAATTTGAAATGCATATGTGGAGAGAAATCGGTGAAAAGCCGGAATGAAAATAGAATTAAAACTTCTGGAAAACTGGAAAGTAAATAAGTAAGATCCGGAAGAGATTATTTTCGGGCAGGTGAAACAATATGCGAAAGATCAGTGAAGAAGAACTAAAAAAGATAGAGTACGTTTATAAGAAAGAAGATTCTTTAAGACGTATTCTATCTTTTTGCTTATGCCTTTAATAAAGTGTCAATCAGCCGAGATGCTTCACTGCGCGTGATCGTATCCGGATTCCATTCCGGTACTTTTTTCTTCTGGCTGCACAGTCTCTGCAAAAGTGCAACCTGTTTTGCTGTGGCAGGCTGCACTTTTTTTATTTTGTATGTAAGTTGCTGTGGCTTGAAAAGAGAAGGATCCTCATTTTCGAAATAGTGTGCCAGTGTCTGATACAGTTTTGCTGTGGCAAGCGCATCATAGTAGGCGCGGTGCGCAGCTTTATTTTCAATCTGGTAGTATTCACACAGACTGGAGAGACTTTTGGAGGGAAGTGATTTTAAGGTGCGCTGGGCGATCTTAAATGTGTCGATTCCAAATTTTTCAAAAGTAAGTCCTAAATTGGAAGCACCTGATTTCATGAAGCTGTAATCAAAGCCTACATTGTGGCCGATCAGGACATCATCTTCACAGAATTCAAGGAAATCACTGATCACAGCATCGGCAGGTCTGGCATTTGCAACCATTTCATTCGTAATGCCGGTGAGATTCGTGATCATCGGGGAAATCTCTTCCTGTGGATGAATGAATTCCATAAAACGTTCGGCAACCTTTCCGTCACGGACTTTCAGTGCTCCGATTTCAATAATTTCATTATATAGTGGGTCAAGCCCGGTTGTTTCCAGGTCAAAACAGACATAGGATTTTAGCATTTCAAAACCTCCGTTTCTGAAATCCTATTTTAACAGATGCGAGGAGAAAGTGCCATAGTTTTCTTGATACAAATCTCTCCGGATGGTAAGATACAGGTATATTTGCCGGTGTAAAAGAATTTTGACAGGCAAAAATGCCATTTGTAAAAGATGTTTGATAGACTTTTGGTGTTCTATATGGAATGATGTCCGTGAAAGGAAGAAACAGGAATTATGGAAATAGGGAAGAAACTAAAAAATGCACGGATAGAAGCCGGGCTTACCCAGGAGAAGGCTGCAGAGAAAATCGATGTTTCCCGCCAGACTATTTCCAATTGGGAAAATGAAAAATCGTATCCAGATATTATCAGTGTCATTGCACTTAGTGATCTATATTCCGTAAGTCTTGATGAACTGTTGAAAGGAGATCAGAAGATGGCAGAACATCTGGAAGAGAGTACAAATGTTGTAAAAAGCAACAAAAAACTGACTGGAGCAATTCTTTTAAATATTATACTGATGATACTGTTGATTGCGCTGAACATGCTGTTGCCGGAAGGAACCTATTATCTGGTAATTGTATTTTGTGTGGTAATCATGAGTTCATCGGCATTGCTTTATCAGATTATCAAACGGATTTAGGAGGCAGATTATTATGGGATGGAATCAAATAGCAGCAGTAGCAAGCGGAGCAATTGCGTTGGTAGGAGCAATCTGCACCGCATGGCAGATTTATCAGATGACGGTATCAGATGCAAAAGCAAGAGGCTTAAAGCACCCGAAATTCTGGGGATTTTGGGCGATGAATGGAAATAATTCAAGTGGACTGATTCTTTATCTGATCGGTAGAAGAAAATATCCGGTCCAGAATATGAGCATCGAAGATCAGGAAAAGATTGAAACAAGAAAAAAGGCAGCAGGAGCTGCGCTTGTGTTTATGACACTTGGGGCGATTGGATTTGTGATCAATATCATGCGGATTTATATTTAATGAAGAATACGAAGAGCGGTATAGACGTTAAAAATCTATACCGCTTTTTCCAGTTCTTTTTGCATATCGATAACTTTTTCATAGATTGCATTAGCAAGTGCAGCGTGACCGGCTGCATCCAGATGCTCGCGATCTGTGGTGCTTGGAGATGCAAATGCGGAGGCATCCAGAAATGCTGCATGATGCAGAAGTGCCACTTTGTGATATTCTTCAGCAAGCTTTTTTGAAACTTCTACGGATTTTTCATCAAATTCCGGATCAAAGCCAGGATCGCCAACACCTTCACCCAGATGGATCGGTGAAATGACGAGGAGATCAAAAGGCTGAGAAGCGTTTTTTCGGGCTTTTTGGATGACTTGAGCCAATCCTTTGGCAATGGTTCCTGCGGACGCATTGTATCTTGTTTTGCAGTCGTTGGTTCCGAGCATAACGATAAGGAGATCGATAGGGTTATGCATTTCCATCGTGACACCGATCAGATCAAGTCCACGGCGTCCCTCACGAAGATCATCCTGAAATACAGTGGTTCTTCCACAAAGACCTTCTTCGATCACACGGTGGTCAGCACCCAGCTTCTTCTGAAGCAGACTGGTCCATCGGGTGTCGGTGTCAAATCTGCCGGTTCCGTCCGGTTTGTAGCCATATGTGTTTGAGTCGCCAAAGCATAAGATGTTCATTCTGTGTCACTCCTTTATAAACCTACTAAATTGATATGTTATATATGATAAATGAGATTGTTGGAAAAGTCAAGAGGTAAAATTGTATTGGAAAGGTTTCGGAAAGGTTTTGAAATTTACCTGGATTTTAATTTACATCTGTATAAAGCAAAGATATACTAATGGGTGGAGGATAAAAATTATGAAGAATAAAAGAGAAGTGTTGGTTAAACTTTTTCTATCTACATTATATCTAAGTGCATTTACATTTGGCGGCGGTTATGTGATCGTTACGCTGATGAAGAAAAAGTTTGTGGATGATTATCATTGGATTGAAGAAAATGAAATGCTGGATCTGGTGGCAATCGCGCAGTCAGCACCGGGACCGATTGCGGTAAATGGGGCAATCGTGGTTGGGTATAAGCTTGCCGGCCTTACAGGAACACTGGTTGCAATTATTGGAACGATTATTCCACCGTTTGTGATCATTTCTTTGATCTCTGCTTTTTATCATGCATTTCGGGATAATTATCTGGTGAGTCAGATGCTGGAAGGGATGCAGGCAGGTGTCGGAGCTGTGATTGCCTCGGTCACTTATGAAATGGGATGTGGAATTATAAAAAAGAAAGATAATGTGGCAACGATTGTTATGATTGCAGCCTTTATAGCAGCCTGTGTATTGGGAATCAATGTGATTTATATTGTGATTGCAAGTGGAGTTTTTGGTGTAATCCGGACAATCTGGAACAGACGGAGGAAAAGAGTATGATGTATATACAATTATTTTTAAGCTTTTTTCAGATCAGCTTGTTCAGCTTTGGAGGTGGATATGCGGCACTTCCACTGATCCAGGGGCAGGTCGTAAATGTGCATCACTGGCTCAGCATGACGGAATTTACGGATCTGATCACCATTTCCCAGATGACTCCGGGACCGATTGCGATCAATGCAGCAACCTTTGTTGGGATGAAACTGACCGGAATGCCGGGAGCGGTTGTGGCTACACTTGGATATATCACACCATCTTGCATTATCGTGACGATCATTGCAAAATTGTACTTAAAATACCGGGAAATGGACATGCTGCAGGGAATACTTGGAGGGATCAGACCGGCGGTGGTCGCACTGATCGGATCGGCGGGAATTTCCATTTTGCAGACAGCATTCTGGGAAGCTTCTGGGAAAATGGTGATATCTGATACCAGTTGGCTGATGGTTGGAATATTTGTGGTATGTGTGATCTTGCTCAGGAAGGTGAAGATGAATCCAATCTGGGTGATGTTGCTTGCCGGGGTGATGAAAGTTGGCGTGGAGCTGGTTTGGAAGATGTAAATGGGTGCTGTTTAATTGTGGAAAAGAATAAGATGGAAGACTGAAAGCTATTGTGGAGAGGTATCTTTCAGTCTTTTTCTATGCAGAATACAGAGGATGAATGAGTACCATATTTTTTGAAGGTATGGTATACTTTCACTATGATTAGAAAGTAGCCCATTGCGGCGAAATAACAGAAGACGGAGGAGTATAAAATGGCTGAAATGGAGAACAGCAGGGATTTAAACAGTGTGTTATGGAGTGGGGCGGATGTTTTGCGTTCAAAAATGGATGCTAATGAGTATAAAGATTATTTGCTGGGGATTGTTTTCTACAAGTACTTATCCGATTCTTTTCTGATAAAAGTATATGATATGATTTGTGATGGAAAACCAGAGAGCTTGAAAGAGGCACTGGATGCATATGTGAAAGTTCTTAATGGAGAAGATGGAGAAGCGTTAAAGACGGAAATGAAAAGTGTATGCCATTATGTGATTGAACCGGAGCTTACCTACACTTATTTTGCGGATGCAGCTAGAAATAATTCTTTTAGCCGTGAGCAGTTACAGAAGGCATTTAATAATATTGAGCAAAGTGATGAATTGTTCGTGGATTTGTTTACGGATATTGATTTGTATTCCAATCGTTTAGGAGTGGGAGATCAAAAGCAGAGTGATACGATTGCAAGTTTGATTAAAGTAATTGATAATGCAGACTTGTTGAATTCGGATGTAGAAATACTTGGAAATGCATATGAAACTTTGATTGGATGGTTTGCATCGGAGACAGGAAAAAAAGCAGGAGAATTCTATACTCCACAGGCAGTATCAAAAATTTTAACCAGAATTGCAATCAAGGGACAGGAAGAAAAGCAAGGTCTGTCAGTATATGATCCATGTATGGGATCAGGTTCGCTTCTTTTGAATGCAAAAAAATATGCAAAGCATCCAGAATATATTAAATACTATGGACAGGAATTGAATACATCTACTTACAATTTGGCAAGAATGAATATGTTCCTTCATGGAATTGTGGCAGAAAACCAGAAACTTCGTAACGGAGATACACTTGACGGAGACTGGCCTACAGGAGAAGAAACAGATTTCAATATGGTACTTATGAATCCACCGTATTCAGCAAAATGGAGTGCAGCTGCCGGATTTTTACAAGATGAAAGATTCAGTGATTATGGTGTACTGGCACCGAAGTCGAAAGCAGATTATGCATTTCTGCTTCATGGACTGTATCATTTGAAAAGTAATGGAACTATGGCAATTGTTTTACCACATGGTGTTCTTTTTCGCGGCGCAGCTGAAGGAAAAATCAGAGAAAAACTGCTTCGTTCAGGAAATATTTATGCGGTAATAGGATTACCTGCAAATCTTTTCTATAACACGTCCATTCCGACTTGCATCATTGTATTGAAAAAGCACAGAGATGGCAGAGATGTATTATTTATTGATGCTTCCAAGAAGTTCAATAAAGGGAAAAAGCAAAATGAAATGACAGATGAACATATTGAAGAGATTATCAATCTGTACAGTAAGAGAGAAACTGTAGAAAAAGAGGCATTCCTTGCCAACTTTGAAGATATAGAAAAAAATGACTTTAACCTCAATATACCACGATATGTTGATAATTTTGAGAAAGAAGAAGAGGTTGATCTGCCGGCACTTTTAGGTGAAATGAAGAAAACGGATGAAGAAATCGAAAAAGTGCAGGGAAAATTCCTTTCAATGCTCAAAGAATTAACATCAGATGATGCGTCAATAATGGCATCTTTGAATGATTTGATCGGGAAAATGGAGGGGTAGAGATGGGAAAACCTAAAATTAGATTTGAAGGGTATAGTGAAGATTGGGAACAGCGTAAGTTGGGGGATAATATTGTTGAGTATACAGAAAAAACAACAGAAAACAATCAATATCCAGTTTTAACATCTTCAAGGAAGGGGATTTTTTTTCAAACAGATTATTATGATGGAAATCAAATAGCATCCGCAGATAACACAGGATATAACATAGTACCTTATGGATACTTTACTTATCGCCATATGTCAGATGATGAAATATTCCATTTTAACATCAATGATATTGCTGAAAACGGCATAGTTAGTACACTTTATCCTGTTTTTACGACAGATGAGAATTTAGATTCAAGATATTTGCAATACCAGCTGAACTATGGAAGAGAATTTGCTAGATATGCAATTTTACAGAAGCAAGGTGGTTCTCGTACATATATGTACTTGAATAAATTGAGGAATTTGTATCTTACGGTTCCTACTGCTATTGAGGAACAAAAGAAGATTTCAGAATACTTTACTAATCTTGACCACCTCATCACCCTTCACCA